>NVSV01000098.1:0-3439 GCA_002732835.1 Candidatus Pelagibacter sp.
AATCAGAGTAACATTTAAGGCTAAGAAACCAATATTGCCTTAGAGGGYGTTTTAAGMATCTTTTTAAATATGTCACATATAAACTATTGTAGTGTGAAACAAATGCACAAAAAATTTACTCCACATCTCTTTACAGCCTTGTTGCTAATGGGCCTTAGCCTGATGCTTTCATGCACTATTAAAAACAGTTCTTCAGCAAATGTCTCTTCATCCGATAATTTCACTGGAATTTGTAAAGTAACTGGAACAATTCCGACCATTCCTGATGTGACAACACAGTCGATAGTCACWAGCTTATCAGAGCCAGTTCATGTTACCAACGCYRGTGACGGTAGTGGTAGACTATTTATTGTTGAAAAAAGAGGAACTGTCCAGGTTCTCCTGAATGATTCAATTCAGACAGGTGCATATTTAGATATCAGTAACCGTGTCAAAAATTCTGGTGAAATGGGCCTTTTAAGCATCGCTTTTCATCCAGAATAYATTACTAATGGTAGGTTTTATGTTAACTATGTGTCCGATAACAGTGTCAGCAACCAATGCACTCAAAGTAACCGTTGTACAATYATTTCTGAATTTACAGAAAACAAAACTGTCCAACTAGAAGATAGTGAAMGGATTCTCATGGAAATCGATCAACCATTTTCAAATCACAATGGTGGTCAGATTGCCTTCGGCCTTGAACCTATACCCTATTTATATATCGGCATGGGTGAYGGTGGTTCTRSAGAYGATCCTASTAACAATGCGCAGGATCTAACAACTTTGTTRGGKRSMATTYTAMGMATTGATGTTAATAATATTGATACAGGTTTGCAGTATTCWATWCCATYRGAYAATCCAACTTGGACAGGAACGTCAGGTGCACGACGMGAAATTTGGTCAWATGGTTTACGTAATCCATGGCGATTYAGCTTCGANCCMCCTTGATGGCGTCCTTTATGCGGGTGACGTAGGTCAAAATAGGGTGGAAGAGATAGATGTTATAAAAAAAGGACTTAATTATGGTTGGCGTGTTGTAGAAGGCGACATTTGCAACCCMACATTTGGYACCACTTGTAACATCACAAACTATGAAGCGCCGATTATTACCCATACTCWCTCCGGGGATGGCTGGCATTCAATTACAGGTGGACTTGTTTATAGAGGATCACAAATACCTGATCTATGCGGTGTTTACATGTATGGCGACTATGTTTCATCTACAATCAGAGGATTTCGTTATGACAACACGTCATCAACGATCATAGAACAGAAGTCACTTACGTTAGTTAGTAATCTCTCTACATTTGGTTTTGATGAAAAATATGAGATCTATGTTACTAATCTTAGTGRTACGCTATACAAAATAGTGGCAGAGCCACAATGATTTGGGCCTTCTATTTTTCCAAATTCAAAAATAATACATGTTAATAGAAATATTAAAGATAATTGTTTATCAATTTACAAAAATTTATTTGGTGGCAATAGAACGGATTGGACATACAATGAAAAAAATATCATCAAATACATAAATATTTACAGGGATTTAATGCAATTTTGGAAAAATAAGATTGGCAACTATATTTATGAAATAAAATATGAAGATTTAGTTGAAAATAAAGAAGTAGAAATAAAAAAAATGTTAGAATTTTGTAATTTAAATTGGCAACCTGATTGTTTAGAATTTTACAAAAAGAAAAATCCAATAAAAACTGTGAGCATTAATCAAAGTAGAAAACCAATATATAAAGATTCTGTCAATAAAAGTAATAATTATAAAGATTTTTTAAACTTGTTTCATGATTTAAATTAAAAAATTCTGTTTTGGCACACTGCCATACGTTTTATTMTNAARANNAWTRYRTTAWTWMYNNCCTWKAWARWRWYSTKSRTTYRTRAKMWWKMWWKRAAATGCGGGAGTAGCTCAGTGGTAGAGCGAAACGTTGCCAACGTTTAGGTCGAGGGTTCAATTCCCTTCTCCCGCTCCAAAAATAGAGCCACTCACCTTTCTTGGAYACAGTACTGGATACAGTTCGGATACAGAAAGGAAGAACTCTGGTTTGTTAAAAAAGGGTGGTAGAGTTAGATAAAAAATTATATTATTAGACATGAAAGCAAAAAAGAAAAAATCATTAAAATCAGGAAAACTAACAATGAAACAATTGATGCAGTATAGAAAAACATCAAAAGGTGCAAAAAAAAGTTATTGGTCTGGACGTATTAAGGGATTAGAAAAAAGAGCCCGTTAGGAAACCATCAATAWWWKRMAGAACWCTGGTTTGTTRAAAAAAGGTGGYAGAGTTAAATTAACGTGACCTTGGCGGCAGACGTTCTCGCTCGGCTGCTTTTTTCTTGTCTTTCACTCTTTTATTTTTTCTTAGCTTCATCTTTTGTATGTTTTTATTTAACATTCGGATTTGTCGYATTTTCTTTTTTGATGACAATTTTTTCATTTCATTMTCTTATCAMTTCTTRTTTCTTTTTGCACGCCATATGYTTTCAGCAATTTTATTAGTAGATATTAAGGATCCAAATTTTAAGGGGTTTAATATGTAGTTTATCCGRCCTCTAATTTTGGGTGCTTTCTTAATTGCAGAAGGTATAGAGATAGTTTTTTCATTTAATTAGAATTACATTTAGCACAAATTTTGTTACCGTCTGGGTCACGTATATAAGCATAATAATTTCCGTCAGATCTTATTCCTGGTAATCCTTCATCAACACCACCATTCTCTAATGCACTAGAATGAAAGCTATCAACTGCTTTAGTTGAATCAGCTAGAAATGAAATCATTGTGCCATTACCATAAGTAGCTACTTCTTTATTATAAGGCTTGGTWACATAGAACTCTATTTTGTTTAAGTTATTTTTTTGGGYATAACCAATGTATTTTTCTGTAGTCTTGACTTTTTTAATACCTAGAGGAACAAAAACAGCATCATAGAATTTAGCAGATTTATTAAGATTGTTTGATCCAACCATAACGAATCCAAAAAGTTTTTTCATGCCTCATGATACCTCAGAATTAACGTTGAGTCTTTGCCTGTATTAAGGTTGATTTTGCTGGAAAAATTTTAAAATTATTTAAAAAGTTTTCGGAGTCCCTGACAACGTTCATTATGCTATCTATAACTCTATATTAAGTTCTTTGTTTTACAGAAGGGTGTATCGGGTCCCTTTATTTTTTCCAATTTCAAGTTCAAAAGAGACTCCTTTTTTGGAGTCGTGCGAACAATGAGAAGAAATACTCGGCCATCCCACTGGTATTCCACAGGTAACCATGGTCTAGCAGGCGGTTCACCCGCGATTTCTTCATGATCGCGTAGCCGGCGCGTATACCCGCGTTGCCAAAATCCTTCGACATGCTCTTGATTACCGTCACGTTGTCGAATCGGTCAGTTAGACCGACTAGCGTAGGCAAGCCATTAACTTCGCCCCCTGCACCTGACCCAGCAC
>NVSV01000099.1:0-3435 GCA_002732835.1 Candidatus Pelagibacter sp.
TTATTCTTTCTTATTACACACAGCAATACAAAGAGATGCTGAAAGAGTGACAGCTCAAGAAATTAGATATATGGCTGAGCAATTAGAAACAAGTATGGGTGGTGTTTATTCATTACTATCCCAAGAGTTTCAACTTCCATTAGTTAAAATACTAATGAAACGTATGCAAGAAGCTAAAGAAATTCCACCATTACCTAAAGATTCAGTTCAACCTACTATTATTACAGGAATTGAAGCATTGGGTAGAGGTAATGATTTACAAAAATTAAGAGAATTTGTGGCTGAGATAGGAAATCTAGCTCAGATAAATCCACAAGTAGTTCAATCGTTAAAGACTTCTGATTTAATTAAACGTATCGCTACAAGTTTAGGAATAGAGATGGAAGGTTTGATTAAGACTGAGGAAGAATTAGCGGCTGAACAAGAAGCCATGCAACAACAGCAACAACAACAACAAATGATGCAAATGGCTGAGAAAGCAGTTGCCCCTGTTGCGGGTAATGTAAGTAAAGCTATGACAACCTAATAAGTAAAGGAAATAAATTATGGTAGATAGAGTAGAAGTACAAAGTGCTGAAACTACTGCGGATAAACCAGTGGAAGAGATAAAGCCTACACAAAGTAAACCTGAAGGTTTGCCTGAAAAATTCAACTCAGTTGATGAATTGGTCAAATCATATTCAGAATTAGAAAAAAAACTTGGTGAGCAATCTCAACCTACTGAAAAATCAGTAGACCCAGTTTCTAAGRYAGAACTAAAAGAACAACCTAAATCTGATTTAGATATAGCTACAAAGGCTGTAGATAGTGCAGGTTTAAATATGGAATCATTATCAGAAGAATATGCGAAAGATGGTAAACTTGCTGATGGTTCTTATAAATCATTAGAAAAAGCAGGAATACCAAAAGATTATGTGGACAGATTTATTGCAGGACAACAAGCAATAGCTGACCAACAATCCTCAAGCGTTAAAGAAATGGTCGGCGGAACACAGGCGTATGATAATATGTCTGAGTGGGCGGGTCAAAATCTAAGCGAAACTGAGAAGACAGCATATAATAGTGCTGTAAATAGTAAAGATTTAGAAGCTGTTAAGTTAGCAGTGGTAGGTCTTAAAGCTAGATATGCTCAATCAACAGGTAGTGAACCTAAGTTGGTTGAAGGTAAGGCTAGTGCTAGTGGTGAACAAGGTTTTCAATCTTGGGCACAAGTTACTCAGGCTATGTCCGACCCTAGATACGCAAAAGACCCTGCATATCAAAATGAAGTAAAGAATAAACTGGCAAATAGTAAAATCTAAGAGAGGAGAGAAGAAATGACAAAGAAGAAGAAAAATAAGAAGAAGAAAAACAAAAAGAAAAAGAGGTAATATGTTTTTATATGCTTTAAAGAAAAAGTATGAAGCGGAGATTGCTGAACATACTTCGGTTGTTGATACTTACTTAAAAAATCCAGTAGGTATTCCTGACCATGATAATATTCTTGAAACAATTAAAGACAGATATGATAAATTAACCATATCTATTTTAGCGTTAAAGAATATAAACGACCTTCTTGATAAGGCTCAAGAAGCTGAGAAGAAAAATAATAAAAAATAGTTGTGCAACCTTTATAGGTGGCAACTGCCAAGTAAATAAGTAGATTAACTTGACCTTCCTGCGGGAAGACAATTTAGTTTAAGAAGCTGAAAATACAAGGCTTTTATTAACTAACCATAAATTCTAAAGGAGAATATATTATGGCAAATGCAACACCAGCGAGTATACCTCAGATAAACTCGACAGGTACAGAAGAYGCAYTNTTTCNTAAAAGTTTTTGCAGGAGAAGTTCTTACTTCTTTTGACAGAGCTTCAAAAACAGGCGGAGCAGAGATGGTTCGTTCTATCTCTAATGGMAAGWSMGCAACCTTCCCAGTTATGGGCAGAATTGMSGCGGCTTACCATGTGGCAGGAGCAGAAATTWYAGGCTCAACTGCTAAYCACA
The DNA here is from genome assembly GCA_002732835.1 of Candidatus Pelagibacter sp. Lineage (GTDB taxonomy): Bacteria > Pseudomonadota > Alphaproteobacteria > Pelagibacterales > Pelagibacteraceae > Pelagibacter. The sequence goes on from NVSV01000099.1 coordinate 1,985, forward strand.
ACGAAAAGGTTATTACAATTAATGACCTTTTAACATCTTCAGTATTTTTAAGTAATATTGAAGAAGCAAAAAACCATTGGGACGTAAGAAGTGCATACTCAGCCGAAATTGGCAGAGCTTTGGCTTTTGTCAAAGATAAACACGTTTTACAAACTATTGGTCAATGTGCAATAGGAACTACACCTAACGTAACAGGTGGAGACGTAACAGCAAACATATTTGACGCTAACATAGCTTCAGCAACAGAYGCAACWGCMKCTACRGCRATGATAGGTGCTATCTTTTCTGCGGCTAAAGCGTTAGATGCCAATTATGTTCCAAGTGAAGGCAGAAAATGCTTTATGAGACTTGAAGAATACTACAAATTAGCAAACGCTACAAACGTWRTCAATGYTGATTTCAGTGGTAAAGGTTCARTCGCAGAAGGCAGAGTTGCAAGAGTAGCAGGGATTGATTTAATTCCAGTTCCTCACTTTGTAGAATCAAATGTAACTTCAGGAGTAGAYGCAGGTTCGGCAACAGCCGCWACTGCAACTCCACAAGCTGTAGACTTAAGAACTTTTGTAGCTCTTGTGTCACACCCTTCAGCAGTTGGTACRGTAAAACTTATGGACTTATCTGTMGAATCMGAYTAYGATATTCGCAGACAAGGAACGCTAATGGTAGCRAAATACGCTATGGGTCAYGGAACTCTTAGACCAGAAGCGGCTGTAGGAATTAAAGAAGCGTAATAGTTTCTTTATACTATAACACAAAAACACTTAGAGAGGGCGTTGAAATATACGCCCTTTCTTACTTTAACTTCAAGATATGCCTAGTGGGTATCTTGATTAACTCGCTTAAAAAAGAAAGGAGTAACAATGACACTAGACTTAACACCGTTTAGAGCTTTCACAGTAGGCTTTGATAGCCTMTTTGATGAGCTTGATAGTTTTAAGACTGTTAGTTATCCACCATACAATATCGAAAAGATAAAAGATGGTTCATATAACATTTCAATGGCGATTGCAGGGTTTTCAAAAGATGACCTGACAATCTCTGTGAAAGAAAATGTCTTAAAGATAAAAGGAAAAAAAGTAAAGAATGAAAAAGATTTTCTTTACAAAGGTATTGGTGAAAGGTCTTTTGAACAAWCWTTTAAAYTWGCTGAATTTACGGAAGTARAWRARGTTAAGTTAGAAGATGGTGTTCTTAATGTTTCTTTGATTCAGGATTTACCTGAAGAGAAGAAAGAAAAGACTATCAAAATATCTTAAACATAAGAGTCTAGGGGGGAGTCAAATCCCCTCTAGTTTTTTAATAATAAAAATGAGGATATAATGGATAAACTTAAACAAAAATGGCAAAGTCTTACTAAGAAAAATAAGATTAGATTTAGTGTGGCAGTGGTTATTATAGTTATCGTTTTGATTAGTATATTTTAAATAATGGCAACACAAATCACACCTACA
>NVSV01000100.1:0-3377 GCA_002732835.1 Candidatus Pelagibacter sp.
CGATGACCGTGCTACGGCGCTAGCTGACATCGCGACAGCGCAGGCAAAAGCTGGGGATGTCAAGGCAGCCCTCGCCACCGCAAAGACGATTGAAAACGTCTATTGGCGTGCTTCGGCACTTACTGATATCGCCGAAATACTCTTCCAAATAAAATAAGCCCATAACACCCGTCCACAAGGATGCGATGAGTTTACAGCCGACATTTCCCAGAAAACCTTACAATCCGCTCCGACCACACCCAAATTGCACCGCCATTGGAATATTTTTCCTCCGCTGGAATCCGACGGCCTGATTTTTCGGTTTTCCTGTGTCCGGAAGGCAATTTACCCATATTTTCCGTCATCCAGACACCCTTCTCCTGTCGCTTTCTCCTGGCCGTCGATTTCTTCGGCCTACGCCGGAACGGGTCTTCGTCGCAGATCATCAATCAAGGCCAAGATTTTCTGGAACAAGCTTCTTGGCATGGCAACCTCGGCCAATTGGAAAGTAACATAGCGGCCATGGCGGACGACCTTGGCTCCAATCTTCACCAGCTTTTCGCGCAGCGTGGTCAGCGACCAGTGTTCCACCTCCTTCGGCAAGGCCAGCGTCCGCATGAAGTTACCCAAATTGTAGGCCAGGGCGTGAAGCTGGAGCCGGACGGCGTTGTTGCACGCGTAAGCGGGCGGAACGCCAAACTTGCCACATGACAGCCGTGTCCATTTGATCGCGTACTTGCCTTCCTTGATGTACTGCTCCGCTTTGCCTCGGTGATTGTAGACCGTTGAAGGCCGTTCCTTCCTGGTCACCGTGTGTCGGGCTGACGCTGCTGTCCATGTCGAGAACGATCTTCGTCGGCGGGTGCCGGTCATAAACCCTGTCGATCCACGCCCCGTTCAWGTCGGCYAAGRCTTCAACGTTCGCGTCGGCGGCCAGAAGCTCCGTCTCAAAGCGCCCCATCTGGCTGGTCGAGGCTGCCTGTTTTGTGACAGCATGGCCGCCGAYGTTCCACCGCATAACCGGGTCGAGGCTGAGCCGGTCGGCATCGTTCACGTCGTCGTAACCGCCAAGGCACCCGAAAACGAACTGGCGGAACTGCCCRACAAGACCTTGGCGACCGTTCTTCCCACGACGAGTGGCCGTGAGTGCGCCGTCGTCAAATCACAGGRTCATCTTGGCAATGCGGGGGCAGTATACCGAAGTACCCGGCTTCCTGGACAAAAGCGTACRTCCTRCGGCGGGCCTGACTRAAAACGCCACGCYCCACTTTTCYCTGGCCTGATTGAGGTTCCGAAAGRCTTGGAARGTGAATTCRYCACTTYTTCATTGATATTAGGGGCTGCCCCGGACAACCCGGYCAAACACTCTTTAACCAATTGTTTTATATGCCTAATTYTKACTTTCTGTTTTGCCTTGCTTAACCGACTCTTTCTCATGCCATCCTCATAACACCTTATGGCGTTATCGGGGATAGCCGCTTATGTTATTCGATCAAAGTGGCACAAGAAAACTTAGGCCCATGGAATGATTTCGATACGTTTCAGTGSBTRWTYTCGATWTGTTGCGCTCATACGAGTAGGTGCCTAAAAGCTCAATTTTGGGGATTATTTCACTTGCCGACGCCTGTAGCCCGGTGACAAAGTTATGATCATCCCGCTTCGMACTTCCTCYAGGTTCGTAAYYYADGTAGTCMYKGTAGTGATAAGAAAATGTCGGCCCAAATCGAAAATTCTCTRAAACTTKTATTTCATAATCTAAATTAAACCCGACCACGTAGTATARGTCCCTGAAGCCGTCCGTACCTCGCCCACCCCTGGCTCCGTTAAAAGTGAAGTCGGGAGTTAGTCCCCATTGGTCACTTTTCCTAAATCCTTGAAATCCAAGCCCACTAGAACTCGTAAATACGATAGCATCCCTTCCATTGGTTTCATTATCAAAACCCACAAAATACAAGCTGGTATCTACAGTCCTTATTGGACCTTCATCTAAATTCGCAAAGTTAAAAAGGGTCCCCGCAGACCAGGAGAGAGMASTACGGAAARMCRWATYYNNNCCCTKAGCAGCACGATCCGTGGTTGATCGTTCAGCTAAAATTGCAGGACGTAGCTGCCAACTTTTCGAAATCTTAAAAAGCGGACCAACTTGTAGAGCCACTAGTATGAGGTCACTCGMCTCGAACTTGAAGTTACCATCGGCAAATAACAAGCCCGTTGCCTGATATTTAAGACCTTCCACGCTTCTTTTGTGATCCAAGGTGAGGACCATAGAAGCGTTGTATTCCGCACGGTTTCCAACTCCGTCCGCATTTACTGGACCATTTRYATCAAWTCTGCCCCCAAAAACTGCGGCAATAGTTGTTTCCGGGGGCCGCGCTAAGTCACGAAGTCGTTCGATGTTATCCTTCCACCGTTTGTTTTTCGGATCCAGAAGAGCCAACCTTTCATAGGTRGCCAGAGCGCGACCAATWTKGCCGCGTTTTTCAGCGAGTTTCGCGTATRAGACATTTACCTCCAARTCCGCTGGATTTTTGATTAATCGTAGAAAGATCGCCCTCAAAGCGTCGATACTTTTTTTGACTTTTTTCAAAGCGTCGACACTTTTTTTGGTTTCCGGATTTTGAGCATATTGTRTTTGTCCCGCTGGGTTTCGTTTATCCGGGACGTTGGTTTGGCCAGGCGTAGAGAGGATTTGCATGGTGCTGTCAGGTGTGGTGTCGACTGCCCCCTCCAGGTCGAGACCCTTTAGATTTGCATACTGCACATTGCAGCCCTCACACTTACTGGGCGCCGTCCGTTTTTTGAGGTCGATCCGATCAAACGCGTTGCCTGGTGATTGAAGGATCACGGCCCGGTCGAAAGCGGCCCGCGCCRCGGCCTCACCGGCAACCAGGCTGTCGACGGCGTTATAGGCCAGATCGAAGGACGCRTCCTCGAAAGCGATTTCCGCTTCGACGCGGATCAGGTTCTCGATTTCCCAGAACCCGGGGCCTATGGGMTGYTGCCGGGTRTCGSCCTGAACGMCCATGCYGGGGTCCGGCCKGSCCGCCCGGCGGGCCTCCTGWWTGGCGTCCYCGATGACCWGAYCGGYGGCCATGTCGGTAAACAGGGCGTCRGCCKCCAGCGCCACCGGGTCSTCGTTAAGGGTCAAGTAACCAGAATTCTTCGCTTCCGCGTCCAGCGCCAGTCTTTCACTGGGTGTCAGCGCCGCAACCCCTGCGCCGTCGCCCGGTTTGCGGGTCATGGCCGACCAGCCGGCGGCGAAAATGGCGTGCTCGGTGACGGATGCGGCGGTGTCTGCGACGATGCCCGCGTCGGCCAGTGTGATAACTGCTACAACAAAGGCAATTTTTCGCAGTAAATTAGGCGCTGTCGTCAAGCCACTCCCCTATTTCTTAGAA
>NVSV01000101.1:0-3311 GCA_002732835.1 Candidatus Pelagibacter sp.
GTCTCGGGAGTTTTTCTTGCAATGTATCTCAAAAGACAACGCTTAGAGAAATTAATAAAATCAGGGGTAAGTGACGAAGAATTAAAAAAACTTATGACAGAGTTCGTAGTAAGCACCCAACCCAATTGGTGGATCCTAGGAGGTAGTTTGGTCTTTGTCATTTTTACGCTTGGAGTTGGAATCTTAAAAGTTCCGTTTGCCCAGGAAATTGTATTTATAGGTTCAATGCTGATCATCTTGTTTTTGATGAAAAAATTAATTACTGAACTACCTGAATCATCTCGTTTTGTTGTCATTGGAACTGCTATCGTTATCTTTGTTTTTCGGGCAATGCCAGGCCCCGGACCAGGTTTAGGTTGGTTTGATATTGATGTTCTTGGTTTTGATCAACAGTTCTTTTCATTACTATCGCTTATCGCATCCGCATTAACTTTAGTGGGCATTGTCATTTTTAGACCTTTCATGGCAAATAATTCTATTGCAAGAATAATAGTGATCCTATCAATCGTTGGATCAATTTTATTCTTACCAAGTGTTGGCATGTATTACGGTTTTCATAATTGGACTGCTTCATTAACTAATGGGGTAGTTGATGCAAGATTTATTGCAATTATTAATACGGCTTTAGAATCTCCTTTAGGTCAAGTTGCCATGATTCCTTTATTAGCTTGGATTGCAAAAAATGCACCAAGACATTTAAAAGCTACTTTCTTTGCTATCTTTGCATCTTTTACTAATCTTGCTTTGTCCGCTAATGCACTGGGAACAAAATATTTAAATGAAATATTTACAATTACTCGTGAGGTAAAAGATAAAGTTACTAATGCAATTGTAAGTTCGGCCGATTATTCTGAACTTGGTATCCTATTAATCGCTGTAACTCTTTTAACATTGCTAATACCAATCATTGCAGTATGGATAGTTCAAAAATCTAAATTTAAAACTAACGAATAAGTTATGGAATATCAAAGCTCACTTCACAAAAAATTATCARAAGRTGAGTTTGTCTACACTGCTGAAACGACGCCACCTGATGCYTCTAATMAAGAMGTGTTGTTGACAAAAATAAKGYCATTAAAAGGAATAGCAGATGCCATTAATRTTACTGATGGTCCCGGTGCAAAAGTTCACATGTCTTCATTAACTGCRGCAATCATTCTTGCCCAAAATRATATTGAACCAATATTACAGTTAACTGTTCGTGATCGCAATCGTTTAGCACTTCAAGGTGATCTGGTTGGAGCATCCGCTCTAGGAGTTCATAACATTCTATGTTTAACAGGTGATAATCCCAAAAATGGAGATCAACCAGAAACAGCTGCTGTAAATGATATTAACAGTTTAACATTGGTTGCAACTGCTAACATGATGCGTAAAGATAAAAAATTTCCATCAGGAAGAATAATTGATCCTCCACCAAAGTTATTTATAGGTASTGCAGAAATGCCGGCCCAAGGAAGACCTAATCCAGATAAAATTTTAAACAAAATAAAAACGGGTGTTGATTTTTTTCAAACACAGTACGTTTTTGATGCAACTATATTAAAAGAGTATATGAAAGTTTTAGATCATTCTGGAATATTAGAAAAAGCATCTTTTATAATTGGTTTAGGTCCTTTTACTTCAGCTAAAAGTGCGAAATGGATGAATGATAATCTAGYTGGTGTTGAAGTACCGGTTGAAATTATTAAAAGACTAAAGCAGGCGAAAGATCAAAAAGAGGAAAGTCAAAAGATTTGTCTTGAACTAATTCAAGTATTTCGTGAAATAAAAGGGGTTCATGGAGTGCATATTATGGGGCACAACAAAGAACAAGTAATTGCGGAAATTATCAAAGAATCCAAAAAAAATTAATCTACCGCCATACCTACGACCCAAAGGGTAATAACAATATACCAAATCATATCACAACCATTATATTACAACTATTTAGGRTAGGRTAATTTTTTTTTAGATTAATTTTAATCAAGWGMAACRATTGCAGCCGCGATAGATGCTAATCTAGCTTCTGATTCATCAGCTCTACTTGTGATAACGACAGGTGCCTTACCACCAATAACAACACCAGCAGCGCAAGCGCTCATAAAATATATCATCATTTTGACTAAAGCATTACCTGCCTCAACGTTRGGGACTAACAAKATGTCTGTATTCCCTGCTACTTCATTTTTAATTTTTTTTATTCCTGCAGCCTTTTTTGAAACTGAATTATCGAATGCCAAAGGACCAAAAACATCAGCATTAATATTTTCCTCCTTAGCTTTTTTTGTAATTATTTGAGCTTCCACAGAGCTTGGCATGCTTTCCAATACTTCTTCAGTAGCCGATAAAACAGAAACCTTGGGCCTAGTAATTCCTATTTTATTTGCAAAATCAACGGCATTTCTAAGGATATGCATTTTAACTTCTAATTTTGGYAATACGTTTAAAACACCATCAGTRATGATAAAAGGYTTATCATCAGYRTCGATGGTCATATGCCAAACATGACTTTGTCTTTTTTTTCCAATTAAATTTAAATCTCTTTTTAAAACAGCTTTCATTAAAACTTCAGTGTGGATATGGCCTTTAACTATAATTTTTGCCTTTCCTTCACTTGCAAGTTTTGCAGCCACGGGTGCTGTACTATTTTCGTCCTTTTCATCAATAATTTCATATTTTGCTATATCCCATTTAAGTTTTTGAGCATGTTTTTTAATTTCAGTTTCATTTCCAATAAATATTGGATTGATCAAATTATTTTGTACTGCTTTATGAGTAGACTCCATTGGAAGAATTTCTCCAGCATTTACAATTGCAGCATTAACTAAACCTATTTTTTTTGCTCTATCAATTAGGTTATTTGGACAGACAATTTTTTTGTTTGATAGCATTCAATTTATTTATCTCTTTTAATGTATTCTTTACAGAGTTTATTTTACAAATACTAACTCCGGATGAAATTATTTTATTTGTTAAATGCCCATTCGTAAGCAAAAAGAGAAACAGCACCACCAGTGTGTATAAAAAGTACATTATCATTTTTTGTGAATTTTTTATTTTTAATTAACCCAATTAAACCTGCAAATCCTTTACCCGAATAAACTGGATCTAATAATATTGCTTCTTTTTTTGCTAAAAGCTTTGTGGCCTCTATCATACCATCAGTAGGTTCTCCGTATCCTGATCCAATATAATCATCATATACAACAACTTCTGATTTATCTAAAGTATTGCACTGAAGCATTTCGCAAGTTTTTTTTGCCAGACTATAAACTTTCTCTTCTTGGGTTTTTTTATCAAATCTGACACTAATGCCAGTTACAGGAATA
>NVSV01000102.1:0-3272 GCA_002732835.1 Candidatus Pelagibacter sp.
TTAAACAATCCTTCAATTATTCAACTCCTGCATAGAATTATTGCTTATCTTTTATTTTTTTTAATTATATTTTTAAACATTTGTTACATTAAATTAAATTTGGATTTAAAAAGTCTTTTACTTTTTGATATTGCTATATTAATTCAAATTTTTTTAGGAATTATTACTTTATTAASTGGTRTRGAGATTAAGTATGCTTCTCTACATCAAATTGGTTCAATCTTAGTTTTAAGTAGCTATTTATATATTTTTTATAAAAACACTTAATAACTTTAACTMACTGCTTTCAAATTAGMTTTTCCTGATGCTTCTAAAGCTTGGTCTAAATCAGATATAATATCATCTGGATGTTCAATTCCTATTGAAAGTCTAACATAACCAGGAGTTACACCTGCTGCTAAAAGTTCTTCTTCATTTAATTGGCTGTGGGTCGTAGTAGCAGGGTGTATTGCYAGACTTCTTGCATCRCCAATATTYGCAACATGATAAAACATTTTTAAAGCTTCTATAAATTTTTTACCAGCTTCAACACCACCKTTAACTTCAATCCCAACTAATCCACCATTACCACCATTGAAGTATCTTTTGGCYCTGTCTCCAATTTCACCTGTGTGTAGATTAGGATATATAACTTTTTCTACATTTTTATGTTTAGTTAAATAATYAACAATTTTTTGTGCATTTGAACAATGTTGTTTCRTTCTTAGTGGTACTGTTTCCAATCCTTGAATGATACCAAAAGCATTATCAGGAGCTAAAGGTGCCCCAAGATCTCTTAATAAAACTACTCTTGCACGTACAGCATAAGCAACATTTGCTCCTGTTAACTGAGGTACTACTTCACCCCATACAGCGCCTCCGTAACTTGCATCAGGCTCATTAAATAAAGGTTGTCTTTTTTTATCAGTTGTCCAGTCAAAATTTCCTCCATCTATTAAACATCCTCCAATTACAGTACCATGACCACCAATATATTTAGTAAGTGAATGAACTACTACAGCAGCGCCATGTTCAATCGGTTTACAAATTATTGGTGAAGCAGTGTTATCCATTATTAACGGTATATTATGTTTCCTTCCAATATCAGCTACTTCTTTGATAGGAAAAACTCTTAAATACGGATTTGGTAAAGTTTCAGCATAAATAGCTCTAGTTCTATCATCAATAAGTTTTTCAAAGTCTTTTGGATCAGTAGGATCTGCATATCTAACTTCTATACCAAGTCTTTTTAAAGTATGAKTAAATAAATTTACTGTCCCACCATACAAATCTGTAGAACTGATAAAATTATCTCCTGACTGACAAACATTTACCAAAGCAAAAGTTGAAGCAGCCTGTCCTGAACCAACAGTTACACAAGCCAAACCACCTTCTAAAGCAGCAAGTCTTTTCTCCAATACATCATTTGTTGGATTCATKATTCTTGTGTAAATGTTACCAAACTCTTTTAAGGCGAATAAATTTGCAGCATGATCAGTATTGTTAAACTGATATGATGTTGTTCTATATATAGGTACTGCTACTGCAGTTGTTGCAGGATCACACCTATAATCGCCACCATGYAATACAATRGTTTCCGGATTTTTTGATTTACTCATTTTTTTCTYWTTTTTNAGTGTTTAATGCCAKCAATAAGGTGCAAATCGGCTACAGTTTTTTAYCAGGCAGTTATAAAAAAACAAGCAAAATATAATAAATTGACATTATATATATTTGTAAGTACTACTCCCGCACACATGACAAAATTTGTTAAAAATAGCGAGATCCAAAGCCAATGGTATGAAATTGATGCCAAAAATGCTGTAGTTGGTAGATTAGCTACAATTATTTCAAAGATTATTAGAGGCAAAAATAAAAATACATTTACTCCTCATATGGATGATGGAGATTATGTGATAGTTAAAAATACAGAACAGATTAAGTTTACTGGTAAAAAATTCAAAAATAAAAAATATTATAGACATACTGGATATCCAGGCGGAATTAAAATAACTACTCCAGAAAAGCTTCATAGCAAAAAACCTGAGGAAGTATTAAAATTAGCAGTAAAAAGAATGCTTCCTGATGGACCATTAGCAAAAAAACAATTAACAAAGTTAAAAATTTATTCTGGATCTGAACATCCTCACTCTTCACAAAACCCTAAGATAATTGATTTGTCGAAACTTAATAATAAAAATTTAGTTAGAAATTAAAAAATGGAAACTWCTCAARGTACATCAGAAAAAATTAAATTAGATTTTAAGGACAGCAAATATGCTACCGGTAGAAGAAAAACATCAATTGCCAAAGTATGGTTAAAAAAAGGTTCTGGAAAAATTTATGTTAATGGAAMAAACTATGAAAATTATTTCAAAARAGSAAATCWCAAAATGCAATTRTTAAGACCTTTTGAAATAATAAATCAATCTACTGAATATGATGCTAGATGTAATGTTAAAGGCGGTGGATTATCAGGYCAAGTYGGTGCRGYGATTCATGGCATCTCTAARGCATTACTAAYGTTTGATTCAGAATTAAAATCCACATTAAAAAAAGAAAAACTTACGACTAGAGATTCTAGATCAGTTGAAAGAAAAAAATATGGTCGTAAAAAAGCTCGTAAAAGTTTCCAGTTTTCTAAAAGATAATTTCTTTTTTATTTTCAACTGTTATACTGAATTATGTCAAAGCTTAATGTACTTATTGCTGGCTCAACTGGTTATATAGGAGTTCAATTAACTAAATTACTTTTAAAACATAAAAATGTAAAAATTAAATTTTTATGTGGAAGTTCATCAAAAGGTAAGCTTATTTCWTATTATGATAGATCTTTAAAAAACAAGAATCTTCCTAAAATTACAAAATTTAAAAAAGAATTTTTAAAAAAAGTTCATGTAGTGTTTTCAGCCTTGCCTGATGGTGAAGCTCAAAAATTATCAAATTTTTTGTTAAATAAAAATATCTTAATTGATTTATCTGCTGACTTTAGACTTAAAAAAGYTAGCGATTATYTAAARTGGTATAAAATAAAACATAGAGCAAAAAACAATATTAAAARAAGTATTTATGCCTTGCCCGAAATAAATAAGAAAATTATCAAAAATTACAAAATTATTTCTTGTCCTGGATGTTATCCAACTTCAGTTCTTTTACCATTAGTTCCATTAATTAAGAAAAATTTAATTAGTTTAAAAAATATTATAATTGACTCGAAATCAGGTTATTCGGGCGCAGGAAGGGACATACATAAAAAATATGCAAATAAAAATTTATATGAATCTTTAAGTGCA
>NVSV01000103.1:0-3253 GCA_002732835.1 Candidatus Pelagibacter sp.
CTGGATTTTGAGCCAACTCTCGGACGCCGAACTTGGCGATTTTATGGAAGAGTTTATAAAACGACATTTCCCATTTGACTCACTTTCGAGGGTCCATCCTGAGGGAGCGACGGTCTATCCTAGTCGAGAACCTGCCCCCACGGCTCAACCCACACATTCTGGTTCATTAATTTTGTTTGACGCTAGTTTGACGCTGGCACGAGTGCGGAATGTAGCGTCACCATTGGTGTTCTGCCGTTTCTTTCCAATCCTATAAAAAGTTCGACGTTACAATCGTCCCTCACGTTATAATGATGTTTCTATAGGCTCTTCTGATCTATTTCATACGCACAGCTAATCTGCACCCACAGCTTCCACTGCCCTTGGACGAGCACCCGGCAGCAAGAAAGCTGCTGCAGCGGCCAGTATTGCAGCACCACCGAACAAAGCAAATAGAACGCCAAAATCTCCGTTGCTGTCGAACAACCAGCCAGCGAGATGAACAGTTAGGCCGCCGACCCCCAACGCCAGAACGAACTTGGCACCATAAGCAACTGCCCGCCATCGAAAAGGTGTATATTGGGCTACCAACATGTTTTCCGCAGCTGCAAAAGCCAACATAAAACTCAGTACCAATAGGACCGCGACCAGCAGTGGTACGTCGGATAGAGACACGATGGTGAACAGTATAGGAATCTGGAGTGTCCAGAAAATGATATAAATCGATCGCGCGGAATAGCGGTCTGCCATCCAGCCGCCAAAGATACTGCTAAGCGACGCTAGACCAGAAATGATTCCAACGAAGACACCGATTTCCGTATAGCTCGCCGCAAGTGCAGCACTCAATCCCATTTCCATTAGTTTCGGCATGGTGTTGGTCAAGCCTGTATAAACAATTCCAGAGCATGCCATGGTGATGGTCAAGACGATAAACACGCGAAAAAATGCACTGGAATCCGGCGCAACAGTTGGTGTCCTATCCTTGGTCACATCCCTGATCCAACCTGCTCTCCAAACTAAAAGCAAACCAGTCCCTACAAAAATTGAAAGAACTCCTGGAATGATGAAGGCCGCCCGCCAGGTGACGTAGTCAATCATCAATCCAACAAATACTGGTGCTATTGCGCTACCTGTATTACCAAAAACACCGTTAATGCCAAGCGTCATTCCCTGTTTGTTCGCCCAAGCCACAACCCAGGCAATACCTACCGGGTGATAAATGGACCCAAATAGCCCAATCAGCGTCAAGCCAATGAATAATCTTTCAGGTCCCACTGCCAATCCTACAACGATTGCCCCCACACCAATGCCGAGGAAAAAGATAGCCATCATTCCGATCTGGCTCCACCGGTCCCCGAGCCAGCCTGCTGGGAGCGCAGCAACGCCAAACAGAACAAGCCCCAGGCTCGAAAGGCCGAGAAGCTCCCCGTATGGCAAATCAAACACCTTCGGTAGATAAAGGACTGCAGTCGCATAAAGTACCGTGAACATATGCGAGAAGCCGTGACCAACATTTGAAAAAATGATAGCCGTCAGAGCCTGTCTATGCTCGGATGATTCCTTCATGTAATACGTGCCTTAAGAAAAGAGTACATTAAGTAAAATTTCAAGATCACAGTACGCCACAGCCGTGGCGGATTGTTCACGATACTCCTGTTATTTTGCCGTTAATTTTTGGTATTCGTAAATGCTCAATTAAGCCAGACGACTGCGTAGGAGAAACCCTGTATCTGGGTAACGAAAAACAGTCTCTGGGACAGTTCTTTTCAATCGTCTCGCTACTTTGATAAAAGTTTGAAAACGTCAAAAAAATTCATACTGTTTACAGAGGCTTATTATAGAGTTTGACGCAAGTTTGACGTATTAGCGAGGGTCAGTTGCGCTATTGTCCTTAATGGCAAATCGTTTCAAGAGGGGTAATTGAGTAAGGATAAAAATGAGGGTCAGGCCGATCAGGCCGAATACCTTGAAGTTAACCCATAAATCAGTGCTTTGGGTCCGCCAGATTGCTTCGTTTAAAGTGGCCGATAAAAAAAAGAACAGTGCAAAACGCAACGTTAGAACCCGCCAACCTTCATCCGTTATTTTCCAAGCAGCCCCCATTAGGGATTTTAAGAACAGGCGGTTTGCCAGAAGGCCAGAAATCAGGACCGTGCCGAAAATAGCTTGAATAATGGTCGGCTTCATTTTGATGAAGGTTTCGTCTTGAAGAAAGAGAGTTAAGCCTCCAAAAACACCGATAATTCCAGCCGTGATCAACGGCATCATGGGAACTCGACGTTCCACAATAAATGAAATGGTGAGAGCCAATACGGTGGCGACCATGATTGAGGCCGTCGCGACAAACAAATCCGCCAAGGAATAGGCCACGAAAAAGATGGTTAGGGGGCCGTATTCAACGACCGAATGCAACCAGCCCGGGGTATGTTTCAATTTTAACATAGYGCGTTTATGGGAGAAGCGTCTTAGAAATYCAAGCTGGATAGGGCAATTGTTGGTGTAATGGATATCATTTGTGAGGTCTATTTGACCTYCTTTCCGTCCTTGTAGGTTCCTGTAAGAAATTTAACCACAGTTCCATCGTCATGGTAACTGACCCAAGGACCGTCTCTCTTCCCGTTCTTGATTTTCCCCTGATATCTACCTGTCACTGTTCCAGAGAATGGAACCTCGGTGAACTTCTTGTAGTAAAGACCCTCCCGTTGAACCAAGTCGAAATACGTCTCACCCCACGCCGGACCACTGACCAGCAACGCGACAAGGGCGGGGATGATGAGGCGGGGCATGGTGTTATAGACCCTTGAGGATTTCTTTGCGCTTCTCAGCCGCTTCGTCGGGTGTCAGCAATCCCTTATCTAGGAGTTCTTTTAGCTTGGTTAAGCGCTCCTCGATTTTACCAGAAACATTAAGCTGTGGAGTTTTAACAACGGGAACGGAACTTGCACAATTTTCAGCGCCAATTCCCCTACGTTTAGCCTCCTCGACATAATCCGGGTTTTTATATTTCAAGCCGTCACAAATAACTTTTTTTGATTTGTTGGCAAGGGGACGATCATTCAAACCTTCCCCTCCTATTTCCAATTTTTCAGCCTCAATTCTAGCCCGAATGGCTTCCTCGGAGGTGCCGCCGGAGGAATATATAGAAACTTTCACTTTAGAAAATTTTGGGTCAAAGGAAGGATCAATAATTTGCATAACGACTATACCTGGAGGCTCTTCGATGGCCACGAGGCTTTGTTTGCCCACGATGCCAAGCTCGTGAATATTGGATGGG
>NVSV01000104.1:0-3185 GCA_002732835.1 Candidatus Pelagibacter sp.
ATTTTCTCTAGATTGATCTACTGTTTCAAATCGTCCAGGCATTTCACCTCTGGGACCTGTGCTATAACAAATTAATTTTATTATTTTATTACCGGATATCTTAGCCATTTCTTGAACGATCATCCCTCCCATTGAATGTCCTAATAAATAAAACTTATCAATTTTTTTTTCTTCTAGACAGTCTAGAATTAAATTAGCAAAAGATTCTATACGATTATAAGATATAGCTTTATTACTTTTTCCAAACCCAGGTAAATCTGGAGTAATTACTCTGAAATAATTTTTAAAAAAATTAATTTGTAGTTCCCACATTCTTGATGAACATAAAAAACCATGGATTAATACTAATGGAGTTCCTTTGCCTGTATCTCCTATATATATATCTTTCATATTTAATTTCTTTTAATCTATTTCTTTCTATTTTGAACAAGAAATAATTTTCATTGAATTTATTGAATTTAATTACTATATCAATAGCATGTCTTACAAAAAACAAATTTGTTCATGTAAAAACTGCAGCTGTAATGCTGTTACGTGCGAGTGTAAGAACTGCTGCTGCTATTAATTTGCAGTTTAATTTTAAACTTTCAAATAAATTAAATGCTAAAACAATATTTAGATTCAATAATTAAAAGAGACCCTGCTGCAAAATCAAGATTGAGTGTAATTTTGACTTACCCTAGTGTTAAAGCCATCTTTTTTCATAGAATAGCTAACTTTTTTTGTTTAGCTAAGTTTGATTTAATAGCAAGAATGATTTCTCAATTTTCAAGATTCCTTACAGGTATTGAAATTCACCCAAAAGCAAAAATTGGAAAAAATTTATTTATTGATCATGGTATGGGTGTAGTAATTGGAGAAACTTCGGAGATTGGTGACAACGTCACAATATATCATGGAGTTACATTAGGTGGTATCTCTCCAAGTATAGATTCTGATAAACAAAGAAATGTTAAAAGGCACCCTACATTAAAAAATAATGTTGTTGTTGGTTCTGGAGCTCAAATTTTAGGACCAATATCTATTGGAGAAAATGCAAAAGTTGGAGCAAATGCAGTTGTTACAAAAGATGTTCCTGATAATGCGGTAATGGTAGGCATGCCTGCAAAAAATGTTGGCACTGTATCACCAAGTGATAAAACCTTTGCTCCTTATGGAATTGCAAAAGAAGATAGTAATAAAACTGATAAATGAGAAATTCTCAAAAAACTTTTATTGAAGGGATTGGTAATACGCCTCTTATAAAACTAAAAGGTGCTTCTGAAATAACAGGATGCAATATTTATGGTAAAGCTGAATATTTAAATCCAGGAGGATCGGTAAAAGATCGTGCTGCTTTAGCTTTGMTAAAAGATGCAGAAGAAAAAAAACTTATTTCAAAAGGTGGAACTATTGTTGAAGGAACAGCGGGTAATACGGGAATAGGACTTTGCCTTTTAGGAAATTCTCTAGGATATAAAACAATAATTGTCATGAATGACAATCAAACCCAAGAAAAAAAAGATACTTTAAGAAACATTGGTGCAGATTTAAGATTAGTTCCCYCTAAACCTTATAAAGATGATGGTAATTACGTTAAAGTTGCAGGTAGACTTGCTGAAGAAATAAAAGCTAGTAAYAATAAAGGAGTCGTCTGGRCAAACCAATTTGATAATGTTGCAAATTCTAAAGGACATTAYGAAACAACYGGACCWGAAATATKKGARCAAACRRATGGYAAWGTYGATGGYTTTGTTTGTTCWTCWGGYACWGGMGGAACTATTGGTGGTGTGAGTAGATATTTAAAAGAAAAAAACAAAGATATCAAAGTTTATTTATCTGATCCAACAGGTTCTGCTCTTTATAATTATATTAAAAACGGTGAACTTAAAAGTGAAGGTGGATCCATAACGGAAGGAATTGGTTCGAGTAGAGTTACAAAAAATTTTGCAACAGCTAAAATTGATGGGGCTTTTTCWATTRRYGAYAAAGARTCTTTRCCAATTATWTTTGATTTRATCCAAAAYGAAGGTTTAAGYTTAGGAATWAGYAGYGGAGTTAATATTGCTGGAGCTATAAAATTAGGACAAGAACTTGGACCTGGTAAAACTATTATAACAATTCTTTGTGATAAATCGGATAGATACAATAGTAAGTTGTTTAATAAATCTTTTCTTCAAGAAAAAGACTTGCCATATCCAAACTGGCTCTAGTAAACTCAATTCATACTTAAAAGTTTTTAATWAATAAAAAGGAGAAAAATATGAAAGAGATGCTTGTATTAGGTAAATTTAAAGAAGGAAAATTTGAARAATTTATGGGATTTATGCAATCAGATGAGGGAATGGCTGAAAGAAAAAAAATTGCTGATGTTACAAAAACTGTTGCAGCAGTTACTCCAGATAAAGGTGCTGTTATGTTTAAAATCACAGTTCATAATGAGCAAGCTTTGAGAGATTTTCTTTCAGGTAAAAATCCAGTATCAAAACCAATTTTTGATGAGTGTGTAGCAAGTACACAGGTGTGGGAATTAACTTCAGCTTAAATTATGTCAGGATATGCAATAACTCAAATTGAAGTAACGAAACCAGAAGACTATAAAGAATATTTAGCAAAAGTTACAGACATTGTTACAAAATTTGGTGGAGAGTATTTAGTAAGAGGTGGAGAATTTCAATGTTTTGAAGGTGAGTGGAAATATCCTAGAACTGTAGTGATTAAATTTCCCTCTTATGAAAAAGCTTTGGAATGGTATAACTCTGAAGAATATAAACCGGTAAGACAGATACGGTTAGATAATTCTGTTGGAAATTTTATAATAGTTAAAGGCGCTTAAAAAAAAATAAAAAGTTTTGAAATAAATCAAAATTYGATAATGAGACTCGATAAAAGCCAACTTAAAAAAATCGACGAACTCGGATATGTCATTATACCAGGTTGCTTTTCAAATGAAGAAGTAAATAATCTTCGCAAAGCCATGACAACAGTCTTTAATGAGAAGAATGAGGCTAACATAATTGAAAAGTCTTCGGGCGTAGTTCGTACTGCAATGGGTTTACATCTTCGGAGCAAGATTTTTAATGATCTTACACGGCACCCTAATTTTTTTGAACCTGTGTGCCAGATACGTGGTCATAATCTTTATATTCAGCAGACAAAAATTAACGTCAAAGCTGCCTTTACTGGTGAAGTTTGGCAATGGCATT
>NVSV01000008.1:0-20121 GCA_002732835.1 Candidatus Pelagibacter sp.
CCATTACATTGACAAAATTTAAATTATCTTCTTCTATAACTAAATTTTCGTTCAAATCTAAATCAGAAATATCTTTTTTATCAAAAAAATAAATATTCAATACCAAATAAGAAATTAATATTATTAATAAAATTATTAAAATTTGGATTACTTTTTTAAAAATCATTTACTGGATATTTTTGCTCAATACATTGTGTATATGCAAAATACCAATAGTCTTGTATTTATNWWTTYCWTTNTKWAYWYAMWKWYTTGYARTTTNWAWYTRWWTTCWNTNMATWGNTWAANNTTGAKCAGCTAAAATATCTTTWTGAACTGAAATAGGATTTTTTGTCATAATTTTTTTCACTAAATAATTGCTAATATCAGTTAATTTTTGTGTAGCTCTACGAAGTTGACCATCTGTGATTATGCCAGTGCTAAAGCCTCTTGAGTTTTTTGCGATTAATATTCCTAATTTTTTTTGTGACATTGTCTTCAAAGCTATTTTAATTTTAGTATTCTCATTTATAAAAGGTATGTTTTTTTTACCAGTAATCATCAAATCCTCTACAGTTTTTAATTTACTTCCCAAGCTTCCACTTGGATGAAATTTCTTAAAATCTAGTTTATCAAATTTTCTATATTTCATGGTTGCTATAGCTAACGCATCTCCAATAGCTAATTGAACGATGGTAGATGATGTTGGCAATATATTTCCCGGTCCAGCCTCAACAACATTAGGAATTAATAATTTTATGTCAGAAGATTKATATAAAAGAGAATTTTTTTTTGACACAATTCCTATCAAAATAATTCTTTTATTTCTGTTTGCGTATTGAATTATATTTTGTAGTTCTGCCGTTTCTCCACTAAAACTAATAAGAATTAAAACATCATTTGAACTTATTTGACCTAAATCACCATGAGAGCATGCACTTGCTTCAATAAAAAAAGAAGGAATACCAACTGAGGCAAATGTTGAAGAAATTTTTTTGCCAATAATTCCTGATTTACCTACCCCAGATATTATAACTTTACCATTTTTACAACTTAGTATGGCTTCTACGACTTTATCAAATGATTTATTAATATTTAATTTGAGTTTTTTTAAAGATTTAATTTCAGTTTCAATAACATCTTTTGCTATTTCTTTAAAATTWATTTTTTTCATTAGTGAGACCAAATATCTTCTTTAAATGAAGCAAGATCAAGATCCACTCTAGTTTGTACAAATTTTATTGTATCTTCATAAAGTTTCATTCTATTTTCTCTGGTTAATATTTTATCTAAAGCATCATTAATTTTATGTAAATAAATTACATCATTAGCACAATATTTTAATTGAGCTTGACTGAGTTCTCCTCCAAAGTCTGATGCTTGGTRTTGTTTGCTAACATCTATTCCTACAAATTCTTTTATCAAATCTTTTAGACTATGACGATCAGTGTAAGTCCTTGAAAGTTTTGATTTTATTTTTGTGCAATTTATATTTTGAACATTAATTTTTAAATGGTAAGAGATAAAAGTTAGATCAGCTCTAGCAAAATGGAAAATTTTTTTGACTTTTTTATCTTCAAGAATTTTAACTAGATTTGGCGCTTTATAGTTGTTTCTATCCAGTTGAACAATATGAGCATCTGAGTTTCCAGCTGATATTTGAACTAAGCATAGAGGATCACGTTTAATATTTAAACCGCCCATTTCACAATCAACTGCAATTGTGTTGCCTAGTTTTAAATCATCTGGTAAGTCATGTTTGTGTAATTTAATATCTAAATTCATTTAAAATATTTATATATGAAAGGAAAAAATATTCTAGTATTCGGTGGATCAGGTCAAATAGGTCGTCATTTGATTAGGAGGCTTACCAAAAATAATCATATGGTGACTGCAGTTACAAGAAATCTTCACCAAAAAGGGTATGTGTTAAAAACTCAAGGAAATCCAGGATATTTGGATGTTATTGAAGAAAATATTTTTGATGAAGAAAAGCTAAATTACTTATTAAAAAACAAAGATATATGCATAAACTTAATTGGAATATTATTTGAAAAAAGAAACAATACTTTCCAAAATATTCATGTCAATTTTCCTTCCATCATTTCAAAAATTTGCAAACAAAATAACATTGAGCAATTTATTCACATATCTGCTCTTGGAATAGAAAATGCTCAAGATAGTAAATACGCYAGAAGTAAATTAGAGGGAGAAAAAGAAATTAAATTAAATTTTTATAAAACAACAATTCTAAGACCTTCAATTGTATATTCAGTGGACGATAATTTTACAACTCAATTTATGACTTTATTAAACCGACTTCCTTTTTTTCCTCTTTATTATAAGGGTGAAACAAAATTTACTCCTATACATTGTTCAGAGTTAGCAGAAATAATTTTGCAAATAATTAATAAAAATATTTGTTCTGAAATTATAGAATGTGTTGGTCCACAAGAAATGACTTTTAATGAAATTCTTCAAAAACTTTTAAAATTAATTGATAAAAAAAAATTATTAATTCCTATACCTTTAACTATTGCAAAAATTATGGCAATGTTTTTTCAATTATTGCCAAAACCACTATTAACTTTAGATCAATTAAAATTATTAAARTATGATTCTATATTATCAGGTAATTATAAATCAAATTTGGATATTGGATATAACTGCAAACTCAAGTTTGAAAAAGAAGTAGAAAAATATTGTTATATGTGGAAAGAGGCTGGTCAATATTCAAAAAGAGATTTAAATTCAAATTAAATATTAAAATAAACTATATTATTTATTTTTTTTACTTTATTTTCAAATTTGTAATGTATGAGGTTCTAGAACAATCGTACTAGAAATTAATTAAATCAAATCAAAATGATAATTCTATCAWTTAGAAATGAAGAAAAACCGAGTTTGTTGGAAACAATAAATACTTAAACATAAATTTTATAAATCAAATAAATCAACTAACAAAAAYTCTATGATAATGGAGATTTGAGCGRGGAGAAATTCAAYAAGCAAATGACAAAATTATAAATTTTTAGGCWGATTCTATTTTTTTTTCTATAAATTTAGGAATTTCATCTTCTTTATCACTGAGATCTTCTTTTTTGTTTCTYGGAGTAAAAACTAACATTAAATGAAGAGGACAATAACTAAATTTTTCTACAGTCTTTCTTCCGCAAAACGAAGCATCAGATTCATTTGGATGACCTTCCATGTATTTACATGTTTGATCAGTTAGTTCTTCTAAATGTAAATTTTTAGCTGGTTCAAAATCTCTACCAATAAGCAGTGATTTAAATTTGCTTCTTCTTCCACGTTTTTGAAAACCTTTTTCTTCATATTTAATATTATTTCTTTGATTTGATGCAGATACTCTTTGCTTTATTTTTGCAGAAAGATTTAATCTATGAGCTTTGCCGATTACAGCATTCCTACTTATTCCTCCAATAACCTCAGCGATTTGGCTAGCAGTTTTTYCCTTGCCCCAAAGTTCCTTAAGTATAGCTACTTTTTCGTCAGTCCAACTCATAATACTATATTTAGTATAATTAAATTTTATTACAACTAAATGCAGATACACATAATACATTTACTTTTACAAGGATTTTCTTCGTTTTTTTCACAATTATTAATAAAAAAGTTTATGAATAACTCATGGTTGAATTAAAGAACAAATATCAAATTGGAATAAGAAGATTTGGTATTAATTGGGTAGGAGCATACTCACTATATACAAAAGAAACACTAAGGTTTTTGAACGTATTTGGACAGACAATTATTGGACCAATAGTTACTGCAATATTATTTTTATTAGTCATTTCTWTAGCAATTGGAAATGAAAGATCTGATGTTTTAGGAGTGCCGTTCATAGAATTTTTGGCACCAGGATTAATTGCAATGCAAGTAATTCAACAAGCATTTTCACATTCATCTTCTTCTTTATTGATGGGAAAGGTTATGGGGAATATAGTTGATTTAATTGGTGCTCCACTTTCAGCAGGAGAAGTAAGTTTAKCAATAATTTTWGCKKCAGTAACAAGAGCATTRAYAATATCAATTRTTTCAATAATTRTTTTTTCRTTAATTATTGAAATAGAAATAAAAAATTATGTTGTTTTTATTCTATATTTATTTTTAAGTTCTTTCATAATGGGAGCCGCTGGATTTATTGCTGGACTTTGGGCAGATAAATTTGATCATATGGCAACTGTAACAAACTTTATTATTGTTCCATTATCTTTTCTTTCAGGTACTTTTTATTCAGTAGATAGACTGCCGGAATTATTAAAAACTCTAAGTTACTATAATCCTTTTTTCCACATGATAGATGGCTTTCGATATTCATTTATAAATAATATGGATGGATCTATCACATTTGGTTTGATGTATTTAACAATTTTGKCAATCATAATTTGGTATATAGCGTATTTGTTGTATAAAAAAGGTTACAAGATAAAATCTTAATCAAAAAAATAATGAGCTACGTTTTAGGAACATATGMAAGATCTGTAAAAGAKAATTTTATCTCTGGAAANGGAAGKTATTTGTACAATGATAAAAATGAGAAATATTTAGATTTTGTGCAAGGAATCGCTGTTAATGCATTAGGACATAACCATCAAGCGTTAGTTAAAGCGATGAAATCAAATTCAGAAAAACCATGGCATTTAAGTAATTTATTTTTAATTCAAGAGCAAGAAAAATTTGCAGAAAGGATTTGTAAGCTTACAGGTTTTGATGCAGTTGGATTTCAAAATTCAGGCGCAGAAGCAACCGAACTAGCAATTAAAGCAGCCGTTAAATATTTTTATTCAATAGGCCAAAAAGAAAAAAATAGAATTTTATGTATAAAAAACAGCTTTCACGGAAGAACAATCGGAACAATTTCTGCTGGAAATAATCCAAAACATACCGAAGGTTTTCCTTTGTTAAATAATTTTGATCATTTTGAGTTTGGCAATCATGATGAAATGAATGAAAAAATTACAGATAAAACTTGTGCAATTCTTTGTGAAAGTATTCTTGGTGAATCTGGAATTAAAGTTATTCCAAATCATTGCTTACAAGGACTGAGAAAGCTTTGTGATGAAAAAAATATTCTTCTAATTTGCGATGAAATTCAAAGTGGCTACTTTAGAAGTGGCAAGTTTTTTGCCTATCAGTATTCTAACATCAAGCCAGATATTGTACCTTTTGCAAARGCAGTTGCAGGAGGTTACCCGGTAGGGGGTTGTTTATTTACGAAAAAAATAGCAAATTCAATGGGTATTGGAAGCCATGGCTCAACATTTGCTGGATCTCCTCTTGCAATGTCACTTGCAAATGTAGTTTTAGATATAATGACCAAAAAAGGTTTTGAAGAACATCTTAATGAAGTTTCAAAATATTTTTTATTAAAATTAAATGAAGTTCAAAAGGATTTTCCAGAATTAATATTAGAAGTTAGAGGAAGAGGACTTATGATTGGGATCAAAATGCATGATGATCCATCAAAATTTATTAGTTTASTTTTAAAGAATAAATTGATTGTAGTAAAAGCAAGTGAGAATGTAATTAGACTTTTCCCCTCATTAATAGTTAGCAAAGAAGAAATTGATGAAGGTATCAAAATAATTAATAAAACTTGTAATGAATATAAATAATTTATGAATCATTTTATAAATTTAATTGATATTCCTGCTACAAATTTAAGAAAAATGATTAATGATGCAAAAAAAAGAAAAAYAAAAAGAAAAAACTTAAATTCATTAGTCCCTGACAAGGATATGCCTCTTAAAGGTAARTTTTTAGTTCAAATGTTCGAAAAATCTAGTTTAAGAACAAGATTAAGTTTTTATTTAGCTATAARRCAACTTGGCGGAGGAGCACTTAACTTAAGAAAAGATGAGTTACATTTTGGAGAAGGTGGCGAGTCYATACACGATACTGCAAAAATTATTTCAAACTATGGTGATGTTTTTATGTTAAGAACAGACTCTGATAYAAAACTTAAAAAGTTTAAAAAATATTTAAAAATTCCAATCATTAATGGACTCTCTGTTTCAGGACATCCAACTCAAATCCTTTCTGATATTTTTACTATAGAAGAAATTAAAAAAAAACCAGTATCAAAACTTCAGCTATGTTGGATTGGTGATACAAATAATGTTTTGAATAGCTTGGTTGAGGCATCAGTTAAATTTTCGTTTAAATTAAATATTGCTTCACCAAAAAAATATCCTCCTAGCAAAAACACTTTAAAAATTATAAATAGAAAAAATAGCAAAATAAAATTWTTTAATGATCCAAAAAAAGCAATCTTTCAAGCAGATGCCGTGTTTGCTGACAAGTTTATCAGTATAAATGACAAAGTTAATAAAAAAAAGAAGCTTAAAGATTTTAAAAATTTTCAGATAAACAAAAGYCTAACAAAATTTGCAAAAAAAGATTTTATTTTTTTACATTGTTTACCYGCAARYAGAGGAAAAGARGTTACCTCAGAAATWATTGATGGRAAAAAYTCTATTGTATGGCARCAAGCAACTAAYAGATATCATTTACAGAAAAGTATTTTATTGTACTGTTTAAATAAATTATAAACAATTAAGGTAATGGTTGTGGATTATCACTATTTTGATTTAAATATAAAATCACTGAAGCTCTATCYYTATCATTCTTAAGTCCTGGAAATCCCATTTTATTACCTTTTATCCATTTAGCAGGTTTAATTAAGAAACTATTCAACTCTTCAAATGTCCAAGTTTTGTTGTAAGATATAAGTGCTTTTGAGTATTTATAGTCAGAAGTAGCTCCTGTAGCTCTTCCAACCACATTATATAATTTTGGACCTATTTTATTTTTTCCATCTTTATTTATTGAATGGCAAGCAGCGCATTTTTTGAAAACTTTTGCTCCATGAGTGACGTCTCCTAAAGATAAAAGAGAAGATATTTCCACACTAGACTCAGCTTTTGCTTCACTGGATGATCTAGCTGGTTCTTCAACTTTATAAGCWAYAAYCCCAGTTTCATTCACCTTAAAAATTATGTCTGAAATTTTACCAATTCCAAAAACTATTAATACTGTAACTAAAATGGCCGCAACCAGCTTATTTATCTCGAATCCCATGTTTAAATATTACTAGAATGGACGTATAACACTAAAATTAAAAAAAATACTAAATTTTACTTTGTTTGTTGCGTCTCAAAGACGCATAAAACGATAACTATTATGCCGAAAACATTAATTTTAATACCTTCTAGAATGKCAGCAACCAGGTTACCTGGYAAACCAYTATTAAAAATTARCGGYACTACAATTATTTCTAGAGTTTATAAAAAAGCATYAGAAACAAAAATAGGAGAGGTGTTTGTTGCCACAGAAGATCAAGAAATATTTGATCAAGTAAYTAAAGAAGGAGGAAAAAGTATCTTAACAAGTAAAAACCACAAAACAGGCACAGACAGAATTTTTGAAGCTTAYRAAAAAATAAGACCATCAGGAGTTAATTATATTTTAAATATTCAAGGTGATGAACCCATGTTAGATATAAATGATATAATAAACTTAAACAATCAAATTACAAAATTCAATTCTGATATGGGAACATTGGCATGTAAAATAAATGAGGACAACCAGTATATTAATGAAAATATCGTAAAAGTTAAAACAAAAGACGAAATAAATGAGAATAATATTTCAAAAGCTGAAGCTTTTTTTAGGAGATTGGATAATTTGGATAGAGAAAATACTTATCACCACATTGGTATTTATCAATACAAAGTATCAGTTTTAGAGAAAATTATTTCATTAAAACAGACTGATAATGAAAAAAAATTTAGATTAGAACAACTTAGAGCCTTAGAAAATAATATTGATATAGATGTAGTACTAGCCAAAACATCACCCATTGGCGTAGACAACTGGTTAGATTATCAAAAGGTAAAGAACTTGTTGGAAGTAAAAATTAATAGAATATAAGATTAAAATTTATGAAAATTGCTTATCAAGGAATATCAGGAAGCTATAGTGAAAGCTGCGCAAASGAAAATTATTCTGGATGTGAGACCATAGCATGTAAGACATTCGATGAATGTTTTCAATTAGCAAATAATGATCATAACATAAAAGCAATTATACCCGAACAAAACCAACTAATTGGTAACATAAATATCGAATTTTTAATTTTTAAATACCGATTAAATATTTATGCAGAACATTTCTTTCCAATAAATCATARTCTTTTAGTTTTATCTGGTGCAAAAATAGAAGATATAAAAGATGTATATTCTCATACAGCAGCATTGAGTCAATCAACTGGTTTTATTAAAAAACATAATTTAATTGAAAACGTCATGGCGGACACWGCGGGCAGTGCTAAATTTGTTTCCTTAACGAAGGATAAATCCAAAGCTGCGATTGCATCAAAACTTAGTGCAGAAATTTATGGTTTGAATATTCTAAAATCTGACATCCAAGATGATAAAGTAAATTTTACACGCTTTTTAGTTTTTCAAAAAGATATTGTTCAACCAGAATTTAAAGAAAATGAAAAATATATAACATCTTTTTTATTTAAGTTAAAAAGTAAACCAGCGGCTCTTTATCAGGCTTTATCTGGTATGGCAGTAAGGTCATGCGACATGACAAAGCTTCAATCTTTTCCTGAGAAAGGTGCATTCTCGTCATACTTTTTTTTGTGTGAAGTTGATGGTCATATAGAAGAAAAAAAAATTGCCGAATCTCTTAACGATTTAGAGTTACACTGTACTGAATTTCAACTTTTAGGGGTGTTTAAACAAGATCTATTTAGGRAAAAATAAATTAATTAAGTTTCTTGTAGATTRGAAATTTATMYTGATATAATAATGCKGGGTCRACCAGGTGGATATAAGGTGAATCCTCCAGGGGCGAAAGTCAGCAAAGGCAGCCATTATTTTTCAGGTTGGTTGGCCCCATTGGTAATATGTTAAAAAAATCGCAAGTGCTTGCTTTAAAATATCGCCCTCAAGTTTTTGAGGATTTGATTGGTCAAGAAATTGTAGCTCAAACAATATTCAATTCTTTAAAATTAAATAAAGTTCCTAATGCATACTTATTTAATGGCATTCGTGGCGTAGGCAAAACTACTATAGCAAGAATAGTTGCAAAGGCATTAAACTGCAAAAATGGTATAGAAAAATTATGTAAAAATAATTTTTGTGAAAATTGTGAAKCAATCGCAAATTCTAATCATATTGATGTTTTGGAAATGGATGCCGCTAGTAAGACGGGTGTGGATGATGTAAGAGACTTRATAGAATTTTCACGATATCCRCCAACTACTGCAAAATTTAAAATTTTTATAGTAGATGAAGTTCACCAAATGTCAAAAGCTGCATTTAACGCACTTCTGAAAACTTTAGAAGAACCACCCGATTATCTCAAATTTATTTTTGCTACTACAGAAATAAAAAAGATACCTGTAACTGTTGTTTCAAGATGTCAAAGRTTTGATTTATCAAGAGTAAAATCTAAAGAATTATTTGAGTATATTAAAAAGATTAAAGACTTAGAAAAAGGTAAGGCAACTGACGAAGTATTAAAATTAATTGTTAAAATTTCTGAAGGTTCTGTAAGAGATGCTTTGTCTTTATTAGATAGAGCATTAATTAGTAAAYCAGATGGACAAGAATTAGATTTTAACAATGCACAGAAAATTTTTGGATATTTTGATAAAAGTTCTTTAATTGAACTTTTTAAAAATTTATTTGAAGGCAATGAAGAGAATGTAATAAGAATATATCGATCCATATATGACAAAGGAGTGGAACCAAAAATATTTCTTAATGATTTTTTAGAACTTCTTTACTATTTTAAAAATATCWCATCATTGAAATTAGAGGGGACAAATTTTTCTTTAAATGATGAAGAATTTAAACAAATYTCTGAACTTGCTGCTGCTGTAAATTCAGAAACTATGATGTTATTCTGGCAGTTCACAATTAAAACTATGGATGAGCTAAACATTGTTTCAAATCAAAATCTTTCAATAGAAATGTTTTTAATCAGRCTTTTATATTTAAAACAYGTAAAGCAAAATAATATACTTGAAACTAACAATATTAATATTTCAGATAATAAATTAAATGATCAGGATAAATTATTTDCAACAAYWKMWRATCAAAATTTAAACATAAAAAATAAGACAATTAGCCAGATCAAGAATATTTCTCAAGAGGAGAAAACACTACCCAAAACTCAATTAAATGAAATCAAAGGAAAAATTGAAATAAAAGATTTTGACGATCTAATCAATATATGCAATCAAAAAAAAGAARTTAAATTAAAATACGAATTAGAAACTAATGTTAATCTTGTTAGTTTTGAAGATCAAAGAATTGAAATATCTTTCAATGAAAACTTGGATAAAGATTTTGTTAAAGACCTTTCAACAAAGTTATTTGGATGGACAAATAAAAGATGGATTATAACACTTTCAAAAAAAAATGGYACGYTAACTAAAAAACAGGTTGAAAAACAAAATAAACAAAATCTATTAGGAGAAGCAAAAAAAAGTACATTGTATAAAAAAATGATTGAATTATTTCCTGATGCAGAGTTAGTAGATGTAGAGATAAAGGATAAAAATGACTGATTTTAGTAAAATTTTAGATAAAGCCAAAGAATTAGAGGCTAAAATGAAAGAAAGCCAAGAAAGAATTAAACAAATTGAAGTAGTAGGAGTGTCTGGTGGTGACTCAGCGAAAGTGACATTAAATGGAGAAGGTGAAATGGTGAAGTTAGAATTATCGTCTGAAATTTTAAAGGAAGAAAAAACAATAATTGAAGACTTGATCATAGCAGCCCACAATAATGCAAAATCTCAATTAAAATCAAAAACAACCGAAGAAATTTCAAAGGCAACYGGTGGTTTTGGCATTCCAAAYTTTAAATGGCCTTTATAACTTAATAAATGCAAAATATATCAGAGATAGATATTTTGGTTAAATTAATTTCCAAGTTACCTGGGCTTGGCCCAAAAAGTGCAAAGCGAATTATTTTACGGTTGATCAATAATCGTGAAGAGTTAATGAAGCCTATGGCAAAAGCATTAGCAGAAGTTTATAAAAATATATCTAGATGTAAAATTTGTGGAACATTAAAACCTAATTCAATAGAATGCAGTTATAATAATTGTAAAATTGTAGAAAAAAAATATAACAAAATTTGTGTTGTTGAAAATATTGCTGATCAGTGGAGCATAGAAAATTCAAGCATATATCAAGGTTACTTTCATATTTTAGGAGGCACAATTTCAGCATCTAATAGTCAACGAAAAGAAGATTTATTAATAAATTCTTTAGTCGAGAGAGTTAAAAAAGATAATATAGAAGAAGTGATTTTAGCAACAAGTGCTACCGTTGAAGGTCAAACYACTGCATTTTATATTCAGRATAGTTTAAAAGATACTGATGTAATTATTTCTAAACTTGCTCAAGGTTTGCCAGTTGGCGGAGAAATTGAAAGTCTAGATGATGGGACCTTATTCTCTGCATTTAAAAACAGAAGTCCTATTAAAAATAATTCAGACTAATTTTTCTTAAGTAGTCTACTAAGATGAAGAATAGGTTCAGTATAACCAGATGGCTGTGTTCTTCCATGAAAGACAAGTTCGCATGCTGCTTTAAATGCGATAGACTTATCAAAGTTACCCGACATAGCTTGATAAGGCGAATATCCTTTTAATGYAGGATCTTTAATGTTTTGATTATCAACGACACTTGCCATTTTTTTCATAATTTCTAGAACTTGTTTCCTGCTGCAGATGCCATGATGCAACCAATTAGCAATATGTTGTGAAGATATTCTTAGTGTGGCTCTATCTTCCATCAAGCCGACTCCATTAATATCTGGAACTTTAGAACAACCGACAGATTGGTCTATCCATCGTACTACATATCCCAAAATACCTTGAGCATTGTTTTTTAATTCATTATTGATTTCTTCTATTGACCAGTTAGGCCTATCTGCAATTGGAATAGTTAGAAGTCCAGAGAGTCTTGCCGGTTCTCTATTTGATAATTCTCTATGTTTAGAAAATACATCAACTTCATGATAATGAAGAGCATGTAATGCCGCTGCTGTTGGACTAGGCACCCATGCCGTGCTCGAGCCTGCTTGTACATGAGCAATTTTTTGTTCAACCATATCAGCCATTTTGTCAGGCATTGCCCACATTCCTTTACCTATTTGTGCGACCCCTGAAAAACCACAACTTAGACCAATATCTACGTTATTATTTTCATAAGCTTTAATCCAAGTTGAAGATTTCATATCACCCTTTTTAATCATAGGTCCAGCTTCCATAGATGTATGYATTTCATCTCCGGTTCTATCTAAAAATCCAGTATTTATGAAAAAAACTCTATTTTTTAAATWCCGAACGCATTCTTTTAAATTYACTGAAGTTCTTCTTTCTTCATCCATTATTCCGCATTTAATTGTAAATTTTTTTAAATYTAATAACTTTTCAATTTTTTCAAAAATTAAGTCAGTAAATGCGCATTCATCAGGTCCMTGCATTTTAGGTTTAACAATATAAATAGAATTTRACCTAGAGTTTCCTTTTTTCTTYAAATCATGAAGACATGCAGTAGATGTAATAAAGGCATCAAGGATTCCTTCTGGGCATTCAGAACCATCTTTTAAAAGAATAGCAGGATTAGCCATAAGATGACCAACATTTCTATTTAGCAATAATGCTCTWCCATGCAATTTAAATTTTTTACCCTTAGGAGAAATATAGTTTCGATCTGGATTTAATTTTCTTAAAATTTTTCTTCCTTTTTTTTCAAATTCTTCTTTTAAATCACCTTTCATCAGACCCAACCAATTTTTGTACCCAAGAACTTTATCTTCAGCATCTACTGCCGCAACGCTGTCTTCATGATCACAAATAGTTGAAATTGCAGATTCTAAAATAATATCATGTATTGCAATTTTATCTTGATTACCATCAGGATTGTTAACTTCTAGCGCACCATCTTGATCAAACAAAATATCTATATGGAGATTATTATTTACAAACAAAAGCGAAGATATGTGATTTGATTTTTTGTTATATCCTACAAACTGTTTAGGATTTTTTAGTATTAAATTTAATTTATTGTTTTTGACTTCTGGAATTTTTTCTAGATCTTTCCAGCTCTCTTTTTTTAGAGGTATATGCTTGTCTAGGAAGTTACGGACATACTCTATTACTTTTTTTCCTCTTACTGGATTATAGGTTTTTCCACGTACAGCMCCTCTYTCTTCAGAAATAACGTCAGTACCATATAAAGAATCATAGAGGCTTACCCAACGTGCATTAGCTGCATTAAGTGCGTATCGTGCGTTGGAGATTGGTACTACTAATTGTGGACCACAAATACTTGATATTTCAGTATCCAAATTTTTTGTTTTGATTTTGAAATCTGGACCAGWTTTTTTTAAATAGCCAATTTTTTTTAAAAACTTTGTGTATTTTTTTACATCAAATTTTTCACCTCTTCTAWCTTTATGCCAATCGTCTATTTTTTTTTGTAATTTTTCTCTTATTTCTAATAGTTCTTTATTTTTGTGTGCTAGTTCATGAACATATTTATCAAACCCTTTCCAAAAATTTTCTTTTTTAATTTTTGTCCCTGTTAATAGTTCGTTGTTTACAAAGTTTAATAATGATTCTGAAACAGATAGATTGYTAATTATTTTATATTTTTCTTTCATATTAACTCTTTAWCCCCCTCTGTTTATTTGCCTGAGAGATTTGCTCCTTCGGCGAGACCTAGTCTCTTTCCAGAGTTAATATTTTACGGTCCTTTTGCCTGAGAGTTTCCGGGGCGGTTGCTCCTTCGGCGCCACATTTAAGTAGTCTCTCCCGATTATTAATTATAAATTTAATTAATTTAGACACTTTATTGCCTTTTTTAATTATAATAAATAACTTTATTAATGAAAAATTATCTTAATTTTGAAACTGATATAAAAGACCTGGAAAATGAGCTGAATCAGCTTAAAGATCCCTACAATCAGGAAGGTTTATCTGAAGTAGAMACAGAAAAAATTTCAAAATTACAAAATGAAATTAATGACAAACTAAAAAATATTTATTCAAATCTYGAYYMWTGGCAAACRRYWCWWGTWGCKMGMCACGAWRAYMGWCCWAAARSWAAATTYTTTATAGATAATWTAWTTGAARATTTYATTCCTCTTTCTGGAGACAGATATTATGGTGAAGATAAATCAGTACTAGCTGGTTTTGGAAAATTTGAAAATAAATCGGTATTGGTTATTGGCCAGGAAAAAGGAGAAGATTTAGATTCTAGGATCGAAARAAACTTTGGGATGATGAGGCCAGAGGGTTATAGAAAAACTATTAGATTAATGAAGCTTGCTAATAAGTTTAAAATACCAGTTATATCATTTATAGATACACCGGGAGCTTATCCAGGTGTTGGAGCTGAAGAAAGAGGTCAAGCAGAAGCTATAGCAAAATCAATCGAGTGYTGTATGGAGTTAACAGTCCCAACAATATCGATAATCATTGGAGAAGGAGGATCCGGAGGAGCAATTGCATTAGGATCATCAAAYAAAGTGWTAATGTTAGAAAATGCGATTTATTCAGYAATTTCACCAGAGGGATGTGCAACAATTTTATGGAGAGATCCAAAAAAAACTTTAGAAGCTKCAAAAGCTATGAAATTATCCTCTAAAGATCTTTTAAATTTAGAAATTATAGATGAAATCATTCCAGAGCCKGTAGGCGGAGCTCACAGAGATAGAGATTTAATTTTAGATAATGTTAGAACATCATTAAGAAATAATTTAGMAATTTTTGCAAATATGAACAAAGATGAAATTTTAATGCAAAGAAAAAACAAGTTTTTATCTATTGGTAGAGCTAAAGGTTTTACAAGTYATTCTRGAGYATCTGAAAATTTATCAATGAAAATATCRATGTTGGATAATATTAAAACTAAYATTTTRAAAAATAAAAAATATYTTTTAATACTATTGGCAATTATCTTTTTGGCTATAGTTATTTTACAATTGTAAAGCACCACAGCATTGTTTAAATTTTTTTCCTGTAGCGGGACATCTTTCATTTCTAGAGGTTTTTTTGCCCTTATTTATGTTTAAAAGACATTTTGGATTTGAAGRAATAGCTTCGCTTGATTTAATTTGTTCTTGTTGCTGTTCAACAATTTTAAGATTCAGTAAAATAGTGACTAGATCTGTTTTTAATTTATTTAATAAATTTTCGAATAATAAGAAAGCTTCTTTTTTGTATTCTATCAAAGGATCTCTCTGACCGTATGATCTTAAACCTATAACTCCTCTTAATTGTTCAAGATATTGAATATGWGACTTCCACGAAGCATCGATTATTTGCAAAAAAATTCTTTTTTCAATTTCTTCAGCATGTTCTTTCCCTAATAATTTTTCTCTTTCATTTCTTTTTTCTTTAAATTTTTCCTTAATATTACTTGAAAACTCGTCATTTTTCATTTCTATCAAAGAATTTGTTTYATRTTCATCAAAAGCTTTACCCAAAATTGATTTTGTTTGTGTTATGAAATC
Organism: Candidatus Pelagibacter sp.; assembly: GCA_002732835.1. Lineage (GTDB taxonomy): Bacteria > Pseudomonadota > Alphaproteobacteria > Pelagibacterales > Pelagibacteraceae > Pelagibacter. Next base: position 15,556 of record NVSV01000008.1, read on the forward strand.
GCTATTTTTTGGATTAACAAGAAACTTGCTTTTAAGTTCTAATAATTTTGCAATTATTTCATCTAAAAAATATTCAGCATAGTTTAATGCTTCCTTTTTATTAACAATATTATTTCTTTGGTTAAAAATTACATGCCTTTGGTCATTTAAAACATTATCGAACTTCAACAGATGGCGCCTGATGTCGAAATTCTTTGCTTCTACTTTTTGTTGTGCTCTTTCTAAAGCTTTATTTATCCATGGATGATCTATGCTTTCACCATCTTTTAATCCAAGTTTTTGAAGGATATTATTCATTGATTCAGAACCAAATATCCTCATTAAATCATCTTCTAAACTAACATAAAAAATAGAATTTCCTTCATCYCCTTGTCTTCCAGATCTTCCTCTTGCTTGATTATCTACTCGACGACTTTCCATTCTTTCTGTTCCAATTACAAATAACCCTCCTAAAGATTTAATTTCTTCTTTTTCATTTTTTTGTTCCTCTGGCGTTTTTCCTCCTAATTTTATATCGACACCTCTTCCAGAAATACTTGTCGTAATTATTACAGAATATTTTTTACCTGCATTTGCAATTATCTCTGCTTCTCTTTCGTGGTTTTTAGCATTTAAAACTATATGTTTGGTTCCTTTTTGTTTAATTAATYGAGAATAATGCTCAGATTTATTTATACTTGCTGTAAAGATTAATATAGGCTGACCCTTAATATTACATTCTATAATTTTTTTTACAATTGCATCATCTTTTTCAGCTACAGTTCTAAATATTTGATCATTCCAGTCTTTTCTTATCATTTTTTTATTTGTAGGAATTACAACAACTGGCAGATTRTAAATTTCGAAAAATTCYTCAGATTCAGTAACAGCGGTTCCTGTACAACCTGCAAGTTTTGAGTATAGTTTGAAGTAATTTTGGTAGGTAATAGATGCAAGYGTTTGATTTTCAGCTTGAACTTCAACTTTTTCTTTTGCCTCTATGCTCTGGTGTAATGAATCTCCAAAGCGTCTGCCAGGCAATTGTCTACCAGTTTGTTCATCTATAATTACTATTTGGYCKTCYTTAACAATATAATCTCTGCCGTTYTGAAACAAATGATTAGCCTTTAAAGCCTGATTTACAAGATGAATAAGAYTTAAATTTTCTGGATCATAAAAATTATKATTTTTTAAAATACCTGCATTAGAAAAAATTTTCTCTACGTTATCAATTCCTTTATTTGTTAATAAAACATTTTTATCTTTTTCATCTATTTCAAAATCATCTTGATTTAAATTTTTAATTAGCTTATCTACAGCAAGATATTGCATAGTTTTATCCTCCGCTTGCCCACTAATGATAAGAGGGCTTCTAGCTTCGTCTATCAAGACGCTGTCAATCTCATCAACTATTGCAAAATTATGTCCTCTTTGAACCATCGACTCTGYCGAAAATCTAAGTTGATCTCTGAGAAGGTCGAAGCCCAACTCGCTATTAGTTGCATAAGTAATATCACAACTATAATTATATTTTCTTTCTTCATCAGATTGATCATTGTTGATATAACCACTTGTAAGGCCTAGAAAATTATAAATTCTACCCATGTTTTGACAATCTCTTTTTGCAAGATAATCATTGACTGTAACTACATGAACACCTTTTTTTGATAAAGCATTTAAGTAAGCAGCACAAACAATCATATTTGTTTTTCCTTCTCCTGTTTTTGCCTCGCAAATTTTTCCTTCGTGTATAACCACTGAGCCAAGGATTTGACAATCAAAATGCCTTTCATTTATTATTCTTTTAGAGGCTTCTCTTACTAATGCAAAAGCTTCTGGCAATATGTCATTTAAAGAAACTCCCTCATTTATTTTTTTTTTGAATTCCTCAGTTTTTTTTGGAAAATCGTCATCTGACAATTTAATTATGTTATTTTCTAAATTATTGGTTTTAGTTACAATTTTTTGAATTCYATCAAGTTCCTTTTGATTGCTTGATTTTATGATTTTTGACAATAAGTTTAAAGGATTGAACATTTAATAATTTTATTGGTATATAAATTAATTTTACAGTTTAATATAGTAACTAAATCAAATTTTTAAATAGCATGGTTATTAACATAAACAACTTTTTTAATTCTAGAAATAAAAATTCTATAATGGGTAATTTTCAGGATTTAGATCATTTAGATGGAGTATCAATATCCACAACTACCGCAAACTTATACGGAAATCATAGAGACGATCTTGTGCTTTTTTATTTCAGAAAAGGAGCAACCTATGCGTCTGTTTATACTCAATCTAAATTAATTTCTGAAAATATAAAATGGAATTTAAATATTAAAACTAAAAAAATAAATGCTTTATTAGTCAATACTAGAAATGCAAATGCATTTACTGGCAAAAATGGTTTTAAAGGACTTAAACTCTTAGCAGACGATTTATCAAATATGTTAACTGAAAAACAAAAAGAAGAAGAAGAAAAACCTGAGAAAATAAAACCTGCAGACATACTATTTGCATGCACAGGAACAATTGGTGAAACTTTTCCTACTGAAAAAATTAAATCTTCTATTCCTGATTTAATTAAGAAAATAAAATATACACAAAATAAATATATTTGGATGAAAGCGGCTATGGGAATTTTGACAACTGATCTTAAGCCAAAGATAGCAATGGARGAATGTAAAATTGGTAATAAGCTAATCAAAATCTATGGAATTGCAAAAGGAAGTGGGATGATTTATCCCTCATTAGCAACTRCATTAGGTTTTGTATTTACTGATTTATCAATATCTTCCAGTGTTCTCAAACAGCTATTAAAGAAAAATATAAAGACAACATTTAATGCAATTTCATGCGATGGGGATACTAGTACTAATGATATGGTTTCAATTTTTGCAACTGGAGAAGCAAAYAATTCTCAAATAAAYAAKGTCAAKGATTCTAAATTAGAAAAATTTAATAATTGTTTGCAYACAGTTTTGTTGAATTTRGCAAAAAGAGTAGYAGCAGATGGAGAAGGAGCYTCTAARTTTATTACAGTAAGTACTATAAATTGTAAAACYGAAGAAGRTGCAAAAAAAATATCWTTTTCRATAGCAAACTCACCTCTAGTAAAAACTGCTATTGCAGGACAAGACCCAAATTGGGGTCGAATTATTATGGCCATAGGTAAAGCTAATGTAAATTTAATTCCAAATAAACTGTCAATAAAATTTGGATCCTTTAATATTGTAGAGAAAGGACAATTATCAAATTCTTATAATGAGATTGAGGTGGCCGAATATATGAAAGACGAAAAAATTGATATTACGGTAGATTTAAATGTTGGCAAAAAAAATTTTACTGCTTACACGATGGATTTAACAAGAAAATATATTGAAATTAACTCAAATTATAGAAGTTAGTATATTATTGAATATTAAATTTAAATTACTAAATATTAATTATGATAAAATATAAGTTAACATGCAAAGATTGTTCTAAATTATTTGATAGCTGGTTTGCTTCATCCAAAGAGTTTGAAAAATTAAAAAAATTAAATTATTTGAATTGCCCTTCTTGTAATTCTTTAAATATTGATAAATCTTTAATGTCACCAAGCGTACTTACTATAAAAAAACAAAAAAATAYATTAGATGACCAAAAWYATAAAGAAGTCAGGAAGAAAATAAAAGAATATCAGAAATTTATTAAGAATAATTTTGATTATGTTGGTGAAAACTTTACATATGAGGCAAGATCTATTCACTATGGCAATAAAAAGAAAAAAAAGGGTATTTATGGAAATGCTTCTCAAAGAGAAATTAAAGAACTTAAAGAGGAGGGAATAGAAACTGAAATTATTCCCTGGATAAATGATAACGAAAACTAAATCTTTTTAAACATAGCTATATAATTCACAGATTTATTCTCGCTAAGTTTCCATTGGTTAGTTAATATATCAAACCTCATTCCATCTAACTTATCTAATCTTAATCTATGTTTTTTTGCAAATTCAATTAATTTAGAAGGTTCAATAAATTTATCCCACTCATGTGTTCCAATAGGAAGCCATCTTAAAATATATTCTGCACCAATTATAGCGAATATATAAGATTCCAAAGTTTTATTTAATGTTGCAACAAACATTAATCCGTTTGATTTTAATAGTTGTGAACTTTTATTTAGGAATAAATTTATATCTTCAACATGTTCAACTACTTCCATATTAAGAACTACATCATATTTTTTTTTAATTTTAAGTTTTTCGGGGGAAGCACACAAGTATTCAATTTTTAGTTTATTTTTTTTAGAATGAAACTTTGCCACATCTATATTTTTTTTTGATGCGTCAATTGCAGTGACATTACCTCCCAGTCTACACATTGGTTCAGATAAAAGACCTCCACCACATCCAATATCTAAAATATTTAAGCTTTTTAAAGAAGCATTTTTAGATTTAATTTTAAAATTCTGGATAATATTATCTTTAATATACTTTATTCTAATAGGATTAAATTTGTGTAATGGCTTGAATTTTCCCTCTGGATTCCACCATTCATTGGCAATTTTTGAAAACTTTTGAATTTCTTTTTTATTTAT
>NVSV01000105.1:0-3128 GCA_002732835.1 Candidatus Pelagibacter sp.
AGAAAAACTCCCAAAGAAAGTAAAAATAATTAATAATCCTGGGGCAATAAGAGATGTATCAGAGAAACTATATTCCACAATTTTTTATAAATATATGCCAAATACAATGTTTTCATCTGATTTAAAAATTATAAAAAAATTTATAAAAAAGTATAAAAAAATAATTATTAAACCTATTCATGGCTACGGTGGCAATAACATAAAACTTATCAATAAAAGAACTAACGAAAAACAGTTAATAAATTATATTAAAAAGCATGGCCATATAATGTGTCAAAAATTTTTACCTGGTATTAAAAAAGGTGACAAACGTGTATTCATTATAAATGGTAAAGTTGTTGGTGCTATTTCAAGAGTTCCCCAAAAAGGCTCTTTCTTAAGCAATATGAGYAAAGGGGGAGTAGCTAAAATTGCTTATTTAAGTAAAAGCGAGTTAAAGATTTCTAAAATTGTAGGAAAAGATTTGAAAAAAAATAATATTTTTTTTGCAGGRATTGATTTCATCTCAGGAAAATTAAATGGAGACATCAATGTTACTTCCCCAACTGGATTAAAAACTCACTTTGAATTATCTGGAAATAACCTCGCAAAAATATTTTGGAACGAACTTATATGAAAAATTTAACTGACCAACAAAAAGGTTCTTTATTGGCGTTTGTTGCAATAATTTTTATTACTCCAGATTCGTTGTTTATAAGATTATCAAATATAGAAACATGGGGTCTCGTATTTTATAGAGGGGCTATTCCATTTTTTTTTGTTTTTCTAGGAATGTTAATTGTTTACAAATTAAATTTTTTTAAATTATTATTAGGAAATGGAGTTCATGGAATAGCATATGTCTTAACGTTTTCAATTACAAATATTGCCTTTGTTCTTTCAATACAAAATACAAATGTAGCAAACACATTGGTAATGATAGCAACTGCTCCAATGATCTCTGCTGTATTTAGTATATTTTTTTTAAACGAAAAAACCGAAAGAAATACATCTATAGCAATTATTATCACTTTTTTTGCAGTAGTTTATATCTTCTWTGACTCTATGAAGATTGGAAACTTTGTAGGAGATATACTTGGGTTAGTTGCAGGCGTGGGACTTGCTGCTGGAGCTGTAATTATAAGATCAGCAAAAAAACGCAATCTAGTACCATCTGCAGTTATAGGAAAATTAGTTGTGGCTATTGTTGGATTATTTTTTATTGAAAGCTTCACTTTGGTAGGTTCAGATCTCTATATAATTCCTGCAATGTGTATTCTTTGTGTTGCCATACCTTTCGTCCTKGTCACGATTGCACCTAGATTTATAACTGCCGCTGAAGTTAATATATTTTTTTTACTAGAGACTATTTTGGGTCCTCTTTGGGTTTGGATGGTGATTAAAGAACAGCCATCTCTAGAAACAATTCWAGGAGGTTTTGTAATAATCATAACCATAGCGATACATTCGTTACTTGCCATNAAAAAAAACATAATAAAAAATTAACTACTTGTTTTATATATAGAAAGCATACTCACTCAAAAAATGGAAAAAWTATTTAARAATTCTTGGGCTCTATTTGCCGGTTATGCACTCATAATGCTTGCTTTTGGTTTGCAGGGCAACTTGTTGGGAGTTCGTTCGGTAATTGAAGAATTTACTTTGTTGTCTACTGGTATTTTAATGTCAGCATATTWTATTGGATATTCTATTGGTGCAAACATTGTACCAAATCTAGTTTCTAAAGTTGGTCACATCAGAGTCTTTGCTGCTTTTGCATCGACAGCATCTTTGAGCATTTTAATACATGCAACATTTGTTAATCCTATTGTTTGGTGTTTTGCAAGATTTTTAACAGGAATAAGTATAGTCGGCATTTTTATTGTAGTTGAAAGTTGGCTCAATGATAGAGCAAATAATAGAACTAGAGGWAAATTRYTKTCTATTTATATGTTTATAACTTTTTTCTCAATGGCTTTTGGTTCGCTTTTATTGAATATAAGTAATCCAAAAAATTTTGAACCGTTTATATTAATATCTCTTTTATTATCAATCGCACTCGTACCAATTTTGCTTGTTAAACGTAAAGCTCCACAAYTTAAAAAAATAACCCCTATAAAAATAAAAGAATTATATAAAATTTCACCAATGGGTGTTTTTACTTCTTTCTGCACAGGGTTAATTCATTCAGCAATATTTTCATTAACAGCTGTTTATGCGGCAAAAWTGAATTTTAATATTTTTGAAATTTCTTTACTAATATTCTCAATCATTATTTCAGGTGCATTGTTTCAATGGCCTTTGGGTTATCTTTCAGACAAAATCAATCGTAGAATAGTCATTATTATTAGTTCTTTAGCAGCATCTATTTTTGGTTTTCTTGCTATTATTTCTGTTGGACCGGTACCAGAAATTATGCATTTATCCTTAGATTGGAAAACTAATAAAATATTTTTTTTTATTTTTGTAACTATTTTTGCTGGTTTTTCACTTCCTATATATGCAATCAATATAGCACTAACAAATGATTATATTTCAAAAGATAAATTTGTTGCTGCTGGTGGTGGACTTCAATTGGTAATGGGGTTGGGCGCTATAGGTGGTCCAATAACTTGTACAATTTTTATGAATTTTTTTGGAGCAAATGGATTCTTTATATATCTAATCATTTTTCATATTATTATTAGTCTATTTGGTTTTTATAGAATGACCGTAAGAAAAGTAGGAGAAAACCCTGAAAATACATTTACACCTCTTCCAAGAAATATTACTCCAGCAGGAATAGAACTTGATCCTGATACTGGAGTAGATCTTTCAAATTCTAAAAATAATGAACGAAAATAATTCAGGAAGCTGGTGATTATTTACTTGGTTAGCGGGACACCCTAGTTCACACTAGTTATGCGGACAATTTAMAATTYATAAAAAATWAWTCGCATAAAGATTCAYTAAAAACACTSYTMAAACTWNGTAACAAACTWGWAACAAAAGAGATAAATCAAATGGTGCATTCTAGTGCTTTTTGATAACATTTGATCATGAAAAAGCTTTTAGGGATCTTGGTTCTAGGCAATGAAAAATAATCCAATCATACAGGGCAGGTGGTATAAAATTAACAAAAAAGTAAAAAAAAGAATTAAAGCTAAATA
>NVSV01000009.1:0-19602 GCA_002732835.1 Candidatus Pelagibacter sp.
AAATATTCTAGATTTTAAGACACTTACTTTATGTGTTGGCTTAAACTTATTAACATAATTAGATGATTTAATATAGCCTACATAATTATCATATGAACTTTTAATTTTAATAAATTTTTTTTTTTTATAAAATTCTGAATTTTTCTCCATATAGAATTTGAGAACTAATCTTAGATTTATAAGAAGGTTCCGTATATAAATTTAAATGTGAGCTTTTACAAAAAAAATTACTGTGCACCAATTTTTAATTTATTCCTAATAAACCATAAACAAATTAAAGATGGAATAACCATCACAGTCGTCATAACAAAAAATGTTCCCCAGTCTCCATTTAGCCAATCAACTAGTGCTCCCGAAGACGATGCTAGGGTTGTTCTTCCAGCAGTTCCAATCGATGCAAGCAATGCATATTGAGTTGCTGTGTAAGTTCTATCAACTAATAATGAAATAAAAGCAACAAAAGCTACAGTTGCAAATGCAGCTGTAATATCATCAGCTATTACAGCAAATGCAAATAATAATTCAGATTTGCCTGTCCAATATAAAGCAGCAAATAGTAGGTTTGTTAAAGCCATTAATATACCTGCAACAAACATTGTTTTCACAGTTCCTACTCTCATTGCAAATATTCCACCTAACAATGTAAACACAACTGTTGTTATCCAACCGAAAGTTTTTGAGTAAATTGCAATCTGTACTTTAGAAAATCCAAGTTCTTTATAAAAAACAATGGACATACGTCCAAGAAATGCTTCTCCAATTTTAAATAAAAATACAAAACTTAAAATTCCTACTGCAATAGCAAATCCATTTTTTTTGAAGAAACTAATTATAGGTCCACCAATTGTTCCAGTTATCCAAGCAACGAAACTAGTTATAATATTGCTTGATCCAAGTTTATCTTCTATCACTTGATCAGCTTCTCTTTGTTTTGATTGCCTATCTGTTTCAATTGGTTCATGAACAAACATCAAACCTATATTCATCAAAATTATCACTACGCCCAAGACTAAAAAAGTAGCTTGCCAATAATCTGCAATACCCGCTTTTTCAAAATATTCTGCAGTGAATAAAGCTATAACTCCTCCTAGCTTGTAACCTGTCCACCAACCAACYACWGCCATAGCAGCACCGGCTGCCATAGAYTTTMCYTCRTTTTCAYTAATTTGTTCAATTCTTAAAGCATCAACAGTGATGTCTTGAGTAGCTGAAGCTATTGCAATAATTAATCCTACTGTAATTAATAATGCTAAGTTTTGTGTTGGATTAATATAACTCCATACTACCAAGCTTAGCAAAATTGCAATTTGCATTAAGACTATCCATCCTCTTCTATGTCCTAGTCTTTTTGTTAATAGTGGTATTTGAATTCTATCGATTATTGGAGCCCACAAATAATTAAATGCGTATACACCAAAAATTAATCCAGCCCATCCTATTGTTGATCTACTTAATCCTTCTTCTTTTAGCCAAAGACTTAAACTGCTTCCTATTAAAACCCAAGGAAAGCCACTTATTGCTCCAAGAAGYAAAATCCTGACCATTCTTAYGTCYTTGTAGACCATAAGTGAATCAATCCAGCTTTGTTTTCCTTCTTGCATTAAAAYTTTCTCCAAAAAGATGGTATGAAYAACACTARTATAGCAAAGAGYTCAAGTCTACCTAAAATCATTCCTACACTTAAAGCCCATTTTGATGRGYTRGATAATGCAGAAAAGTTACCATTAGGCCCAATAATTTCACCAAGYCCYGGACCAACATTAGAAATTGARGTYGCCGCACCAGAAATTGCAGTAATAAAGTCTAGTCCAGTTAAAGATAAAATCGAAGTAAGAATAAAGAAAATTATTATATACAAGWATATAAAGGTTATTACTGAAGCCATAAATTTATCATTAATATTATTATTACCATATTTGATAACAAACACACCTTTTGGATAGATTGCTTTTTTTAGTTGATTAATTACAAAAAGATAAAGTAGCTGAACTCTAAAAATTTTAATTCCACAAGCTGTTGAGCCTGCACAACCTCCAATAAACATCAAAACTAAAAATAATACTAATGGAAAATTACCCCATTGATCGAAATCCTTTGTAACGTATCCAGTTCCAGTAAGTATTGAAATAACATTAAAATAAACAGATCTTAAACTTATTTCAACAAAGCTACCCTTTTTTATAATTAAATATAAAAATAATAATAAAATTGAAAAAATAATTATTTTAATGAAAGTTTTAATTTGCGTATCAGATAAAATGGCTTTTTTGTCACCATGAATAAATTTTATATAAGTAAAGAAGGGAATACTTCCTAATATTACAAATATACTTGCAGTAAACTCAATCAATGCGCTATCAAAAAAACCAATGGACTCATTATAATTAGAAAATCCACCTGTTGCAATTGTTGTCATAGAGTGGGTTAAACTATCAAAATAACCCATGCCAAAAATTTTATAAAAGAAAGCACAAGTTATTGTTAAGAATAAATATATTATTATTAGTCTAATAATAATTTCTTTAGATTTAGGTAAAATTTTTTCACCAGTGTGAACCTCAGATATTTTTAATAACTGCATACCACCAACATTCATTATGGGCATAAGAGTAATTGCCATAACAATTATACCTATTCCACCTAACCATTGAAGAATTGCTCTCCAAAATAAAATTGCTTTTGGAGCTTCATTAAGATTTGTTATAATAGTTGATCCTGTAGTAGTAATCCCAGACATACTTTCAAAAAAAGAATCAGTAAAGCTAAGATCTAAATTTGAGAATATAAAGGGCAAAGAACCAAAAATCGCAATACTTATCCATGAAAGTGCGGTCAATAGAAATGTATGTGGCAAAAAAAGTTTTTTGTCATGGTCTAAATTTGACAAAAAAAACAACATACCAAAAATAACACATATTATTCCTGCACTAATGAACGAAGAATCTAACTCATTAAATATGAATTGAATAATTATAGGGAAAATCATAAACAACCCCAGAATTATTTGTAAAATACCTAATGTAAAAAAAACTGTTTTATAATTGGACATTTTGAATGGACATTATTTTATGGTAAATAAATTTCAACTCTATAAGAATTAAAAAAAACGCCAAATATATAAGATTTTTTATATAWAWAAATKAKAMTGNNRATANASYGWWMAWKRAKRARAMGANKRMAKKRMMTTYTGYARAAKMTRWKRAWRKTKTANKWRASANKMRWMAWAYYWATTACAAAAAAAGGAAAAGTAATTTTACAAACTGGTTATGGTCCTAGTGGCTTGCCACATATCGGAACGTTTGGCGAGGTTGCAAGAACATCAATGCTTGTTAATGCATTAAATCAAATAACTGACATACCAAAAGAAATTATTACTTTTTCAGATGATATGGATGGTCTAAGAAAAGTTCCTGAAAATATTCCTAATCAGGATAAATTGGCTCAAAACTTACATAAACCTTTAACAGATATTCCRGATCCTTTTGGAAAATTTARTAGTTTTGGCGAGCATAACAATGAGAAGCTTATAAGTTTTTTAAATAAATTTAATTTCAAATATACTTTTAAAAGCTCAACGAAACTTTATCAATCAGGCTATTTTAACGAAACTTTAAAATTAATCTTAGAAAATTATCAAGGAATAATGGACATARTTTTACCTACATTARGAAAAGAAAGACAAAAAACTTATAGTCCATTTTTACCAATTTGTCCTGAGACTGGAATAGTTTTAGAAATCCCTATTATAGAAATAATTAATGATAAATCAAAAATCGTCTTTGACAACAATGGAACAAAACTAGAAAAAAGTATTTTAGATGGAAATTGTAAATTACAATGGAAAGTAGACTGGGCAATGAGATGGTATGCTYTTGATRTAGATTTTGAAATGTATGGTAAAGATTTAATTGAAAGTGCAATTTTATCTACAAAAATCATTAAATTATTAGGAAAAACAAATCCTTCAGGTTTTGCTTATGAACTATTTTTAGACGAGAAAGGAGAAAAGATATCAAAATCTAAAGGCAATGGAATTAAGATTGATGAATGGCTAGAGTATGCATCTCCGGAAAGTTTATCTTTATTTATGTATCAAAATCCTAAAAGAGCAAAAAAACTTTATAAAGAAGTAGTACCAAAAGCAGTTGATGAATATTTAGATTTTATTGAAAAAGGAAAAACTCAAAATGAATTACAACTATTAATGAATCCAGTTTGGCATGTTCATAATGGTAGAATGCCAAAAGAGGATATGATTATGAGCTTTTCCATGTTGTTAAATTTAGTGGAAACTAGTAATGCAGATAACAAAGAGCTTTTGTGGAAGTTTGTAAAAAAACATAAAAAAGATATTTCTGAAGATCAACACCCAATTTTTGATAAACTAGTTAGTTATGCAATTAAATATTTTAATGATGTAATTAAACAAAAAAAGAAATACAAAACTCCTAATCAAAATGAAAAAAAAGCTCTTCAAGCATTAATTGGAGCTTTGGATGATTGCAATGATCAAATGCAACCCGAGGAAATTCAAACYAAAATCTATACAGTCGGAAAAGAAAATGGTTATAAAGATAATTTAAGAGATTGGTTTAAATTAATTTATGAAGTAGTTTTTGGAGATGAAAATGGCCCTCGAATGGGTTTTTTTATAAGTTTTTTTGGAGTGAATGAGACAAAAAAAATTATTCAAGATAAAATAAATTAATGTTTTCAAAATTAAGATCTTTAATTTTTAAATTAGARCCAGAATTAGCRCATAGTTTAGCAATCAAAGCTTTGAAATTTGGCTATATTCCGCCTTTTAAACAARARAATAATGAACTTTTAAAAACAAATRTTTTTGGAAAAAATATTACAAACCTAATTGGAATGGCAGCAGGTTTTGATAAAGATGCTGAAGTTTATAATTCTTTGTTTAAGTTAGGTTATGGTTTTGTAGAGGTTGGAACTGTAACYCCGCTTAAACAATATGGAAATCCAAAACCTAGAATGTTTAGACTAGAGGAAGATAAAGCTTTAATTAATAGACTAGGTTTTAATAGCTCAGGTGCTGAGAGTGTATGTTCGAGAATTAAAAATAACCCCCCAAAAAGTTTATTAGGAATTAATATTGGRCCCAACAAAGATACTTYTAATAGAATTAATGATTATTTGATTGGACTAAGAACATTTTATAACTTAGCTGATTATTTGACTATAAATATTTCTTCTCCAAATACTGAAAATTTAAGAAGTTTTCATAATCAACAAGAATTAGAAAATCTAATATCAGCAATTGATAAAGAAAAGAAAGTACTCAAAACTAAAATTCCAACAACAATTAAAATTTCTCCGGATATTARYGGTAATCAAATTGATCAAATAGCTGAGGTTTTTTTAAATTACAATATTCCTGCAATTATAATTTCAAATACAACAGAAAATAATAGGGATAGTTTGGTAAATTCAAATAAATATCAAAAAGGGGGTTTATCTGGCAAACCTTTAGAAGAAAAATCTAATTTATTAATTAAAAAATTTTATAAAATTTTTCAAGGCAAGATTAAAATAATAGGAGTTGGTGGAGTTGACTCTGGAAAAAGTGTTTACGAAAAATTATTATGTGGTGCAAATTTAATTCAATTATATACCGGTATGGTTTATGAGGGTCCTAATATTGTAAATAAAATTATTGAGGAATTAAATGGAATTCTAAAAAAAGAAGGAATTAGTGATCTCAACAATATCATAGGAAGCAAAAGCTGAAACAATTATATTATATATTACTTTTTWSAWWTTTATTAAGGTTTATTAAGATAAATACAAATATATGAACTTGACTGGTTTATTATCARCTCTTATATAGTCATGAAATTATTATGTCTAAAAAATGTGAATTGACTGGCAAAATACCTCTTAAAGGTCACAAAGTTAGTCACGCTAACAATAARACWAAAAGAARATTTTTGCCTAATTTRAAAAATGCAAAATTCAAAAGTGAAATTTTAAATAAAAATCTTCGTCTAACTGTTTCAAATGCTGGTGTAAGATCTGTTGATAAAAAAGGTAGTTTTGATCAATTTATTAAAGATGCAAAAACGAAAAATTTATCAATGAGACTAAGAAAGTTAAAAAAATCTATACTTTCTAAATCTGCTTAATGAATAAACTTTATTTGCTTCTATCAATTTTGATGGGAGTTGTTGTGCTAGTTTCTAATTTTTTAGTTCAATTTCCTGTAAATTATCTTGGTCTTTCAGAAATTTTAACATACGGAGCTTTTAGCTATCCAGTTGCTTTTTTGATTACAGATCTAGCTAATAGATCTTATGGAAAAATTAAAGCAAGAAATATTGTTTTCTTTGGATTTATTATTGGAGTAGCTTTTACATTATTTGTTTCAACTAACTTTGAGGACATGATTACAATAAGAATTGCAATTGGTTCTGGAACCGCTTTTTTGGTTGCACAACTAATTGATATTAATGTTTTTGACAAATTTAGAGATAATTTRAGATGGTATTTAGCCCCTTTGGCCTCATCAGTAATCGGTTCAACAATAGATACCTTYTTATTTTTCTCAATATCATTTTATGGAACTAGYGTTCCTTGGGTTYCTTTATCTTTTGGTGATTTAGCAGTTAAACTTTTTGTGGCGTTAGTTATGCTGATACCATTTAGATTGCTTTTAAATACTTTTAGAGAAGATTATTTATATAAAAATTTATAGGATAAGATTTTATACACTAGTTTTGCCACCAAAAAATTATAACTATTAAAACCTTTTATTGGCGATAGTTCATTTATATCCGCACCAACAATTTTGGAGTTCTTAAACGCTATTTTTAAAATATCTAAAGTTTCATCCCAAAGTAATCCACCAGGTTCAGRAGTACCTGTTGCTGGCATAATGCTTGAATCTAATGCGTCTACATCAAATGTTAAATATACTATTTTRTTTTTAATTAATTTTTTAAATTTATTTAAATTCCATTTTTTTTTATCTTTAGCCCAAAAAATATTTATTCGGTGAGAATTTTTTTTTAAGAAAGAAACTTCTTCAGAAGAAATATTTCTAATTCCAAAAGAAATTATTGAAACATTTTCAAAATCCAAGCATCTTTTTATTGCGGAAGCATGAGAAAATTTTTTTCCATTATAACTTTCTCTTAAATCTGCGTGGGCATCAAAATGTAGTAGACATAATTTTTTATATTTTTTTGCAAATGGCCTAATACATCCTGGGGTAATTGAATGTTCTCCACCCAAAGTCATAGAAAATAACTTTTTATGTAATATTTTTTTATTTATACTTGCTATTTGATCTAGAGCCCTCTTTATATCTTTATGTATTGTAAATGGTTTTAATGTTTTAATGCCAATTTTTTTATGYGGTTCACAATTTAAATCTTCATCATATAATTCAAYTTGATGTGAAGCTTTAATRATCTCCTTTGGCCCATTTTTAGTTCCTTTTCCATAAGTTACAGTTTTTTCCAGTCCAAAGGGGACAATAACAACTTTTTCATTAATACTAAATTTATTATCAATCCCCAGAAACCCTTTTTTATTTGGCAAGTAATTCAATTTTTTATCCAAAAATTCTTGAAAAATTTTTTCTTTTTCTTTGTTTCCAATARCCTTTATGATAGGCATCGCTAGCTATTAAAGGTAAAACACTTGTTGCTTCTGCAAAAACCATTTGTTCTTTAGTTGTATCAACTTTACCCCACGAACTTGCTTCTTTTAAAGTAGAACTACTGCAAGCACCATCTCTTGAATCTGCAACAGTTATTTGAACAGCATATTTATGCATATCCACATCTTTACCTAAAAGTTCAGCACAGATAACAGTATCTTGTATAAAATTTTTTGGAACCCCTCCACCAATCATAAATAACCCAGATCCTTTGGATTGAATTTTAACTTCAGTAAGTTCACGGAATTCTCTAATAGAATCTATAGTTATATGCTTTTTTGGATTTTTTTCTTGATGTATTACTAATCCAAATCCTGCACTAGAGTCTGTAAAAGCAGGACAAAATATTGGAACACCATTATCATATGCTGTTTCAATTAATGATTCTTTCTTTATGGAATGTTGCTTTAAATATTTTCCAATTTCATGAATAAATTCTCTAGAAGTATAGTTTTTTGGTTCCAAACCATCAGCTATTTCGCATATTGTTTTATCACAAGTTTGTAATTCATCTTCATCAATGTAAGTATCATAAATTCTATCGATATAATTCTTTCTTAATTCCATATCATCTTGAAATTGCGAACCCTGATAATGCTTAAATCCTAGTGCTTCAAAAAAATCCATATCAATAATTGATGCTCCGGTTGCAATTATTGCATCTACCATGTTGTATTTAACTAAATCTCTATAAACGTTCATACATCCTGCTGCAGAGGTTGAACCAGCAAGTGTTAAAAAAATTGTACAATCATTATCTTTRATCATCTCATTAAATATTTTTGATGCATTAGCAGTTTCTCTAGATACAAAAGACATTTTTTCCATAGAGGAAATTATTTTTCTTGCATCAAAAGATGTAATATCGATATGTTCTACTGGTTTAYTAAGGAATTCTTTTTTACTATTGTGACCTGAACTTTTTTTATCTGACATCTAAGCAACAAGAAACTCTTTGYTAGTTCCTTTGTCATACATAGTCATAATTGGCTTATCTTCCACTTCATATATTTCATCTGAGTAGAAACCATTGAATTGAGTTCTAAAAGYGAGACCATAAGCACCAAGCTGACCCAATTCTATATAATCATTTTCCTTAATATTATTAGGYAAGACAAATGGCCCTTTCATATAATCCATACTATCACAAGTTGGACCATAAAAATCAAATGATGTCATTTTTTTTGAAATTATTCTTCCAAGAGTAATTAATCTTGAAGGATATATYATATTTGGTACTCCTGCATCGAATAATGATCCGTAAGTACCATCATTAATATAAAGTTTTTGTTTTTTTCTAAGAACAACTTTTACTATAGTTGAACCACTCTCAGCAACTAGAGCTCTTCCTGGCTCACAAATAATTTCTGGCATTTTTTTTAATTTTAAATTTTTTAGACTTTTTTTAATTTCTTCAAAATAATTTTCTAAATTTTGTGGAATTAAATCAGGATAAATTGAAGGAAAACCRCCGCCAACATTTATCCAGTCAGGAACAATTTTTGTTTTTCTAATTATGTTTCCAATTTCACTAATTCCTTTAGCGTAAGAAATTGGATGCATACATTGTGATCCAACATGAAAACACAAACCAATTTTTTTTGCATATTGTTTGGTTAATCTTAATAATCCAATTGCCTCAGCACTTATTGCTCCAAATTTTTTTGATAAATCTATTTTAGCATGTTCATTTGAAACTGAAACTCTAACAAATAATTCTAGATCTTTTGCATGATTAGTACTCTCAATGATTTTAATTAATTCATCYTTTGTGTCTAAAGCAAATATCTTAATTCCATAATTATAATAAGCATCTTTAATGTTTTCTCTACTTTTTACAGTATTCATATAAAAACATTTCGCTTTTGGATGCATTTCTTTAATTGCTTGCAACTCTTTAATTGAAGCGAAATCAAAATTATCAATACCACTATTAATAATTGTTTTTAAAACGGTAGGATGAGGGTTAGTTTTAATTGCGTATAAAATCTTTCCAGGAAATTTTTTTTGAAAGAATTTTGATGCCAAATTTATGGAATCTCTCCTGATACAGTAAACAGGACTTTTTGGTTTAAGTTGATGTATTAGTTCATCAACTGATTTAAATTTTTGCATTCTAGCTCCTCAAAAAAAATTTAACAAAAAAAACTTACACATGTGTTGTGCAAGTTTCATATAAATTCAGCATTTATGCGATATGCAAGTTAATGTAAAGTAAATAATCATATTGATTTAAATCTATTTATCCCCATATAGATTTTATGGYTGAAGTAGCAAATCAAAAAAAATTAAGTGAATTTAATGATAAATCTCTATTAATAGTTGATGATGACAATCCATTCAGAGAGAGATTGGCTAGAGCAATGGAAAAAAAAGGCTTTGAGGTATCGCAAGCTGAAAGTGTAAAAAAAGGTATCGAAACAGTTAAGACAAAGAAACCAACATTTGCAGTGGTAGATTTGAGACTTAACGATGGAAATGGACTAGAGATTGTAAAAGTAATTCAAAACTCTAACCCAAATAGCAGAATCATCATGCTAACAGGCTATGGCAACATATCAACTGCAGTTGCAGCTATAAAACAAGGTGCAATTGACTATCTTGCTAAACCTGCCGACGCTGATGATGTTGAGAAAGCTTTATTAGCTGATCCAAATAAAAAAGCGGAACCTCCTGAAAATCCAATGTCAGCTGATAGAGTAAAATGGGAACATATCCATCGTGTTTTTGAATTATGTAATAGAAATGTATCTGAAACTGCGAGAAGATTAAAAATGCACAGAAGAACACTTCAAAGAATTCTCTCTAAAAGATCTCCTAAATAAATTTTCTGAAGATAATTATTTTTTTTGTTAATAAAGTTAAGATTAGAATCTTAAATAATTCAGCTAGTAAAAATGGAGCTGCTCCAAGTTGAAAAATTGGTTTATCCCAACCGATCAATGTTCCAAGCCAAATAAGACCCAAAATATAAATTACAGAAACTGACAAAATAAGTTTTAAGAAAATAGACACAATGTTTGTTTTTAAATCTAAATAACCAGCTAAAAAAGTTGCTAATAGAAATCCAATTAAATATCCCATTGTGGGACCTGTAAAGTAAACTATTCCAACACCTTTTTCTGGAGAATTAGAGAATACTGGAAGACCAAATATACCTTCGATTAAATATAATCCAACTGTAGCAATCCCAATTTTGTATCCAAAACTTATACCAAGAAACAATACAACAAAAGTTTGCATGGTCATTGGAACTGGGTAAAAAGGAATTTTTATTTTTGCAGAAATTGTTAATAGAATAGAGCCAACTAATACTACTAAAATAGATTTCAGCACCTTTTGACTTTGCAAAGATTTGACTATTTCCATAAATTTATTTTACTATTAATAAAAAAATAATCTAGTTTTTTGTTAGTCTCAMAAAAACATCTTCTAAATTACCATCATCAGTTGAGATATCTGATATTTTTATATTTTGTTTGTTTATATAATTAATTAATTCCCCAATATTTAATAAGCTTTTTTCATAGGAAACAATAAGTTGTCCTGGTTGGTTATCGATAACATTTAATGATTTTAAAGACTGATTCTCAATATTAACCTTTCCATTAACAACGAAAGTTACAATTTTAGTTTGTATTCTTTTTAATAAATTTTTTGTACTATCTAATGCAACTAAGTTACCTTTATTTAATATCCCAATTCGATCACACATTTCCTCAGCTTCTAACAAATAATGAGTTGTTAAAATTATTGTGACACCTTGTTTATTTAATGATTTTACGTTTTTCCACAAATTGCTCCTAAGTTCGACATCCACTCCTGCAGTAGGTTCATCCAAAATTATTATGGGTGGCTGATGCACTAATGCTTTAGCTACTAAAAGTCTTCGTTTCATTCCACCAGATAAGCTTCTGGTGTAGCTATTTGCTTGATTTTCAAGCGAAACTAACTTTAAAATAGTATCAGTAATTCTATCTTTTTTTTTAAYACCATATAACCCAGCTTGAAGTTCCAATAATTTTCTTGGACTAAAAAAAGGATCAACATTTACTTCTTGTGGGACAATTCCAATAGAAGCTCTTACTTGTCTAGGATTTTTATCAAGATTAAATCCCCATACATTAACATTTCCTGAAGTTTTTATTGTTGTGCCYGCTAAAATATTTATGAAAGTGCTTTTGCCAGCGCCGTTCGGTCCTAATAATCCAAAAATTTCTCCCTCTTTCACTTCTAAGTTTAAATTTTTTAAAGCATGAACGGACTTTGATYTSTTCTTTAAATAAATTTTGTTTAAGTTTTTAACAGATAGAACATTTTCTTGGTTCATAGTAAATTATACATTTACAACATTCGTTCAAATTAGGATAACATTATTTGTATGAGCAAAATAAAAAAAAATGATCATTTTTATCTAATTGACGGTTCGGGCTATATATTCAGAGCATATTATGCGTTACCACCCCTTACAAGAAAAAGCGATGGTATGCCTACTGGAGCAGTAAGCGGGTTCTGTAATATGTTATTTAAATTACTCGAGGATTCAAAATCAAACAGTAATAAAGATAAGCCTACACATTTTGCAGTAATTTTTGACTMTGCTAGAAAAAATTTTAGAAACGAAATTTATTATGATTATAAAGCCAATAGATCTGAAGCTCCAGAAGATTTAGTACCTCAATTTAAATATATTAGAAAATCTGTAGAAGCATTTAATTTACCTTCAGTTGAATTAATTAATTATGAAGCTGACGATTTGATWGCTACTTACTCGGAACAAGTTTTAAAAGAAGGAGCAAAAGTGACAATTATTTCATCAGATAAAGATTTAATGCAGTTATATAAAAAAAATATTCGAATTTATGATCCGATGAAAAACAAATTTATTTCTAATGAAGATATAGACAAAAAGTTTGGTGTTTCTCCTGAAAAAGTGGTTGATGTTCAAGCTTTAGCGGGAGATAGCAGCGATAATGTTCCCGGTGTTCCTGGTATTGGTGTAAAAACAGCTGCAGAATTAATCAATCAATATGGAACATTGGAAAATGTATTAAAAAAGGCTGGTGAAATAAAACAAAACAAAAGAAGAGAAATGCTCCTTGAAAATAAAGATAAGGCAATCATTAGTAAAAAACTAGTTACTCTTAAAAAAAACGTTCCAGTTGAAAAAAAAATTACTGAATTTGAATTAAAAAATATAGACAAAGAAAAACTTTATAATTTTCTAAGAGAAATGGAATTTAATAGACTGTTAAGTTCAGTAATTTCTACTTATGGAGATGTAAGTTTTTTAAAAGAAAAAGATAGTTCTGTAAAAAATAAAAATTATTCTAAAATAAATAAAAAAAATTATGAATTGATAGAGGAAGAAGATGATTTAAATAGCTGGTTAAAAGAAGCTGAAGAATTTGGAGAGATAGCAATTGACACAGAAACAAGTTCTTTAGATCCTCACCAAGCAAATTTAGTTGGTATTTCACTTTCAACAAAGATTGGTAAGGCTTGCTATGTTCCAATTGGACATGCTGAAGGAAATAATTTGCAGGAAATAAGCGTTATTAAAATGCTAAAACCAATCCTAGAAGATACAAGCATAAAAAAAATTGGGCAAAATATTAAATTTGACTACATTGTTTTATATCACCGTGGAATCGATATGAACTCAATGGAAGATACTATGCTGATGTCTTATGTGCTAGATGCAGGAAAAAATAGACATAACATGGATACATTATCTGAAATTCATTTACATCATAAAACCATTTCATTTAAAGATTTAGTAGGAACTGGAAAAAAACAAATAAATTTTAGTGCAGTGAATATTAATAATGCTCAAGATTATGCTGCAGAAGATGCAGATATAACATTTAGACTCTACAAAATTTTTTTAAATAATCTTAAATCTGAAAAATTAACAAACATTTATGAAATATTTGAAAAACCATTAATTAAAATTTTGGCATTAATGGAGATCAAAGGCATAAAATTAGATAAAAATTTTTTAAAATCACTCTCTGTTAAATTCGATAAAAAAATTAAATTATTAGAGAATGAAATTTTTAAAATTTCAAAAAAAGAATTTAAAATAGGATCTACTAAGCAATTGGGTGAAGTAATGTATAATGAAATGAAAATTTCATCGCTCAAGAAAACAAAAAAAGGAAGTTTTGCAACTAGCGCCACTGTTCTTGARRATCTAGCTTTTAGAGGACATAAATTGCCAAAATTAGTTTTGGATTGGAGRCAGGTGACAAARCTTAARAATACATACWCGGATTCTTTAATAGAACATATAAATCTAAAGACAAAAAGAGTTCATACATCATTTTTACTAGCAGCAACTACCACAGGACGTTTAGCATCAAGTGATCCAAATTTGCAAAATATTCCAATTAAGTCAGATGATGGCAAAGACATTAGAAAAGCATTTATTGCTGAAGAAAATTTCTTWTTAATTTCGGCAGATTATAACCAAATAGAAATGAGAATACTSGCTGACTTAGCTGATGTTAAAGAACTTAAAAAAGCTTTCAAAAACAATGAAGACATTCATTCATTAACTGCAAGTCAAGTTTTTAATGTCAATATAAAAAAAGTTGATTCAGATATGAGAAGAAAAGCTAAAGTAATAAATTTTGGAATAATTTATGGTATTTCGCAGTATGGATTAGCAAAACAAATTGGTGTTTCAAATGTTGAGGCTRAAGATTTTTTAAAATCTTACTTTATAAARTTTCCTGAGATTAAAGATTATATGGAATCAACAATTAAATTCTGTAGAAAAAGTGGTTATGTAAGTAATATTTTTGGAAGAAGAACACATATAACTGGAATTAATGATAAAAATTTTAATATAAGAAACTTTCAAGAAAGAGCAGCGATTAATGCTCCTATTCAAGGATCTGCTTCCGAAATTATGAGATTAGCCATGATTCGAATTAATAGAAARTTTGAGGGAATAAAAAAATTAAAATGTAAAATTTTACTGCAAATACACGATGAGTTAATATTTGAAGTAATTGAAGAAGAGGTAAATAATTACTCAAAAATTATAAAGGATGAAATGTCAAGTGTTAAAGATAGTGATCTACATTCATTTTCACTACCTCTTTCTGTTGATATAAATGCCGGTGATAATTGGGGCGAMTTACATTAATCTACAACTATTGCCYAAATTAGAACAATTTAGTATTTTTAAGTAAACATTATGAAACAAACTATTGCATTAATTGATGATGACAGAAACATTTTAACGAGTCTTAGTATCGCTTTAGAAAAAGAAGGGTTTAAAGTTCAAACTTATTTAGATGGTGAGAGCGCCTTAATTGGATTAGCTCGAACTCCACCAGATCTTGCGGTAATCGATATTAAAATGCCCAAAATGGATGGTGAAGAACTTTTAAAGAAACTTAGAAAAAAAACTTCACTACCAGTAATTTTTTTAACATCGAAGGATGATGAAATAGATGAATTGCTTGGATTAAAACTTGGAGCCGATGATTTTGTAAAAAAATCAGGAGGATTTTCAATAAAAGTTCTTATTGAAAGAATAAGAGTTCAGTTAAGAAAGAAAAATATTAATAATATAGAWGATTCAAAAAATATTATAGCTCACGGAAAATTAAGATTGGATCCGTCTCAATTAGAGTGTGAATGGGATAGTCAACCTTTACCYGATAAACTTACAACTACCGAATTTTTGATAGTTCAAGAATTGGCAAAAAGACCAGGTATTATAAAGGAAAGATCGCAATTAATGGATATAGCTTATAGAGAGGATACAGATATAGAAGATAGGACTATTGATAGTCATGTAAAAAGAATTAGAAAAAAATTTAAAAAAGTCGACAGTAACTTTTCCGCAATTGAAACTAGATATGGGAGTGGCTATCGTTGGAATGTTAATTAATGTTAAGTAGTTTCATCAATAATCTATCCATCCTTAAAAAATTTTTATTTATTAATTTATTAGTATTTGTTATTTTTGGCAGCTTAACAATAGTATATCTTATTGRTATTCAACCAAATTTAATTCATAAGAAAACATYAAATCATATTCAGATTATTGATAATACAATCGAGCACATTAGAATGTTGCGCATTCAGTTTAATGAAGATGATATTAAAAAATTTTTATTTTCAACAAGATTTCTTTTTCAAAATTTAGATAGAGTGCTTATTTTTGATAGTGATTTTAATTTAATTGGAGATACTGACACACTAGATCTTGATCCAAGGTCTTTTTCTCAGAGACTAGAAATAGTTGAAATGGATATATTAAGCGATGATATWAAATCTGAAGAAAAAGAAATTGGAAAATCTAAAAARGAAGATTCCGCTTCYTTAAGTGATATACTGATGAATTATTCTAAATCCTCAGATTTCGGAAAACCTTTTACTTTTACACAAGAAAGTTACGAACAATTTTTATTAATTACAATTAAAAATGTTAATGATGGAGAAAAAAATATTGGTTTTTTGGCCATAACCGAAAAAGCAAATGATATTAAAGTAGCAATTAATGAAAGGAAAATTTTTATAATTAGAACAGCTTTTGTTGTTGCYTTAGTAATTTTAATATTTTCTTATGTATTAAATAGATACTTTTTAAAACCAATAAAAATTTTAGTAAATTACACCAAATCAATAAAAGAAAAAAATAAAAAAACTTTTAATATTCAAACAATYAAAAATAGAAACGATGAATTAGGAATTTTATCTAATTCATTAGATGACATGACAAATGAACTTCATAAAAGAATTAACAATGCTGAAAATTTTTCTACTGATTTAGTTCATGAAATTAGAAATCCTCTTGCTTCTCTCAAGGGTGCATCAGAAATAATTTTAGAAACAGAAGATAAAATTCAAAGAGATAAATTAGTTAATATAGTATCTGAAGATGTAGGAAGAATTGAAAGATTAATAACAGATTATTCTCAGATGTTAAAAGATGAAGCTGCAATTACCAAGGAAAAAATGAAAAAGATAGATTTAGAACTAATTGCAAACTCTGTTGTAGACGATTTCAACAGTATTTATAATTCTAAAARAGGAATYAAAATTGAATTAAAAACAAACAGCTCTAAAGRCYRCGTTATTTTAGGAATTGAAAATAGAATTGAACAAATAATTGCTAATTTATTAGATAATTCGATATCTTTTAGTAAAGATAATCAAACTATTGWTGTAGTGCTAACAAAAGATAAGGATGAAAATATTATTTTAAAAGTCATTGATGAGGGTGAAGGATTTAAAGAAAAAGATACTRATAAAATTTTCAAAAGATTCTACAGTAATAGACCTAAAATGTTTGGGGAGCATTCAGGGTTAGGTTTAAATATAGTAAAAAACTTAGTTGAGTTACAYAATGGTTCAATTTTTGCGTCAAATAATGCAGATCAAAAAGGTGCTAAAATTGAAATTACTTTTCCTAAAATAATAAGTTGATAAAACAACATTTAGTTGTAGAAAGCCTACTGTATGGATGACTTTAAAGTTAAAGATATTCGATTAGCAGACTTTGGTAGAAAAGAAATTTCTATAGCAGAAACTGAAATGCCAGGACTTATGGCTTTGAGAGAAGAGTATAGTAATAAAAAGCCATTAAAAGGTGCAAAAATTTTGGGATGTTTGCATATGACCATTCAAACAGCAGTTTTAATTGAAACTTTGGTAGAATTAGGCGCAGAAGTTAGATGGTCCTCGTGCAATATTTTTTCTACCCAAGATCATGCAGCTTCAGCAATTGCYAAAGCTGGCRTTCCTGTTTTTGCTTGGAAAGGTGAAACCGAAGAAGAATACTGGTGGTGCATTAAACAAACTATTGAGGGCAAAAAGGATTGGATTCCAAATATGCTTCTTGATGATGGTGGTGATCTTACAGCACTAATGCATAAAGAATATAAAAATCTATTAAAAGATATTAAGGGTGTATCTGAGGAAACTACAACAGGAATTAAAGCATTAAAAAAAATGGAAAAAGAAAAAACACTTTTAATTTCAGCTATAAATGTGAATGACTCTGTAACCAAATCAAAGTTTGATAATCTATATGGTTGTCGGGAGAGCTTGGTAGATGGCATTAGAAGAGCCACAGATGTTATGATGTCAGGTAAAATTGCAATTGTTGCAGGTTTTGGAGATGTAGGYAAAGGAAGTGCTGCTTCATTRAGGCAAAATGGTGCAAGAGTAATGGTCACCGAAGCAGATCCAATCTGTGCTCTGCAAGCTTCAATGGAGGGCTATGAAGTAGTTTTGATGGACGAAGCAATAGAAAGAGCCGATATCGTTGTAACTGCAACTGGCAACAAAGATATTGTTACAGCAGATCATATGAGAAAAATGAAAGATCRCGCAATACTATGTAATATCGGACATTTTGATAATGAAATTCAAGTTGATGCTCTTAAAAACTATAAATGGRATGAAATCAAGCCGCAAGTTCATGAAATAGAACTYAACAAWGGAAAAAAAATTATTTTACTTGCAGAAGGTAGATTAGTGAACTTAGGCTGCGCAACTGGACATCCAAGTTTTGTAATGAGTGCGTCTTTCACTAACCAAGTTATTGCACAAATAGAACTATGGAATGATTCTGAAAAATATGAAAATAAAGTTTATGTTTTACCTAAAAATTTAGATGAAAAGGTCGCAAGACTACATTTAAAAAAAGTAGGCGCYAAATTGACAGAACTTACAAATGAACAGGCAGAATATATTGGTGTCAAAAAACAAGGACCATTTAAATCAGATGCATATCGCTACTAAAAGTAGCAAAATAGATATTTCCTCAGAACAWAAAACTGAAATAATTTCAAGAAAATTTTCAAAATATTTAAAAAAAGGAGATATAATTTTTCTGYTTGGAAAAATTGGTGTTGGAAAAACAACATTTATAAAATATTTGATCAATCACTTACAAATAAAAAACAATTTAATTAAAACTGAAGTACCTAGCCCTACATTCAATATATTAAACGAGTATGAGATAAATGGTTTAGTTATTCATCACTATGATTTATTTAAATTGAAAGATTCAAATGAAATAAAAAATATAGGACTATTCGAAAACTATTCTAGTATCATCACCTTTGTTGAGTGGCCAGAGATTATTGAAAAAAAACCAAAAAAAAATACATATTTATTATTTAATTATGAAGATAATTTCAATAAAAGAAGTTTAACCATTTCTTCCACTTATAAAAAAGAATTAATAGATGAATTTAAATAAGCATAATTTGAAAAAAATTAAAGGAGATGCTTCATTTAGAACATTTTTTAGGAAAAGAAGCAATAATCAGACTAAAATTCTTGTTTATTCTAAAAAAGAAAAAAAGAAAAATTTATTAATTTACGACGCGATAAATAAAACTTTATTAAAAAACAATATACTTGCTCCTAAACTTTTAAATCAATATTACGATAATAATTTTATTGAGGTAAATGATTTTGGAGATACCTCAATTTATAATGAATTAAAAAAAATAAAAAAAAATAGGTTAAATATTTTTAAAAAAATTATTTTACTGTTAATTAATATTCAAAAAATAACAACAAAAGAGATAAAAACATTTTTAAAAACCAAATACAAAATACCATTTTATTCAAATAAAATAATCTTGAATGAGGCAAATTTATTTACTAATTGGTATGTTCCAAAAGTAATTACAAAAAATAAAGTCAATACAATAAAAAAGCAATTGAACAAAATTTATATTAAACTTCTTTTAAATTTAAAATTAAAAAATAGTATTTTTGTTCATAGAGATTTTCATGTTTCAAACTTAATGAAAGTGAATAAAAATATTGCCGTTATAGATGCTCAAGGTGCATTGTATGGAAATATGGCTTATGATCTTGCGTCTTTGATAGATGATGTCAGATTTAAAACAACTAATAAATTGAAAGAAAAAATATTT
>NVSV01000106.1:0-3034 GCA_002732835.1 Candidatus Pelagibacter sp.
TATTCCATTCCTGTAAATTAAGAGGAGGAAAAACTCCTTTAAAAACTTCCCACACTGTTATTGATAATCCTGATTCTGTGAGTCTAGTAAGTCCACCAACAAAAACTATTAACGATACTAATGTGATCATTGTTATTAACCAAATTTTTAATGATAATATATTAATGTTTTTATTTACATTCATGTTCGTAAAATATAATAATTTCATTATTATCAAATAGATTAAATGTCGCCCCAAAATAAAAAAAAATTAAACTCACTTAGAAAACAATTAGATAAATTAGACAATGATTTGTTAAAGATTATTAAAAAAAGAACCAGCATAGTAAAACAAGTATTAAGTACAAAAGAATATAAATATGAAATAGTAGATAAAAAAAGAATAAATAAAGTATTATCTAATATAAGAAATAAATCCYTAAAAAAYAATATTGATCCTAAAATTACAAATAGAATTTGGAAAAATATGATTTGGTCSTATATTGATYTTGAAAAAAAGAACTTTAAAGAAAAATAATTATTTACTTGCTATGAGGTGGAAGTTTTTTCTCAACAAAAAYTTCATGTTTTCTTGTTGAAGGATTATATTTYTTTATCTTTAATTTAACTTTAGCTTTTTCTCCACCTGATGGCTTTTTCGTGTAGTAAAAAAATGGACTATCTGGTTTAGATTCAGGTACCAATCTTACTTTTACATAAGTTTTTTTTGCCATATTATCCTAACTTTTTAATTTCTTTGACTAACTTTGAAATTTTCTCGATTTGAGATTTCAAATTATTATTTTTGCTGTTTATARAGGTATTCGAAAATTCGTCAAGWTCAAAAGAATTTTTRTTTATTAAGTACTTTTTTACACCATTTATAGTCATACCCCTTTCTTTAAGCAGAAACTTAATTTTTTTTAAAATTTCAATAGTTTTATTATCATAATATCTTCTTTTTCCCGAAAAAATTTTAGGCCTGATTTGCCTAAACTCTTTTTCCCAAAATCTAATTGTATGTGTATTTAATTTGCCTGTCTTTTGACTAACAAGATTTAATAATTTTGCTACTTCACCTATTGATTTGTAAGCATTTTCTTTTTTGACATTCATTCTATGAAATTAATTGATTTTTTTAATTCTTTCGATGGCTTAAATAATATCACTTTTCTTTCTGAAATAATTTTGTTTTCTTTTGTTTTAGGATTTCTTCCAATCCGACTTAATTTATTTCGTAAAATAAATGTTCCAAATWTARCKAKWWWWWSWKTWWCWTKWYWKATWARATTNNTTGTANAAATWARMKSAAACATGTCTTCAAGTAAGTTTTCTGATATCTTTTTTGAATACCCAATTTGCATATATAATGCATTAACTATATCTTTTTTGGTAAGATTAATTCTCATTAATTAATTTATATTTTCTTTTATCTTTTCAATTAATTTACCTTTTACAATTTTTTCACATACTTTTAATGAATTAGCAAAACCAACTAGATCTGTCCCACCATGACTTTTAATCACGGGCGAATCTAATCCAAGTAATATAGCKCCATTATAGTATCTTGGATCTAATTTCTTTTTAAATTTATTTAGATTTTTAATGTTTAATAATGTAGATAATTTTCCAACAACACTTGAGGTAAGRGCTTGTTTAAGTTCTGAAGCAATAAAGTTAGCAGTTCCCTCTGCAGTTTTCAATGCCACATTACCTGTAAATCCATCTGTAACAATTACATTAACTTTGCCGTCCATAATATGGTTTCCCTCTATATAGCCATGAAACTCATAAATAGGATGATTTGAATTATTTAGTTTCTGAAAAGTATTTTTTATTACAGTATTTCCTTTTAATTTTTCTGATCCAATGTTTAAAAGAGCGACTTTAGGTGTTTCGTTATCAAAGAGAGCTCTATATAAAGCTGAACCCATTAAACTAAAATCAATTAAGTTTTTTTCATTACATTCAATATTTGCACCAAGATCTAAAACTACATTCATTCCTGTTTTATTTGGCCATAATCCCGATAGAGCAGGTTTRTCAATATTTTCAATCATATTTAAATTTAATTTTGCAATAACAAATAAAGCTCCAGTATTGCCAGCTGATAAAACTATATCTGATAATTTATTTTTTACACTTTCAATAGCAAGCCACATGCTGGTATTCTTRCCCCTTTTGGCAGCGAACAAAGGGCTATCTTCATTTTCAATTTTTTCCTCTGTATGAATGAGTTCATAATTTTYTTTATTAATAGATTTGTTGAGAATTATTTTTTCAATAATATTTTGRTTACCAAATATTTTATAAATTATATTTTTGTTTTCTCGATGATATAATTCTATAGCATCAATAATTTTTTTTGGTGAGTTTTCACCACCCATTGCATCAACTGCAATTGTAATTGATTTTGTCATGAAAAAARTTATTCTTTAGAATCTAGAAYTTGTCTACCTTTATAAAATCCAGTTTTTAAATCTAAATGATGTGATAAACGATATTCACCTGATTTTTTATCYTCRATTAYATTCTTRGTAGAGAATTTAAGATGTGATCTTCTTTTCCCTGCTCTTGATCTRGTAGTTTTACGTTTTGGTACAGCCATATATTAAAATTTAAAGCTTATTACATCTTTTGTAAAWTGATTTAAAGTATTATTTTTTAAAAATATTCTATATTTTTCAAAGTAATTGACYAAAAAAACAGCTTCTTCGTCTATAYCKATAAATTCAGAAAAAATTTTACATTTTTGATCATTATTTAATTTTTCCCAATTTTCAACTTTATCTATTATTGAATAAAAAATATTAACGWATTGTTTCATTTTTTTGTTAATTGTTGAGTCTCCATAACCTATTTCTCTTACAGAAAGTTCTAATTGTCTAAAATTAAAATCATAAATCTTTTGAAGGTATTTTTTTGTWTKGWSMTKTKTWTWTRTWTKWMAWMWRAWKRMAWMMYRARMCAWARWWMYCMYWRA
Organism: Candidatus Pelagibacter sp.; assembly: GCA_002732835.1. Lineage (GTDB taxonomy): Bacteria > Pseudomonadota > Alphaproteobacteria > Pelagibacterales > Pelagibacteraceae > Pelagibacter. The sequence goes on from NVSV01000106.1 coordinate 2,963, forward strand.
TCTATGTGAAAAAGAATCTTTATTAGTAATTTTTTCAAACAGCAATTTATTTCTAGTTAATTTAATTAAATT
>NVSV01000107.1:0-3022 GCA_002732835.1 Candidatus Pelagibacter sp.
CTCACCACTGGCATTGCGGTGGTCATCCCTGTCCTTGGTTGGTACTACGTGACTCACTTCGACTGGGTGGCCTTGGCGCGAAGCGCAGCCATCAAGCGGAGTGGTAAAGGTGTCAGTGGTAGCGTCGAAAAGTGTCAGTAGTATTGGAAGTGTGAAACCCTCCCTACGTTTGCGATATTTTTTGTGTGTGTTTTTTTTTGTGGGGTGGGGTGGTGGGCTTAGGAAAAAAATAACTGTTTTTATTTTCAGCTCTAACTTTTTTTTCCTTCACACTAGAAAATTTTAGCAGAAAATGTCATGTACAGATCGGAATCAGTTTAGTCGTCCGACCCGCCARAAGRMWYKWTTKWWWYWAKWAATAWANTTGTTGCTATAGCTGGAGAAAAAATATCAGATTCATTTAATGGCAGTTTAAATTGTAACAATTTTTCAAAAATTAACCTTCTAGATGTAGTGGTAGTATTGGTAAGATATTTGATTTTAAAACCATTAGCCAACAATTTATTAATAGTTTCAATCGAGCCTTCAATGAGTTTATTGCCTTCATATATAACACCCTCTATATCTAACAATAGTCCTTTGTAATTGTTTTTAAAATTAATCTTTTCTTCGTTCATCCATTTATTAAAATTTTTTAAAATATATTAAATCCTTCCTTKGAATAATCATGTTCATAATCATTTACTTGAATATTTTGTATAGTTGCTGAGCTAGGTCCTATTTCACATAGTTTGATTAATTTTCGGACATCTTTTTCTTCTCCAATGATTAATGCTTCAACATCGCCTGACATTTTATTTTTTACCCAACCATTAATATTATTATTAATGGCCAAATTTTTTATCCAATATCTAAAACCAACTCCTTGAACTTTGCCTGTAATAACAAGGTGTTTTTTCATAATTTAATTTTATAAATATATYTAATGTTAATTCTGTTATTTATATTTATAAAAAACAATAGTATATTTCCTAATTAATTATGAACAATAAAGTCTTCGTATCGTTCGCACGAGGAAATTAAAAATAGAGTTTTATTCCAACAAGCAAAATCAAAGGAATTGAAGAAAGTTCTAAGCCAGATTCAATTCCTATTTTAGAGTTTTTATATACAATTAGTTTTATTTATTGATTTTCTTGGTATTTCTATTGGTATGTAATTAACYCATATTAACAAAAATGTTTTCTTAATTAACATTTTAGAAATCACACTGATTTTGCATGAATTAAGTGCTARGATAATGTTTCATGAAAAAGGTTTTAGRGATCTTGGTTCTGGRTTTAATAAAATGACYGATATTCAAATTCAATCTACAATCACTTGTCCACAATGTAATGGAAAAACTATTGAACAAATGCCAACTGATTATTGTCAGTATTTTTGGGAATGCCCTYATTGTAAAAATAATCTAAARCCTAAAAAAAATGATTGTTGTGTTTATTGCTCCTATGGAACTAATCCATGTCCATCAAAACAGATTTAAAAATGAATAATATTTCCCAGATATTTGCCATTGGTGATATTCATGGATGCAAAGGTTTGTTAGAAAAAATTCATAATAAAATCCTTAAAAAATCTGAAAAGGTTGAAGGCAATAAGATTTTAATTTATCTAGGTGACTATGTAGACAGAGGKTATAAAGTTAAAGAAACTATTGACACAATCATCAGCTTCAAACCTAAGGATTTTAAATGCGTTTTTATTAGGGGCAACCACGAACAAATGCTCTTGGACTTTGTTAACGGCAAATCTGAAAGTTTAACAGTGTGGCTTTATAATGGAGGAGCTGAAACTTTAAAAAGCTACTGTGGGAGAGAAATTTCAGACGATTTATTGAACAGCAGTKCTAAAAAACWGCAGATCCGAGAAAAGTTTATTAAAGCTCTGCCTAAAAAACATTTACATTTTTTCAACGGTCTTCAATTTTCATACACGTGGAAGGATTATTTTTTTGTTCATGCCGGCATTGATCCAAGTCGACCGCTGAGCAAGCAACGGAAGACTGATATGATTTGGACAAGAACGCCTAAATTTCTTGCAAGCAATCAACCATTTGAGAAAATCATTGTACATGGGCATACGCCTAGCAAGAATGTTGAGAAAAAAATAAATCGTATTAACCTTGACACTGGAGCGGTGTATTCTGAATATGGAAAACTATCCTGTATGTTTATAGAYGCTAAAGAAAATAGAARRRAATTTTTTGCTTCARAAAGAGGWTTTTTATAAATGAAAARWSTATCWMKWKRSRWRWYTNAGRKKWAWWWATSMTCACCATCGAAGAAAAAAGAAAAAGAAAAATAAAAAGAAAAAATACGTAAAATTTCCAAAGCGTTTAGAGAAGCAAATAAAAACGATATCGGAGCAATCACAGGACGAATTAGAACCTATTATATCAACACCAATTACTAGTCCTATGTCAGATGAGTAATAAAAATAAATTGAAAAAAATTCATTGAAATAAAATATGACTTACATCGTTAATGACAACTGTATCAAATGTAAATTAATGGATTGCATGGAAGTATGCCCGGTAGACTGTTTTTACGAAGGTGAAAATATGCTCGCGATTAAACCTGACGAATGTATAGATTGTGGAGTTTGTGAACCGGAGTGTCCCGTAGATGCAATCAAGGCTGATAGCGAAGAGGGAGCAAGTGATTGGGTTGAGCATAATACAAAATACAGTGATCTATGGCCAAATATTACTAAAAAGAGAGCAGAGGATGTACCTCAAGACCAAGAAAAATGGCGCGGAGTCAAAGATAAGTTAAAATACTTTAGTGAAAAACCAGGAAAAGGAGATTAAGAATTAAATAACAATAGAAAGAAAAATAAACCTAAAAAAAAAAACGAACACCCTAAGAAAATTGTTAAACACCACAATTTATCTCAGAAACTAAATGAATAATACTAATCTGGGGCAATAGTAACTGTAATATTGTTATGCTCTTTTTTGAGTTCAATTTGGCAACCAAGTCTAGAATGTGTAGTGGGTTTAATGGCCTCTTCTTTTAAGGTT
>NVSV01000010.1:0-17805 GCA_002732835.1 Candidatus Pelagibacter sp.
AATATACAAATGGTTGAAAGATCCAAAAAATAGAAAGAAGTAAATTAATGCGTAAAAAATCATTCAAATTAAATAATGTTCAATTAAATCCTTCGAAAAAAGAATCTCTTCTGGCTAAAAAGAAGAAAAAAAATAATGGAGTTTGGTATTTAGCTCTCTCAGCATTTTTTATAACTGTATTTGTTATTGGCTATTTCAGTTAATTTAACAATAATAAAACCGCCTATGATCAACAGAGACTCCGATCTTAAGGTCATTGCGACCTACACCTCACGCTAAATTAATTAAATTTTTTAGCACCAGAATGTTAACGCTGCTTGAATCAATAAAGGCTGACGTGAAGAGCTTGTGGTTGAGGATAGATATGCAAGTACAAGTTCTCAAAAAAGCACCATACAGATTYGATGTTAACGATTGCCATATCGTTACCATACTTTTGTTTGATGTTGTGAAAACGTAGGAAAGACTAGGACTAATTATCCAAGTAACTACTACCTTTTTTAAACCAATAATTGTTATTTCTATCATCAGTTTAAGTAAATAGAGGNTTAGCAAACTCGTGGTTTCAGCCTCTCACCCAACTCTCCAAATCTACGATTAATAGCTGATAATCTTATATCATGAAGTCTATATTTGTAAAATGACCTACGGCGGWATTATWRCAGACTGCTTGTTTAAACCAGCTCWCCCAACCTTCTGTATTGTACTGCGCAACTTGGAATCATTGAATATTCAATATTAATCAAGTATTTTTNASCARATTATGAAAAACAAATACTCAATATTTGCATTAATTAAAAATGCTTTTAGCTATCATGAAAATTGGCAAAGGGCATGGAGAGATCCTGAACCAAAAAAAGAGTATGATGCTATAATTGTTGGTGGTGGTGGCCACGGTTTAGCAACAGCTTTTTATCTAGCAAAAAAACATGATATGAAAAATATCGCAGTTGTCGAAAAAGGTTGGATTGGTGGTGGWAATACWGGAMGAAACACTACWATAATAAGATCAAAYTAYYTWTGGGATGMWAGTGCWRGWCTWTATGAYCAYGCATTAAAAATCTGGGAAGGTCTTTCTCAAGAATTAAATTATAACGTCATGTTCAGTCAAAGAGGAGTTATGAACTTGGCTCATAATCTGCAAGATGTAAGAGATTTAAAAAGAAGAACACATGCTAATAGACTTAATGGTATAGATGCAATTTGGTTAAATACTAAAGAAGTAAAAGAATTTTGTCCCATTATAAATACATCTCCTGATATTCGATATCCTGTTTTAGGTGGAACGTTACAAAGAAGAGCTGGTACTGCTCGTCATGATGCTGTTGCTTGGGGTTATGCTAGAGGWGCWGATGMAATGGGWGTTGATATTATWCAAAACTGTGAAGTNAAAGGRNATTAARAGAAATGGYGATWGTGTTGAAGGNATTNGAAACWAYAAAAGGATTTATWAARACAAAAAAAGTTGGAGTTGCTGCYGCAGGACATTCTAGTGTAATTGCTAATATGGCAGGTATTAGATTRCCWYTWGAAAGYAAACCTCTTCAAGCTTTAGTTTCTGAACCAATAAAACCAATTATTGATGCAGTTGTAATGTCAAATGCWGTHCATGCWTATRTAAGTCAATCTGATAAAGGCGAGCTTGTAATTGGTGCTGGAACAGATGATTATGTATCCTACACACAAAAAGGAACTCACAATATTGTTGAAGGTACTCTCAAAGCTATATTAGAATTATATCCAATTTTTAGTCGTATGAAAATGTTGCGTCAATGGGGTGGCATTGTTGATATTTGTCCTGACGCAAGTCCAATAATTAGCAAAACATCAATTAAAGGATTGTWTTTTAATTGTGGTTGGGGAACTGGTGGTTTCAAAGCAACTCCAGGCTCWGGTGATTTGTTTGCTCATACAATAGCAAATGATGAACCACACAAACTAAATAAAGCTTTTAATTTAAATAGATTTATTAGCGGTGATCTTGTTGATGAACACGGAGCRGCGGCGGTTGCGCATTAAATGTTTATAATTAAATGTCCTTTTTGTGGAGAACGAGATCAAAGTGAATTTTCATCAGGYGGAGAAGCTCATATCATAAGACCAAAAAAACCTACYGAACTTAGTGATGWTGAATGGGCTAAATATTTATTCATGAGAAAAAATATTAAAGGTGTTCAATTTGAAAGATGGAATCAYTCACATGGATGTAGAAAATGGTTTAACATGGTTAGAGATACTTCTAACGATATAATTCATGCGGTTTACAAAATGAGTGAAAAACMACCAATAAAATAAAATGCCAGAAAATTTAAGAGTTAAAGCCAGTAATTTTATAGATGAAACAACAAAAATTTCATTTAAATTYAATGGAAAAACTTATTATGGATTTAAAGGTGATACTTTAGCATCTGCTTTAATTTCTAATAATATTCATTTGGTTGGTAGAAGCTTTAAATATCACAGACCGAGAGGAATAATGACRGCTGGTTCAGAAGAACCAAATGCAATTGTTCAATTAGGATCTGATAAAGCATTAACTGAACCAAATGTTAGAGCTACAGAAGTAGAAATTTATGAAGGCCTTGAAGCTACGAGTCAAAATTGTTGGCCTAGTGTGAATTTTGATATTRGCGGAATAAATAATATATTGTCCCCTTTTCTCCCCGCAGGGTTTTACTACAAAACTTTCATGTGGCCGGCCAGTTTTTGGGAAAAATATGAATATTTTATAAGAAAATCTGCTGGTCTTGGTAAATCACCAACTGMACCAGACCCGGATATATATGATCATAAATATATTCATTGCGATGTATTGATAATTGGTGCCGGAATATCGGGAATAATTGCGGCTAAAATAGCGGCTAAAAATAATCTTAAAACTTTATTATTAGAGGAAAAAAATGAACTAGGAGGATTAACAATTTATCAAGACTYAGATTWTTTYAAAATTCAAAATAAAAAATCATCAGRWTGGTTAAAAAATGAAATTAATGAAATAAAAAAACTTAGTAATTTAGAAATTAAAACAAGAACAAGTGTAGCTGCATTTCATAGTCACAATTATTTATTAGCAAGAGAAAATTTAACAGATCATTTAAATAAAGAAGAAAAGAAAAACAAAGTAAGGCAAAGATTGCTAAAAATTAGAGCTAAGAATGTAATAATAGCTACTGGGTCAATAGAAAGGCCACTAGTATTTAACAATAATGATAGACCTGGAATAATGCTTTCTTCAGCAGTTAAAAAATATGCTGATTATTATGGRGTTGTTTGTGGAAAAAAAACTGTYTTCTTTACTAATAATGATAGTGCTTATGAGAGTGCAATTTCTCTAAACAAAAAAGGATTAAGTGTAGAGGCAATTATAGATATAAGASAAAAATCAGATTCAGAATTAGTTAAAGAGGTAGAAAAAATTGGTATTCAAATTTATTGGTCCCATACAGTTGTAGATGCTCGTGGGTATAAAAGATTAAAAGAAATTATAATTATGCCACTTTCCAAGGATGGCATGTCGGTTATTGAAAAAAAAATAAATCTAAAATGTGATTGTCTTGCTATTGCTGGTGGCTGGACTCCTGCAGTGCATTTATTTACACAATCAGGTGGAAAATTAAAATTTAGAGAAGAAGATCAAGTATTCTTACCTAATGTATCTCAATCAAARCAAATTAGTATTGGATCATGTAACGGCGATTTTAAACTAAATGAGATAATTAAAAATCTTWTAATAARTGTAAAAAATTTYTTAGAAATRRAAARTACAGAATATGATAATTTAAAWATAGAATGTYCATCTGAYAWTGTTAAAAAAAATATATGGTTGCTTCCATCAAATAAAGTTATTGGAAAAACAAAACCATTTGTAGATTTTCAAAATGATGCAACTGCAAAAGATATTAAATTAGCATTAAGGGAAGGTTTTAGATCAATTGAACATGTAAAAAGATATACCACAACTGGAATGGGGACCGATCAAGGTAAACTTGGAAACATGCATGCTTTAGGGATTGTTGCTGATACAGCTGGTGTTAAGATGGGTGAATTAGGCACAACAACTTTTAGACCACCCTACACTCCTTTGRCATTTGGAACTATTGTGGGAAGAAATGTTGGTGAGTTTTTTGATATATTTAGAAAAACACCAATGCACGAATGGCATGAAAAAAATAATGCAAAATTTGAAAACGTAGGTCAATGGAAAAGAGCTTGGTATTACCCAATTAATAACGAAAGTATGGATGAAGCTGTTCAAAGAGAAAGTAAGGCTGCTAGAGAAAGTGCTGGTATATTAGATGCTTCTACACTTGGTAAAATTGATATTCAAGGAACTGATGTTTTAGAATTTTTAAATCGTGTTTACACAAACGCATGGTCTAAACTTGGTATAGGTAAATGTAGATATGGCTTAATGTTAAATGAGGATGGAATGGTTTATGACGATGGAGTTACAACTAGRTTAGATGAAAATCATTATATAATGACAACAACAACTGGTGGTGCCGCAAATGTCATGGGTAAGCTTGAAGATTTTCTTCAAACAGAATGGCCGGAATTAGACGTTTTTTTAACATCCATTACAGATCATTTTGCRACAGTTAGTGTTTGTGGACCCAATAGTAGAAAAATTTTAAATAAAATAATACCAGATTTAGATCTATCAGATAAAAATTTTCCTCATATGTCATTTAAGGATGCCCATATAGATAAGATAAAATGTAGAGTAATGCGTATTAGTTTTACTGGTGAACAAAGTTATGAAATAAATATTCAAGCTAATTACGGTAAATCAGTTTGGGAAAAATGTATGGAAGCTGGAAAAGAATTTAATATTACTCCTTATGGAACTGAGGCAATGCATTTATTAAGWGCTGAAAAAGGTTTTATTATTGHKGGNACAAGATACTGACGGAACWATGACKCCKRTWGATCTTCAAATGGATTGGATTGTGAGTAAAAAGAAATATGATTTTATCGGTAAAAGATCTTTATATAGAAGTGAYACAATTAGAGAAGATAGAAAACAACTAGTTGGATTGTTAACTGATGATCCTAACGAAGTTTTAGAAGAAGGTGCTCAAATTGTAGCTGAAACAAATAAAAAACCTGTTGAGATGTTAGGTCATGTTACTTCAAGTTATTTCAGCCCAAATTTAAATAAATCAATTGCTTTAGCAGTTGTAATAAGTGGTAAAAAATTAAAAGGTCAAAAAATGTTTGTACCAATGAAAAATAAAACAATTAGTGTAACAATTGCGGACTCTGTATTTTTAGATAAAGAAAATAAGAGGTTAAATGCTTAATTATAATTCTCCAATTAATGATAAAAAARAATACTCTGATTTAATAATGTCAGAAATTGAGCCTATAATTAAAATAAATCTAAGAGGTAAGAAAAGAGATTTATTAACTAAAATTGGTAAATCTTTGTCAATTATACCACCTACTGAAGCTAATACTTCATCAGGAAATGATAATCTAAATATTATTTGGTTAAGTCCAGATGAGTGGATGGTTTACTCAAATAATAAATTTAATTCTGAAAATGATAATTACAAACTTGAAGATGGTTTGTTCAACGAAATTTCAAAAATAAACTATGGCTCTGTAACAAACGTAACCGATCAATGGGTCATGATTAATTTAAAAGGTGATAAAGTTTTCGAATTATTTTCTACATCTTGTCCATTTAATTTTAATAAATTTAAAAACACAAAAGGATCAGTAGTACAAACAGTCATGAATCATATAGATGTAATTATTCATCATAAAAACATTAATGATATAAACTTATTTGTTAGAAGATCTTTTTCAAATCATCTGTGGTCATGGATGAACGACAGCGCTAGATTTCTCTAATCTAGATTTTAAATAATAAAAGACAATCATTAAATATAACATTGAAAAAAACCAATTGATTACAACCCATATCCMAAAGAAAGTATTAAAACTCGCACTAATATATTTGGCTATATAAAATACTAGAATTGGGTTCATTACATTTCTAAAAAAGTTAGAAATCATAGCAATTTCCGATTTTTTTATGGCCATAAAAAAACCATTTGAAAGAAAAAAAATTGGATAAGCTGGCAAAACAAAAGCAGATATTTTTAAATATCTTTTTCCATATTCTATTACTTCGGGATCGCTAGAAAAGAAACTTGTAATTATGTTTGCTGATGTAAAAACTATTATTCCAGAAGTAACCATTATAATAAAAGCATATTTTAATGCGATAAAATAAGTTTCTTTTATTCTATTAAAATTTTTGGCACCATAATTTTGTGAGATTATAGATATGATGGCTGTATTGATCCCTAAAATAGGAAGAAGTACAACTTGCTCAATTCGAGTTCCTGCTCCATATCCTGCTGTAGCATATTCGCCAGACTGGCCTACATAAGTAAAAATAATAGCTGCAGCTATTGAATAACCACAAATTGATACAGTTATTGGCATCGATTGAAAAAAAATATTTTTAAAAAATAAAAATTTAGGTAATAAATGTTCTTTAGTTATTTCCTTAACTCTACTATTTTTTAGAACTTTTATTAATATGATGATCAATGTTACTAATTGTGCAATTATAGTTGCAATACCTATACCTTTTACTCCCATAGCAGGTATAAAGAAAAAACCAAAAATTAAGATAGGGTTTAAAATAATATTAAGAAAGAAAGATAAAATTAAAACATTTCTRWAAGTTTTAGTATCACCTTCTGCATGTAATAGAGAGTTTAAGGCTACAACCAAAATAAAAATAATTGATCCAGAATAAATAATATTGGTATATTCAAGACCTAGAAGAGTAACTTCTTTAGTTGAACCCATCAAAGAAAATACTTTTTCTGAATAACTTAATCCTAAGTAAGTAATAACAATAGAAACTATAATTCCATAAAAAATGATATGTGTGAAATAATTTAGTGTTTTATTCTTATCGTTCTCACCAATGCTGTTACCAATTAATGATGTTCCAGCAACAGTAACACCGATTGATGTTGCAATTATTATAAAATAAATGGGAAATGATTTACTTAATGCTGATAATGCTTCAGGTGATATCTTTCCAGCAAAAAAAGTATCAACAATATTATAAAGTGTTTGAAAAAGAGTCCCCACCATAGCAGGTACAGCAAGTTTTCTAACTAGTTTTGGAATTTGGTCTTTTARTAAATTCATTTTTAAAATTCTKTTTGGAATATGTGTTYTTTYCCAAGMTTTTTAGCAAGATTTATTTGTTTTTGTCTCATTCTAAATCTTTCTTTTTGGGAAGTTGTTAAGTTATCGTGACAATTTGGACATGATATTCCTTCTTCATATTTTTTAGATTTTTTATCTTTATGTGATATTGGCTTTCTGCATCCACTACACATTGAATAACTACCGGTAACTAACCCATGTTTGATAGAAACTCTATTATCAAAAACATAACATTCTCCTCTCCATAAACTGTTCTTTTTTTTTATTTTTTTTAAATAATTTATAATTCCACCTTTTAATTGATATACGTTTTTAAAACCTTTTTTTTCAAGAAAAATACTTACCTTCTCACATCTTATCCCACCAGTACAAAACATGGCTAKAGTTTTGCCTTTATCTAAATTTTTTAAATATTTAGGAAATTCTCTAAAGTTATTAACATTTGGATTTATCGCTCTTTTAAATGTACCAACTTCATGTTCAAAAGGTTTTCTCGCATCAATTAAAAAAGTATTTTTATTATTAATTAATTTATTCCATTTTGTAGGTTCTATATGATTGTTTAATTTCCTTTTTAAAATTTTTATTCTCATAGGAACAACTTCATTTTTGATTTTTATTTTACCTCTATGAAAGGGTTGAAATTTACTTTTAGACRAATTTTCACTATCAAAATTAGTAAATTTAAAAGTTTTCTTTATTTGATTTATCGYTGAATCTAAATTTTTTTTCTTAGCAGATAWAGTRCCGTTAATTCCTTCACTAGAAATAATTATTGTTCCTCTAATGCTATTATTAATAAAATATTTTTGTAAGATTTTTTTATTTTTTTTAATATTGGATATTTTTTTAAACTTATAAAATCCTGMAATATAAAACATTATAACTTTCTACAAACAGTAAGACCATCACCTACCGGAATAATTAAGTTTTCTGTCCTTACATCGCTATTAACATAAGAATTAAATTCTCTGATAATTATAGTCAATTTATTTTGGTTTTTTTTGTCCACAACTTYTCCATGCCATAAAACATTGTCGATTATAATCAAACCATTAGCATCAATTAAATCTAATGATTGATCATAGTAATTTTTATAATTTTCTTTATCTGCATCAATAAAAACAAGATCAAATTTTTGTCTCTGTTTTTTTAAATCCTTTAAACTTTCTAAAGCTGGTCTAATGATTGTYTGAATTTTATTTTCTTGTTTAGCTTTTTTAAAGAAATTTACTGCAATTTTATTTGTTTCTTCATCTTTATCCAGYGMAACCAACTTTCCATCACTAGGTAAAGCTAATGACATCGATAATGCACTTAAACCAGTAAAAGTACCTATTTCTAAAATTTTCTTTATTTTCGAAGTTTTWATAATTAGRTGTAAGAAATGACATTGCGAAATAGCAATTTGCATTCTTTTAATATCACCTAAGCTATCATTGTACRAAATTATTTCTTTTTGTRTTGGGTTTAATTCTAAAGAATGATTATTAATATAATTTTCAATTTCTTTAGTAATTTCAAGATTTGATCCCATTTTATCTAGAGAAGTTTCTTTTTTAGAATCTCATTTACTAGTTGTGGATTCGCTTTGCCTCCAGAAACTTTCATCACTTGACCAACAAAAAAACCAAAAAGTTTRTCTTTTCCAGATTTATACTCTTTTACTTTATCTGGATTGTCGGTAATAACTTTATCTATTAGTTTTTCTATTTCTTTCGGATCGCTTTGCTGTTTAAGRCCTTTTTCTTCAACAATTATTTGAGGATCTTTACCCTCATCTGCCATTATTTCAAAAACTGATTTTGCAATCTTGCCTGAAATTGTCCCATCTTTAATCAAATTAATCAATTTAGATAAGTTTTTTGCGCTAATTGGGTTTTGAGAGATTTCCAAGTTTTTTTCATTTAATAACGCAAATAATTCACCTGTGATCCAGTTTGTGGAAAGTTTAACATCTGATTTCTCAATAACTTCCTCGAAATATTTAGAAGTTTCGATATCAGATACTAAWATATTGGCTTCATAAGGTGATAATTTAAATTTTTCTATAAACCTTTTTTTCTTTTCATCTGGTAATTCTGGAATANTTTTTTTTTAAATCATTAATAAATTTATCACTAAGTTCTAGCGGTAAAAGATCTGGATCAGGAAAATATCTATAGTCATGAGCATCTTCTTTTGATCTCATTGACCTAGTTTCATTTTTTTTAATATCAAATAGTCTAGTTTCTTGATCAATCGTTCCACCTTCTTCTATAACATCAACTTGTCTATTCGCTTCATAATCTATCGCCATTTGCATGAACTTAATTGAGTTTACATTTTTAATTTCACATCTTGTGCCAAATCCTTTTTGACCTTTTTTTCTTACAGAAACATTTACATCTGCTCTTAAAGATCCTTCTTGCATATTCCCATCACAAGTACCTAAATATCTCATGATTGATCTTAGTTTTTTAATATAAGCGTTTACTTCTTCTAGAGATCTTAAATCAGGTTTACTTACTATTTCCATTAAYGCTATACCTGATCTATTTAAATCAACAARAGTRTTCTGTGGGTCCATATCATGTATACTTTTTCCAGCATCTTGTTCTAGATGAAGTCTTTCAATACCAACTATTTTTTCTCCTGTTGTTAAATCTAAGACAATTGAGCCCTCTCCTACTATAGGATTTTTATATTGAGAAATTTGATAACCTTGTGGTAGATCRGCATAAAAATAATTTTTTCGATCAAAAATTGATTTTTTATTTATTTTTGCATTTAATCCTATTCCAGTTTTTACAGCTTGTTTTATGCAAAATTCATTTATTACTGGCAACATTCCTGGAAATGCAGCATCCACCAAACTTACTTGAGTATTTGGTTCAGCACCAAACTTAGTTGGTGCACTAGAAAAAAGTTTTGACTCTGATAAAACTTGGGCATGAACTTCTAGACCAATAACTACCTCATACTCATTATTGTTTCTTTTTATTAAATATTCAGATTGATTTTTTGCNATTACATCCACCAATCATTTATTTTATTTTTAAAATTAATTTCWTTTTCTATAGAATAAGCAATATTAAGGATATTTTGTTCTTCAAAAGCTTTTCCGATTATTTGAAGTCCTAATGGATATCCTTTTGARTCAAKTCCAGCTGGTATTGATATTGCRGGCAACCCAGCTAAGTTAATAGGGACGGTAAATATATCATTCAAATACATCGMTACAGGATCGTTAGTTTTTTCACCAATTTTAAATGCAGAACTTGGAGTTGAGGGTGTTAGTATAGCATCAACTTTTTTATAAAYTTCATCAAAGTCATTTTTAATTAATTTTCTCACTTTTTGAGCCTTCAAATAATATGCATCATAATAACCTGAAGAAAGTACATATGTGCCAATCATAATTCTTCTTTTTACTTCATTCCCAAAACCTTCCGATCTCGTTTTTTCATACATATCGATTAGATTTTCACCTTTAGATCTAAAACCATATTTTACACCATCATATCTTGCTAAATTTGATGATGCTTCAGCTGGTGCAACAATATAATAAGCAGGTAAAGCATATTTTGTATTAGGTAGTGAAATATTAACTATTTCAGCRCCGGCTTCTTTAATTATATTTATTCCTTTTTGCCAAAGATCCTCAATTTCTTTTGGCATGCCTTCTACTCTGTATTCTTTAGGAATTCCAATTTTTTTTCCTTTAATTGAATTATTTAATTCTTTCAAATAATTGCCTCTTTTAAAATCTACTGATGTAGAATCTTTTCGATCATATGAACTCATCACTTCAAACAATAAAGAACAATCTTTAACATCTCTAGTCATAGGTCCTGCTTGATCTAATGATGAAGCAAAAGCAACTATCCCATATCTTGAACADCTWCCATANGTTGGTTTTAGHCCHACAGTDCCWGTAAATGAAGCTGGTTGACGAATTGAACCTCCGGTATCAGTACCAATAGTTGTTGGTGTTAATTTTGCAGCTAATGCGGATGCTGAACCACCAGAGGACCCACCTGGAACTAAATTTTCTCCTACTGGATTTTGAACATTCCCAAAAAAACTTGTTTCATTTGATGATCCCATTGCAAATTCATCACAATTAAGTTTACCCAAAAGAATACTTCCRGCATTCCAAAGATTTTCAGTAACAGTWGATTCATATGTTGGAATAAAATTRCCTAATATTTTACTTCCAGCTGTAGTTCTTAAGTTTTTAGTACAAAATAAATCTTTAACTGCTATTGGTATTCCAGGTAATTTTTTTTCATAATTTGGATTTTTATCAAAATTATCAGCTTTTTTTAAAGCAATTTCAAAGTCTTCAGTAACATACGTATTTAATTTTTTTGATTTCTGAGATCTATCTACATAMGCAGCAGTTACTTCTTTGGAAGAAATTTCTTTTTTTYTAATTTTATCTACTAATTCTACAAGAGTTAAATCTATTATATCGGRCATTATTCAATAACCTTTGGTACAACAAAAAAATCTTTATTTTCTTCTGGTGAATTTTTAAGTATTTGTTCTCTAATATTACTTGATTTTATCTCATCTTTTCTAAGTTGAAGGTTAGTTTCAGCTATTGATGTCAATGGCTCTATTTTTTCGGTATTAAGTTCGTTCAATTTCTCTATAAATGAAAATATTGAATTAAGATCAGCTTCTAATTTCTTTGCTTTTTCATCATCTACAGAAATTCTAGATAATTTTGATATATGTTTTACTGTTTTAAGATCTATTCCCATATGATAACTAGATAAATTGCAAACTACCACTTAATATAGAAAATACAATATGATCACAATTGAAGAATTTAAAAAAAAACAATTAAATAAGTCAAGATTAATAGGTTTAGATCTAGGATCTAAAAAAATTGGTGTGTCAATTTGTGATGAAAAACAATCAATCGCTACTCCTTTTAAAACAATAGTAAAATCAAGTKCAGATARRCTTRTAGATGAANTWAAATTAATAATYAAAGAAAATGATATTRGAGGCATAATTATAGGAAAYCCAATAAACATGGATGGTACAACTGGTCCTTCTTCCCAATCAGYAAGAGATATAGCTAAAAATATTTCAAAAAATATAGATATTCCTATTTGTCTTTGGGATGAACGACTTTCGACAGTTGGGGCTTTTAATTTATCTGGTCAATTAGATATAAATGTRTCCAAAAGAGTAAAAAATATTGATCAAAATGCAGCTGCTTTTATTCTTCAAGGAGCATTGGATTATATTAACAATTAATACTTGCCTTATTAACCTTTAATAGCTATAGAGTTGGTTTTAATGGCAGCTATTGCAAAGAAAGCTATTAAAATCTCTCAAAAACATCTTTTAGGTATCCAGAATTTATCAATATCTGATGTTAAATATATTCTCTCTGAAGCAAAACAATTTATCAGTTTAAACAGAAGCAAAAATAAAAAATTAAATATCCTAAGRGGAAAAACTCAAATTAATTTATTTTTTGAACCTTCAACAAGAACTCAAAGTTCGTTTGAGTTAGCAGGCAAGAGGCTGGGAGCAGATGTAATGTCTATCAACATAATAAATTCAGCAATTAAAAAAGGAGAAACTTTAATTGATACTGCAATGACTTTAAATGCAATGCACCCAGATATAATTGTTATAAGACATCAAGACTCGGGTGCTTGTAATTTATTGTCTCAGAAAGTTAACTGCGCAGTATTAAACGCAGGTGACGGACGAAGAGAACATCCTACTCAAGCATTGCTTGATGCTCTAACAATAATTAACAGAAAAGRAAAAATAGAAGGATTAAAAATTGCTATATGTGGAGATATTCTTCATTCTAGAGTAGCTAGATCAAATATTTATTTATTAAATATGTTGGGAGCGGAATTRAATATAATTGCACCAACTAATTTAATGCCAAGTAATATTGAAAAATTTGGAGTTAATACTTTTTCAAATATGAAAAATGGATTGAAAAATTGTGACATAGTAATGATGTTAAGACTTCAAAATGAAAGAATGACAAGTTCATTTTTATCTTCAAATCGAGAATATTATGAATATTACGGYCTAACTCCCGACAAATTAGAATGTGCAAAAGAAGATGCGTTAATAATGCATCCTGGRCCWATGAATCGTGGAATAGAAATAGATACAAACTTAGCTGATGATATAAATGTTAGTTTAATCAAAGAACAAGTTGAACTTGGAGTGGCTGTAAGGATGGCTTGTTTAAAAATATTTTGTGAATAATGAAAAAAAAATACTTTTTAAATGGTAATATTCTGGACCCACATAATTCTATTGAAGAAATGGGTGGTTTGATAATTRGYGAAGATGGAAAAATCGAAGCCATAGGAAAAAAAGTAAACAAAAAYAATATACCTTCCAGAGAAAAATTTGTTGATTTAAAAGAAAAACATRTGTTTCCAGGTATTGTTGATATGCGTGTTTTTGTTGGTGAACCTGGTTTTGAGTATAAAGAAAAYTTTAAAACTTTAAGTAATGCTGCTTTAGCTGGTGGTGTTACTTCTGTTGTAACAATGCCAAATACAAGTCCTGTAATTGATAATGTTTCTATTGTTGATTTCTTAAAAAGAAGAGGTCGAGATAAAGCTAAAATAAATATTTTTCCTACAGCTTCCTTAACAAAAAATCTTGAAGGAACTAATATGACTGAATTTGGATTATTGCAAAAAAAAGGAATAATAGGTTTTACTGACGGAATAAAAACAATACAAAATACAAGACTTATGTCGAGAATTATGAAATCTGCTCATGATTTGAATTGTTTGATAATGCAGCATGCAGAAGATTATGAATTAGCTGAAAACGGTATGGTTAATGATGGAATAATTTCAACCAAATTGGGCTTACAAGGCATATCAGAGTTAGCGGAGAAAATTATAATTGAAAGGGATCTAACTTTACTAGATGAATTTAATTGTAGRTATCACATTTCACAGTTATCTTCGTCTAAATCTGTTGATTTRGTTGAAAAAAGAAAAAAYGAAGTTAGCTTTAGCTGYGGAGTATCTATWAACAATCTATCAYTAAATGAAAAYGATATAGGTGATTTTAGAACTTTTTTAAAATTATCTCCACCGTTAAGAAAAGAAGAAGATAGATTGGCCTTAGTAAAAGGAATAAACAGAGATTTAATTGATGTCATAGTATCAGATCACAAGCCGGAGGACGAAGAACAAAAAAGATTAACATTTTCTCAAGCTGCTACTGGAGCTTCTGGAATTGAAACATTGTTGCCACTAGCGTTAGAACTTTTTCACAATGATTCTTTAAAACTTAATAAAATAATTAAAGTTTTAACTAGTAATCCTGCTAAGATTTTAAAGATAAATAAAGGAAATCTAACTGTAGGTAATGATGCTGATTTTTGCATCGTTGATATTTACAAGCCATGGATTGTTAAAAAAGAAACACTAATATCAAAATCAAAAAACACTTCTATAGAGGATAAAAAATTACAGGGAAAAGTCACAAATACATTTGTAAAAGGTGAAGAATTATTTAAAATTTAAATATGGAAATAATTCTTACTTCTTTGATTTCTTATTTGATAGGATCTATTCCTTTTGGTTTTATTTTAACAAAAATTTTTCTTAAAAAAGATATAAGAAGCATTGGCTCAGGAAATATAGGTGCAACAAATGTATTAAGAACTGGAAATAAAAGCATAGGTTATTCAACCCTTATTCTCGATATATTAAAAGCTGTTATACCTGTTTTGTTTACAAAATTTTATATTCCAGATTATATATTTATTTCTGCTTTATCAGTATTTATAGGTCATGTATTTCCTATTTGGTTAAAATTTAAAGGTGGAAAAGGAGTGGCTACATATTTAGGAATATTGTTTTGTATAAACTATTTATTTGGGTTTATATTTATTTGTTCTTGGTTAATTATTTTTTTTATTACTAAATTTTCATCACTATCTTCTATGGTAGCAAGTTTAAGTATTCCAGTTTATTTATTTTTTTTTGATAACWTTYWTKACWWWTWTTTNTTNAKMWWWTTATTTTTGTTTTAATATTTTATACTCACAGAGAAAATGTAAAACGACTTATAAATCAAGAGGAATCAAAGACAAAAATTTATTAATTTGACTATCTARGTCWTTTATGTARTTTCNNAAATTATGAATTTGGTAATTGTTGAAAGTCCTGCAAAAGCAAAAACTATTAATAAATATTTAGGAAAAGATTTCATTGTACTTGCAAGTTATGGCCACATTAGAGATTTGCCTTCAAAAAATGGATCGGTAGATCCAGAAAATAATTTTAAAATGATATGGGAAATTGATAATTTCTCAAAAAAATATCTAAAAGATATAACTGATGCTGCAAAAGATTCMTCAAAAATAATATTAGCAACTGACCCTGATAGAGAGGGWGAAGCTATWGCGTGGCATGTWAAAGAGTTYTTGAATGAGAAAAAATTRYTAAAAGATAAAAAAATTGAAAGAGTTGTTTTTAATGAAATTACCAAAAATGCTGTGACAAACGGGATTGAAAATCCTAGAGAAATCGAGCCTAATCTAGTTGATTCTTATAAGGCAAGAAGAGCTTTGGATTATCTTGTAGGTTTTAATATTTCACCAATATTATGGACAAAATTACCTGGATCTAAATCTGCGGGCAGAGTTCAATCTGTGGCTTTAAGATTATTAACTGAAAGAGAGCATGAAATTGAAAATTTTAAACCAGAAGAATTTTGGACGCTAAATATAAAAGTCAAATCTAGTGATGGTAAGATTTTTCAAGCCAACACTTTTCAAATTGATGGAAATAAAATTGAAAAATTTTATTTTAGAAATAAAAATGAAGTCAATAACTCTATAGAAAAAATCAAATCAAAAAATTATAGTATTTCGGATATTTCTTCTAAAGTTWTTACAAGAAATCCTTCTGGTCCATTCACTACTTCAACTTTACAGCAATTAGCATCTACCAAAATAGGTTTTGGTGCATCAAGAACAATGCAGATTGCACAAAGACTGTATCAGGGTATTGATATTGAAGGAGACACAGTTGGACTCATTACATATATGAGAACAGACGGAACTAATATTTCTAATGATGCTGTTAAATTATTTAGATCACATATAAAAGATAAATTTGGAAATAATTATTTACCTAATCAACCATTAAATTATTCTGGAAAAAAAGCAAAAAATGCACAAGAAGCTCATGAAGCTATTCGTCCTACAGATATATCACTTTTACCGGAAGATATGAAAAAATATTTGAGTACAGATCAACATAAACTTTATAATTTAATATGGACTCGAGCCCTATCTTCTCAAATGGAATCCGCAAAATTTGATAGAAATACAATTACAATTACATCTGATGACAATCTAAATATTTTTAAAACAAGTGGATCTGTTATTAAATTTGATGGTTTTTTAAAAATATATAAAAATGAAGAAAACAATGAAGAAGAGAATATTCTACCTCATGTCCTAAAAGGACCAATCAAAATTGAAGAATTTATTGATGAACAACATTTTACCCAGCCTCCCCCAAGATACTCTGAGGCTAGTTTAGTAAAAAAATTAGAAGAATTGGGTATTGGAAGACCTTCAACTTATGCAAGTATAATTTCAGTAATTGCAAACAGAGGTTATGCGGATATTGTAAATAAAAGATTTTTTCCAACTGATAGRGGTAAATTAATTTCAGCTTTTTTAGAAAAATTATTTGCCAAATATGTTGATTACGGATTCACTGCAAAACTAGAAGATCAATTAGATGATATTACTTCAGGAAAAGAAGATTGGATAAAAGTGTTAGAAGAGTTTTGGAAGGATTTTAATAAAAATGTTACTTCAGTTAAAAAAAAAAGAACGCGAGAAGTTTTAGATTTATTAAATGAAAGTTTAGGTGATTTTATATTTGAAGTTGATGAGAACGGACAAATTGATCGAAARTGCAAACTTTGTAATAAYGGTCAATTAAGTCTAAAAAATAGTTTTAGAGGTGGCGCTTTTATAGGATGCTCAAATTATCCAGATTGTAAATTTACTAGACCTTTATCAAAATCAAAAGCAGCTCAGCAAGTAAATTTGTCTGAACCTAAATTGCTAGGTAAAAATGATGAAGGAAAAGAAATTTTTTTAAGAAATGGTAGATTTGGCCCATATTTACAATATGAAATTGATCCTAATTTAAATCAAAATAAAACAAATTATAAAAAGAAAAAATCTAAGAAAAAAGATCAAGAAAATATTATAAATATTTCAATACCAAAAGGAATTCCAGTCGAATCAATTGATTTAGATAAAGCTAAATTTTTATGTTCATTGCCAAAAAGCCTTGGAATTAATCCTGAAAATGGGAATGAAATAACGTTAAATTCTGGAAGATTTGGTCCATACCTTAAATGTGAAAATAAATCTGCAAGATTAGAAATTGTTGAAGAAATTTTTTCAATAGGTCTTAATAGAGCTATCTCGCTTATTTCAGAAGCTAAACCTGGAAGAATATCTTCATTATTAATTAAAGATCTGGGAGAACATCCTGATGATAAAAAACCAGTTAGAATAATGAAAGGTCAATATGGTCCATACATTAAGTATAAATCATTAAATGC
>NVSV01000011.1:0-17447 GCA_002732835.1 Candidatus Pelagibacter sp.
GACAAATAAATTCTATAAAAATAATTGGCAATCCAAAAAATAAAGCTGGAGTGATTGCTTTTACAATAAAGGGAATTCATCCTCACGACATTGCTACAATTTTAGATGAAGATGGTGTTGCAATTAGAGCCGGACATCATTGCTGTCAAATTTTACATCAAAAATTAAATTTAACTGCAACGGCAAGAATATCTATTGGAGTTTATAATACCAAGGAAGATATTGATATATTTTGCAAGGCAATTGAAAATTGTAGAAAAATATTCGATTTAAAATAATGAACTTAAAACAATTATATCAAGATATAATTCTGGAACATGGAAAAAATCCAAGAAATTTGAGAAAAACAGAAAATTTTAATAAAAAAGCAAAAGGTTACAATCCTTTGTGTGGAGACAAAGTGCATGTTTATTTAAAATTAAATGAAAATAAAAAAGTAGAAGATATATCTTTCGAGGGTAGCGGATGTGCTATTTCTATGGCTTCGGCCTCTATTATGACTGAACTTGTTAGAGGTAGAAAAGAAAATGAAATTAAAGATATTATTGAAGATTTTTTAAAGATGATAAAAGAAAAACCGGAGCTAAGTTCTAAAAACTTAAAAGATGATGAAAAAACTAAACTGATGTGTTTTTCTGGTGTAAAACAATATCCAATGAGAGTAAAGTGTGCTACATTATCATGGCATACTTTAACGTCTGCAATTGCAGGCAACAATGAGGAAATTAATACAGAAAAATTTGGTTAGAAATGGACTTAAAAGAAAAAATTATTACTGAAGTAAAAAAGATTTATGACCCGGAAATACCAGTAAATATTTATGAACTTGGRTTAATCTACGATATTATAGTTGAAAAAGATAATGATGTTAAAATAAATATGACATTAACCTCGCCTAATTGTCCAGTCGCAGAAAGTTTGCCGAAAGAAGTAAARGATAGTATAATGGCAATTAAAGAAGTAAAAAATGTGGATCTTAATTTAGTTTGGGAACCACCTTGGAATAAAGATATGATGACTGAATCAGCAAAACTGGAGCTAAATTTATAATGAAACAAGCAATAACTTTAAGTAATAGCGCGGCAACTAGAATTAAGGAAATTATGTCAAAAGATGAAAAAAATTCTCTAGGAGTCAGAGTTGGCGTAAAGTCAGGTGGTTGTGCAGGCATGTCTTATATAATAGAATATGCAAAAGAAATTAATCCTAATGATGAAGTTATTGAGGACAAAGGCGTTAAGGTTTTTATAGATGCTGGAGCAATAATGTATCTTCTAGGAACAGAAATGGACTACAAAAAAGAGGAATTTTCATCTAATTTTATATTTAAAAATCCTAACGAAACTGAAAGATGTGGATGTGGAGAGTCATTTAAGAYATAATACTAAATATGAGAGATAAGAAGCATTTAGTAGATCATTCTAATAAGTTGGCAGAAAATGCCAAAGAAAAGGCATTATTTAGAGCTCAACGCAAACCYGTTGARGCAGGTGCTCATGGCACGCTTAATTACACGATCAAAAAAGGCGTAAATAAAAACAAAATTGCTGACGAAAAAATTTTAAAAAGCAAAAAATAAAATCTTTAGCCACTATAGTACATCTCAAATTCCATTGGATGGGGAGTATGTTCAAGTTTGTAAATTTCTTCAAATTTTAATGCTATAAAAGCGTCAATTTGGTCATCAGAAAATACTCCACCTTGTTTTAAAAATTCTCTATCCCTATCCAAACTTTCCATTGCTTCCCTCAATGAACCGCAAACTGTAGGAATGTTTTTTACTTTACTTTCTGGYAATGCATATAAATCTTCATCAAGAGGTTTACCTGGATCAATTTTWTTTWTAATTCCRTCTAATCCTGCCATTAACATTGCWGMRAAMGTTARATARGGRTTTCCWGCRCCATCAGGAWAYCTAACTTCAMMTCTTGCACCATTTTTGTTTAATACAATAGGTATTCTGCACGAAGCGGATCTATTTCTAGCCGAATATACTAATAATACTGGAGCTTCAAAACCTGGAATTAATCTTTTGTAACTATTTGTTGTTGAGTTTGAAAAAGCATTAATTGCTTTTGCATGTTTTAATATTCCACCAATATAATGTAATGCAGTATCAGATAATCCAGCATATTTATTTCCAGAAAAGAYAGGTGTTTCACCTTTCCAAATAGATTGGTGAGTATGCATTCCGGAGCCATTGTCACCTTTAACAGGTTTAGGCATAAATGTTGCAGTTTTACCAAAAGAATGAGAAACCATATGCACTACGTATTTGTAAAGTTGAACGTTATCTGCTTGTTCAACTAAAGTACGAAAATACATCCCAAGTTCATGTTGACTTGGAGCTACCTCATGGTGATGTTTTTCAACTTTAATACCAACATCTCTTAATCCTTTTAAATATTCTCCTCTCATATCCTGTGCACTATCAACGGGAGGAACAGGAAAATATCCACCTTTAATTCCTGGACGGTGTCCCATGTTTCCACTTTCATACTTTCTTCCTGTRTTGTARGGACCYTCATTACTATCAATTGCAAAACTAGTTTCGTTCATGTCATTTTTGTAACGAACATCATCGAACACAAAAAATTCTGGTTCAGGACCAAAGTAAGCTTTATCACCAATTCCTGTAGATTTTARATAYRCTTCWGCTTTYTTWGCTATTCCTCGCGGATCTCTTTCGTATGAATTTTTTTTAACAGCATCTAAAATGTCGCAAAAAAGAATAAGAGTATTATGTGAAGTAAATGGATCAATGACTTTTCTACTTAAATCTGGTTTTAAAATCATGTCAGATTCGTGAATTGCTTTCCATCCTGCAATAGAAGAACCATCAAAAAAAACACCATCATTTAACATGCTTTCATCAACTATAGTAGCGTCCATAGTTAAATGTTGAAGTTTTCCGCGAGGATCCGTAAATCKAAGRTCAACATATTCGATCTCTTTATCTTTCATTAATTTTAAAACTTTGCTTGAACTCATAATTTTTCCTTTGTAACTTTGTGCTTCTTGATATCAAAAAAAACGTGAATAAAAAGACATTATTGGCAGATATCAGCTATGCAATTAACTCATAAGTAGTATTCTTACATATAATGAATAAACAGCATAATTCATATCACAAATGGTTACAAAACTTTCCATTCAAAAAAAGAAAAAGTCATAAATATAGCAGAG
The DNA here is from genome assembly GCA_002732835.1 of Candidatus Pelagibacter sp. Lineage (GTDB taxonomy): Bacteria > Pseudomonadota > Alphaproteobacteria > Pelagibacterales > Pelagibacteraceae > Pelagibacter. The sequence goes on from NVSV01000011.1 coordinate 3,187, forward strand.
GKCAATTGATAGTTGTAGGAGGTGAAAAGGARATGGTAGGAGCTACTTTATTGAGTTCCGAAGCAGCGCTGAGGACTGGAGTTGGYTCTGTAAAGATAATCTGCAACAAGAAAACATTACCAATTTATTCTTTGAAATTTCCTTCTCTATTAAAAAAGGAGATAAACACATTTAAAGAATTTAAAAATTTCGTAAATAAAAATAAAAATTMTTCTTTTCTYATAGGTCCTGGTGCAGGATCAAATCAARCAACNAAAAAAAAAACCATATTCCTTCTTAAAAAAATTAAAAATGTAATTTTAGATGCTGATGCTCTTACTTCTTTTAAAAAAGATTTAAAAACTTTGTACAAATTATTAGATGAAAATAAAATAATTACTCCTCATATAAAGGAATTTAGAACAATTTTTCCAAAGTTRAATAAATTMAAAAGTAGTAATTTAAAAGTAATTAATGCTTGTAAATTGGTTAATTGTACAATTGTTTTAAAAGGTAGCACAACTTACATTTCAAATAGAAAAAAAATAGTTGTAAATAACAATTCAACAAAAGAATTAGCCGTGATAGGCAGTGGAGATGTGCTTTCAGGTATTATTGCTAGTTTGGTTGGTGAMAAWAAATTARAYAGTTTYGAWGCWAGYTGYGCAGGAGTATGGATACATAGYGAAATTGGAAAAAAATCAGGYATTGGTTTGATTGCTGAAGATTTAATAAAACAATTAAAACCAACTTTAAAAAAATTATATGGAAGATTTGTTAAACAAAGAGTCCGTAAAAAGAGTTAGTCAGAAATTAAAAGATTTTGACGAAAGTTTAAAAGTTATAGTTTTAGATGGTTCTGCAAGAACTGCCCAGGATGCTGCAGACAGTCTCAATACTGAAGTTGGTTCTATAATTAAAAGCTTATTTTTAAGAACAAAAAACTCTTTCTTGTTATGTTTAGTTGCRGGTGATAAGAGATGCTCTCTAAACAAAATAAAAAAAATTTTAGGCGAAAAAGATGTAAGCATGGGAAATGCTGAACAAGTAAAGCAAGTTACAGGTTTCACAATTGGAGGAGTATCTCCCGTAGGACATTTGAATCCAATAAAAATTTATATTGATCAATCATTATCTAGATTTGAAAATATTTTTGGCGCCGCAGGTCACCCAAATTGTGTTTTTAAAATTAATTTTATAGATCTTCAAAAAATTACCAGCGGGGAAGTCATGGATATAGTYGAATGAGAAATCCTAATACATTTGATTATATTTTGTTGTTCGTATTAGCTTTGATATGGTCGTCAGCTTTTTTTAATATTAAAATTGCAACTTATTCTTATGGACCAGTCATGATTTCTTTCCTAAGAATTCTTTTTGGAGCAATTCCTGTTGTTGCTTTGTGTTTATATAAAAAAATAAAAATTGAAGCATTTTCAAAGGATTGGTATTGGTTTGCTGCAATTGGAATAATAAACTTGGTAATACCTTTTTTTTTAATTGCTTATGGGATTCAAAAAGTTCAAAGTAACTTAGCAGCAATTTTAATGGCCACTACACCCTTAAGCGCCACTGTTTTGGCCCATTTTTTTACTATAAACGAAAAGATTAATTTTATAAAAGTTCTTGGAGTTCTTGTAGGATTTTCGGGAATAGTTTTTCTTTTTTCAGATAATATTTTGATTAATGAAAATAATTTTATTTCAGCAGTTTTAATTTTGGCTGGTTCTACTTTTTACGTCATAGGAGGACTGTTGACCTTAAAAGTAAGCAATAAAGAAAATGAAAATGTAACTTCATCAATTTTAATTTGGGCAACAATATTTATATTGCCAATAAGTTTAATACTTAGTTATWTTAATCCCTCTGAAGCTTTAATGTTTAAGCAAGATTTACATCTTTCTCATAGATTAGATTCCACTCTTTCAGTAATCTATTTAGGAACTATCGCAACTGGCATTGCTTGGTTAATAAGATTCAAAATACTAAAAAATAACGGTTTAGTTTTTCAAGCGCAGGTAGCTTATTTAATTCCAATTTTTGGTGTAATTYTTGGTTATATATTTCTAAACGAGTTAATTACTTCTAAAGTTTTAATTGCTTTAATTGCGATTATATTAGGAATTTATTTAGTAAAACGATCCAGTATAAAGAATATCACTTCAGTTTAGATATTGCTTTTATGTGAGAAGGTCTTATCTCGCAGCATCCACCCAATATCGTAGCACCATTTTTCATAAATTTTTTTACATATTCGTAGAACTTAGATTCATTTAAATCAGTATTTTTTCCTAAAACAGTAGTTGGATTGCCTGCATTTCCCCAAGCATCTTTAGAGGCAACAGTATAACCTTTTGGTATTTTATTAAATGCATTTAACTTAAATCCATAGGGCATATCTAGTTTTTGTAAATCATTAATAACCACCTCATATGCTTTAGGAGAAATGCAAGCCATAATAATACCAAGCCATTTTTTATTTTTATATTTTTTAACTATATCTTGAATTTTTTCTCCAGAAGGAAGCAGACCATTATCGCTTAGATGAACACCAACTAAAACTGGTAAATTAAATGATTCAATTGCTYCAAGTGCAATTTTACACTCTAATCCACTACTCATCACATCCAGATAAAAAAAGTCAATACCATGTTTGAGAAGTTTAGCTTGGTCGTAAAAATTTTTTTCTATTGAACCTAAGTCCTCTCCTAAATCAGCACTATAGGTTTGTTTTTGATTAGGTAAACCACCGGCAACTAAAACTTCTTTTTTTGAGATATCTCTTGCCTTTAAGGCTARCTCAACCGCTTTAATATTTATTTTTTCAAAATATTTTTCACAATCATTTTGAATTAATCTATTTCTTCGAGCAGTAAATGTTGTGGTAACTATTGCTTCAGCTCCAGCATTTATAAAATCTAAATGAGCATTGATAACCATTTGGTGGCATCCTTTATCAATTAAAGCATGAGCAGACCATAATGTTCCTTTAGGTTTTAATCCTCTAGCAAGTAATTCTTGACCCATACCTCCGTCCAGAATTCTTGTTGAATTAAAATAATTTATATTCATAGAAGAAATTTAGTAATATAATTTAAATTTGTTAAATTAATTTTTATGAAAGTAAATATAGCGCTTTTAACCGTTACGGATACCAGAACTTTAAAGGATGATAAATCAGGAGGTATTTTGGTTGATAAGATATCAGAAGCAAATCACAATTTAGTATATAGAAAAATCTGTAAAGATAATAAAAAAGACTTAAAAAAAATTTTAAACGACTGGTTAAAGAAGAAAAATATAGATGTAATTATAACTACTGGTGGAACAGGATTGACTGGTAGAGACATAACTCCAGAAGCAATAGACGAAATTGCTGATAAGCATATTCCTGGGTTTGGCGAAGTATTTAGAACAATTAGTCTTGAAACAGTTGGCACATCTTCGATTCAATCAAGAGCTTGYGCAGTTCTRGCTAAAGGCAAATATATTTTTGCGTTACCCGGATCATCYGGTGGTGTAATTGATGCCTGGGATAAAATTTTAGTTCATCAACTAGACATTAATCATAAACCTTGTAATTTTGTAGAACTTTTTCCAAGACTTAAAGAAAAATAATTATTTTTGATATTTTTCTTTCCATTCTGAATAAGGCATACCGTAAACATGTTTTCTTGCATCAGGATCTGAAACTTGTATACCTTTTTTTTCAGCYTCTTCTCGATACCATTTAGACAAGCAATTTCTACAAAAACCAGCTAAGTTCATTAAATCAATGTTTTGAACATCTTTTCTTTTTCTTAGATGGTTAATTAATCTTTCAAAAGCTGCAGATTGTAATTCTTTTTTTGTGTTATCATCCATATAAATTAATATATATAATTGTAAACATTTATGAAACTTTCTGGATCATATCAAATTAATCTTGAAAAACAAAAAGTTTGGGAAGCACTAAATGATCCAGAAATATTGAGACAGTCAATTCCAGGATGTGAAGAATTTATAAAAAACTCCAATACTAAATTTACAGCAACAGCTACAAATAAAATTGGCCCCTTTAATGCAAGCTTTRCTGGAGATATTGAGTTAAAAGAAATAAATGTACCCAATAGTTATATTATTGAAGGGTCTGGCAATTCACCAGTTGGATTTGCCTCAGGAAAAGCAAAAGTAAAATTAGAAGATTCAGAGAGCGGAACTAAGTTAATATATGAAGTTGAAGCAAATGTAGGAGGAAAAATTGTTCAAGTTGGGTCACGTTTAATTGAYATGACTGCAAAAAAAATGGCAGATGYTTTTTTTGGTAAATTTTCAGAATTAATTTCATCTAAAGAAATTTCACGTGAAACAAAAACTAAAATTGAAAAACCATCTAAAGTTGAAATAAAATTTAATAATAAAGTTTTAATTTATATCTCTGCATTGGTTTTRTTAGGTCTAGTTATATATTTCATCTTTTGAATCGCGCTAAACTAGAATTTTTTTCCTTAATATAATTGATCATTGTTTTTTATTATGTTTAAATGACGCATTTTTTGAGGAGGTGTGGGACATGAAAAAGGTAAGTTTAGAAGTAAACGGAAAAAAAATTACYAAAGAAGTTCCTGATCACACTATTTTATCAGTTTTTTTAAGAGATATTTTGAATTTGACCGGCACACATATTGGATGTGACACAAGTCAATGTGGYGCATGCGTTGTGMATGTTGATGGAAAATCAATAAAAAGTTGTACAGCTTTTGCTGCAGATTTAGATGGATCAAAAATTACTACTATTGAGGGTTTAGTAAAAAACGGAAAAATGCATCCAATGCAAGAAGCATTTAAAAAAAAGCATGGATTGCAGTGTGGTTTTTGTACACCAGGAATGATTATGAGTGCAATAGATTTATTACAAAATAATAAGAATCCTAGCGACACAGAAATAAGAGATTGGTTGGAAGGAAACATTTGTAGATGCACCGGATATCAAAATATCGTAGCGGCAGTTAAAGTAGCTGCTTCTAAAATGTAGGAGGATTGAGGTATGGCAAGTTTAGTTGGTTCTAGAGTAGAAAGAAAAGAAGATAAAAAATTTTTAACGGGTAAAGGTAGATATACTGCTGATATAAACATCGCAAATCAAACATATGCTGTATTCATTAGATCTCCTCATGCAAGAGCAAAAATTAAAAAAATTGATACTTCAAAAGCTTTAAAAGCATCTGGAGTTGTAGATATCTTAACAGGAGAACATATTGCTCAAGATAAAATAGGTGGTTTAATTGCTGGATGGGCCATTAGAAGCGAAGATGGTTCTGAAATGAAATGTCCTGCAAATCCACCGTTGGTAAAAGATAATGCAAATTTTGTAGGCGATCCTGTTGCGGTTGTTTTCGCGGAAACTTTAGATGAAGCAAAGGCAGCAGCTGAATTAGTAAAAGTTGATTATAAAGTTTTGAAAGCTGTCGCGAGCTCAGCAGATACAATGAAAAGCGAAGCTATTCATGAAGGTATTGATAAAAATCTTTGCTATGATTGGTTGCTTGGCGATAGACAAAAAGTTAAAGAAGCTTTTGATAAAGCAGACAAAATCATTAAACTTGATATTATAAATAACAGACTTATTCCAAATGCAATGGAGCCAAGAGCATGTGTTGTTGATTATAACACAGCCTCTGAAGAAATAACTTGTTATACAACAAGTCARAATCCACATTTATCAAGGTTGATCATGTCTGCGTACGGTGGTGTAACTTCAGAAAATAAATTGAGAGTAATAGCTCCCGATGTTGGTGGAGGTTTTGGTTCAAAAATTAATCTTTATAATGAAGAAATAGTTTGTAGTTGGGCGGCTAAAAAAATTGAAAGACCTATTAAATGGGTTGCTGAAAGAACAGAATCTTTTTTAACTGATACTCATGGAAGAGATCATATTACTCATGCAGAATTAGCGGTTACAAATGATGGAAAATTTTTAGGATTTAAAAATGAAACTATTGCAAATTTAGGAGCTTACGCAAGAGTTTTTGGTACAGTAACACCAACATATCTCTTCGGTCCTTGTGCAACAGGWGTTTATGTAATRCCTGCAGCATATWCTAACGTTAAAGCAGTATATACAAATACAGCACCCGTTGATGCATATAGAGGAGCTGGAAGACCCGAGGCYACTTATACAATTGAAAGAATAGTAGATAAGGCAGCTACAGAACTTGGCATGGACCCAATTGAAATAAGAATGAAAAATTTTCCTACTGAATTTCCTTTTAAACAAACTTTAGTTCACCAAGTTGATTCTGGTGATTATGTGGCTGGTTTAGAAAAAGCAAAACAAATGTCAGATTATGATGGATTTGCAGCTAGAAAAAAAGAGTCYGAGTCAAAAGGAAAGCTTAGAGGAATAGGGGTTACAACATATTTTGAAGCATGTGGTATTGCTCCGTCCCCAGTAGTTATGATGTTAGGTTGTGGARTTGGGTTATGGGAGTCTGCTGAAGTAAGATTTAATCCAACAGGTCAGGTTACAGTTTACACCGGTTCTCACAGCCACGGCCAAGGTCACGATACAACATTTGCACAAATTACTGCAGATGAACTAGGTGTTCCAATTGAAAATATTGATATTGTACATGGTGATACTGACAAAGGACCTTTTGGAATGGGAACATATGGATCAAGATCACTAACAGTCGGTGGAATAGCAATAGTTAAAGCTTGCAAAAAAATAGTTGCAAAAGGAAAAAGAGTTGCAGCAAAAATGCTTGAAGCCAGTGAAGATGAGGTTGAATTTAAAGATGGCGAATTTGTAGTTGCTAAATCAAATAAGAAAAAAACAATCGAAGAAGTTGCTTTTGCTTGCTATTTACCTGGTGTTAGAGATGAAGTTAAATCTCCTCTGCCTGAAGGTGAAGAACCAGGTTTAAAAGAAACATCTTTTTTTGATCCAGCAAATTTTTCATTTCCAGCAGGATCTCATATTGCAGAAGTCGAAATTGATCCTGAAACAGGAGATGTAAAATTAGATAAATATACTGCTGTGGATGATTTTGGAACAATTGTTAACCCAACGATTGTTGAAGGACAAGTTCATGGTGGACTAGCACAAGGAGTAGGACAGGCCCTAACTGAAAATGCAGAGTATGATGAGAGTGGACAACTTATAACAGCTTCTTACATGGATTATACAATGCCAAGAGCTGATAACTTACCAGATTTTCAATTAGGATTTACTTGCACGAAGGCYACAACAAATCCTTTAGGTGTTAAAGGATGTGGGGAAGCAGGTTCTATAGCTGCACCACCAACAGTKATGAAYGCTGTTATYAAYGCWCTWGGAGGRCAAGAAATATCAATGCCAGCAACAKCCGAAAAAGTTTGGAAAGCTTGTAAACAAATGAAAAAAAATGATGCTAAGGCTGCTTAAGGAGGAATAATGAAAACATTTAATTACCATTCTGCAAAAAATGTGAAAGAAGCTTCTAAATTATCTTCTTCAAAATCCGCTTTTTTAGCTGGAGGGATGACTACCATTCCTTCTATGAAGTTAGGATTGGCAACTTATAAAGATATAATTGATATAAAAGGGATAAAAAACCTTTCAGGAATTAAAGTAAGTGGAAAGACAGTAAGAATTGGTGCAACAACTAAACATGCGGAAGTTGCCAAATCAAAAGAAGTTAAGAAAGCAATTCCATCTCTTGCAGCATTAGCTGAAGGAATTGGTGACCCTCAAGTTAGAAATAGAGGAACTATTGGAGGATCAATAGCAAATAATGACCCTGCAGCAGATTACCCTTCGGCTTGTTTGGCTTTAAATGCAATAATACATACAAGTAAAAGAAAAATTCAAGCAGATAAATTTTTTAAAGGAATGTTTGAAACAGATTTAAAAAAAGGTGAATTAATAGAAGCGATTGAATTTAAAGTTCCAGATAAATCTAGCTACGTAAAATTTCCAAATCCTGCTTCAAGATATGCTATAGTGGGCATTTATGTTGCAAAATTAAAAAAAGATGTCAGAGTTGCTGTAACCGGTGTTGAAAGCTGTGTATTTAGATGTAAAAAACTTGAAAGTGTCTTATCAAGCGATTTTTCACCCTCATCAATTGACAAGATTAGTATTTCAAGTAAGGGATTTAATGCAGATATCCATGCTTCAGCTGAATATAGAGCTAATTTAATTGTGGTATTAACTAAAAAAGCTGTAACTAACGCTAAATAAGTTCACACATAAAAATTTTTAACTTAATATATTTTAAATGAAAAATTCWTTTGATGAAAARATTCTWGAWGAAGCWRACGATTGGMTARAAGCTAATCAAAAAGTAGTYCTTGCAACGGTAATTCAAACATGGGGATCRTCTCCAAGACCAACCGGAAGCAGAATGGTTGTCAATGAAAATGGAGATTTTTCTGGATCTGTTTCCGGTGGATGTGTGGAGTCAACAGTTGTCAGAGAATGTGTGGGAATTATAAAAGAAAATAAACCATTTAAAAAAATTGAATTTAAAGTTTCAAACGAAAGTGCTTGGGAAGTTGGACTTGCTTGTGGCGGAGAAATTTCAGTTTATTTGGAGCAGGTAAATTAATGAGTTCATTTATTTCTTGGCATAAAAAAATAATAAAACGGTGGGGAAAAATATTAAATATATCTGATTACGGAATACTTTGGGTTGCATTTATCAAAGGAGTAATCATAGGATTATTAATTTATCATTTCTTTATTAAATAATGAAATATTGCCAGCTCTAATTAAACAAGTCTCTGATCCAAACTATAAGATTGACGTTGCCTTGCCAAACAAATAATTTTTTATAATGAAATTAGAAATTTTAAMAGAAATAATAAAAAAAAAAGAAAAAAAAATTGAATTTGCAATTGTTACCAATTTAGCAACAGGTAATAGTGAAATTTTTGAAAAGGAAAAATCTTTAAGTAAAGACTTTGAAAAATTTACAGATCAAATAAATTCTTTTTACCAATCAAAGAAAAATGGAATTATTGAGGGAACYGATATATTTGTAGAAAGCTATATAAGACCTATTAAAGTCATTATTGTTGGCGCYGTTCATATAGCTCAGTATTTAGTTGATTTTGCTAATAGTTTAAATTTTGAAATATATATTATTGATCCAAGAGGATATTTTGCTTCAGAACAAAGATTTCCTGGAATGGAGATAATAAATAAGTGGCCTGAAGAAGCTTTTAAAGAAATAGAAACAGATTCCAATACTGCATTAATTGCATTAACGCACGATCCAAAAATAGATGATCCAGCACTTCAACATGCTTTAAAAACTAACTTTTATTATATTGGTGCACTTGGAAGTAAAAAAACACATGAGAATAGATGTAAAAGATTAAAAGAAGCAGGATTTTCTGAAAAAGAAATTAATTCGATACATGGACCTATTGGAATAAAATTAGGAGGAAGATCTGCGCCGGAAATAGCTCTATCAATAATTGCTCAGCTTGTTGCCGAAACATATAATAAATGAATGTGATTTCAGCTATTCTTCTTGCAGCAGGTCAATCCAAAAGAATACRGGGAGAGAACAAGTTATTAAAAAAATATAAAGGTAAAATTTTAATCAATCATATTTTAAAATCTTTAATTAAAAGTAAAGCAAATAAAATAATAATTGTATTAGGCTACGAAGACAGAAAAATTAAAAAAATAGMTTTAAAAAGTAAAAAAATAATTTTTGTATTTAATTCAAACTATGYAAGAGGTATATCCACATCAATTAAATGTGGAATAAAAAAAATATCAAAAAAAAACATAGGTTTTTTAATTGCACATGCTGATATGCCTTTAGTTTCAAAAACAATTTTAAACACTTTGTGTTCAGCTTTAAAAAGTAAAAATAAAGAAATTTTTGTACCAGTTTATAAAAAAAAAGTTGGAAATCCTTTGGCTTTTAAATATTCAATGATTAAATCATTTAGAAAAATCAAAGGCGACAGAGGAGCAAAAAAATTAATTAGATTAAATAAATCAAAAGTTCAGATGATAAAAGTAAATTCTAAATCTATTTTAATTGATTTTGATCAACTAAAGGATTTCCCTTCAGCCATTTAGAATCTTYACCTTCRTAATGTTCTTTTTTCCAGATWGGRGYTCTTTTTTTTATTTCTTCAATAATATATCTTGAAAATTCATAAGCTTGCGCTCTGTGTTTACAAGCAACTGCTATGATGATACTCGCATCACCAAGAGCAGCATGTCCTTTAATATGTTCAATGAATACTGCAATATTTGTAAATTTAAATTTTGTTTCTGCTTCTTTATATATTTCTTCAAAACTTTTGATTACTAAAGCATCATGACTATCATAAGTAATTCCTGTAACTTTTTTATTATCGTTTTGATCTCTTACTGTTCCAACAAAATATATTGAAGCTCCACATTTACTTGAGGCTATAAATTTTTGGGCCTTCGCAAGATCAATTTTTTCTTTTGAGACATCTACAACTTTAGCATGAAGCATCAACCACCTCCTATTGGTGGAATAATTCCAATTTTTTGATCTTTTGTAATTTTATAATTATCAGCAACAATATTGTTTTCTTCAGAGCAAAATTTTGATGATTTAACTAATTTTTTAAAATTGTTGTTGCCTTTAAAATTTTTATCAATGAAACTAAATATTTCATTACGCAAATCATTTATTGAGCYTTTTTCTTTCAAGTTRAATTTTAAATAATCTTTTTCACTAAATTCGCGACTAGCTCCGTAAAGCTCTAATATAATTTTCATTGATATTTTTTATTAAAATTAAAATATATTGTCTAGGAATTTTGGAAGACCATCAGGGTTAGTCCAAACACCACTTTTTCCACCTTCTTTAATTAATAATTTAACATTATCAATTTTTAAATGTGGATTTACTATTTTGCTTAAATCATAAATTGTAATAAGTGCTGCATTAACACCCATAATTGCTTCCATYTCAACACCTGTTTTTGCAACAGCTGAAACTACACAATAAACTTCCAGAGAGTGATCTTGTTCATTTAAAATRATTTTAGTGGCAGTATGGTCAATAGGAAGTGGATGRCACAAAGGAATTAACTCACTAGTTTTTTTGACCCCTAAAACTGCAGAAACYTCAGCAAGACTAACAGGATCTCCTTTTGGCATCTCATTATTTTTGATCATATTAAATACTTTTTCACCTACATAAATTTTTCCAGAAGCTAGAGCTCTTCTAAAGGTTTCTTTTTTTGCAGAAACATCAACCATATTAAAAGAGYTCTTCTTGAATAAGTTTTCTGCCCAGTCTTTTAATTGATCATGATTAACTATTTTTAAATTTTTCATTATCCTCCAGTTGTAGATAAATTTKTCATTAAACCTGTCTCTCCTAGTTCTAAATAATGAGACTCTTTTTTGAAATTTAGTTGTTTDGAAATTAAATCTTTCAATTCYTSYAATTGATCGTCTCTTTGTAAAAGRTGTCTTATAYTTATTCCGGTAGTDCCAAATAAACATAATCTTAAATCACCTCTTGCTGTAATTCTRAGYCTGTTRCAACTTTTRCARAAATCTTTTGAGTAGGGAGCAATAACTCCAAATTTTCCTTTATAAGAAGGGTTTATATAATTTTTTGATGGACCVGCATCTCTTCCAAGGGTTTGAAAAATCCATTCATTTTTGTTTAAATAGTCAGTAAATATTTTTGCCGGCACATGATATTTTTTAAAATAGTCTAAACCATCTCCTGTTTGCATTAATTCTATATATCTGAAATCAATTTCGTTATTTTTAATAAAGTTGCTCCACTCATTAAAATCTTTTTCACTATCATTAATACCTTTTAACAAGACAGCATTTATCTTTATATTTTTAAAGTTAAGTTGTTGTAATTTTTCAATTCCTTTTAGAATTTCAGGTAATCGGTCGTGGCTTGTGATATTTTTAAATGTTTCTCTGTTTAAGCTATCAATACTTATATTTATCCCGTCTAAACCACTGTCAACAATTTGATTAGCAATTTTGTCTAAACGGTATCCATTTGTAGTAATTACAGTTTTTTTTATTCCTGAATTGCTTTTTAGGATTTTAACAATATCAAAAAAGTCTTTTCTAACTGTWGGTTCTCCTCCAGTTAATCTTATTTTACACACTCCAAGTTCAGATAAACCTTTTGCCAATCTTTCAATTTCTTCAGTAGCAAGAAAAGTTCTATTGTCACTTTTGTCTTTTTGATAACCATTTGGAAGGCAATAACCACATTTAAAATTACAAACATCTGTAATTGAAAGTCTTATATACGGAAAAGTTCTACCAAAACTGTCTCTAAGCATAGCAATTAAAATTTAATATATTAGCTTAACATATTAAAAAAAATGAATCTATTTTACTTCTAGCCTTAAAAGGCCAGAAGTTTGAGTGATTTTCTTATTTTCAGGAACTTTATATAAAGCTNTAGCTTTAGTACCAAGTATTACTGTCCAGGAGGTTTGTACGCACCAGCAATTTTTGCAGCATTTCCAGCAGCATCATTKATGTTAATTGCTTCGCAAATAGTAATATTTGTAACTGCTCCAGTAGCTTCTGTAGCTAATTTAATTCCAGCAGCTTGTTCGAAAGTTCCTTCAAACACAACTATAAAATCGTACGCTCCTCTTAATGCATCGTAAGAAACCATTTTAGCTCCTACAGCGTCACCAGCTGCTTTAGCAGCTTTTGATCTATCCGAAGTCGGATCTTTGATAAAACCTTGGAAAGCTTTAGCAGTGTAATTACCCATTGCATAAAATTTTGCCATAGCATCTCTCCTTTCTATATTCTGATTATAACAGTGGGAAAAAATTATTAGTATTAATTAATTATTAAARTTAATTGTTAGAAATGCGGTCCATCTCTTCAAGTTCAACCTCAAGTTTATCCAGTTCTTCTCCACCTGCCATCATGCTTAGAAGTTTTTCTCTAGATAAATCTTTCTTTGCATAAGTTCCCAAACTTTTACCACGACTTAAAACAGTAAAACTATTTCCAACAGGATAAGCATGGTGAACATTGTGTGTAATTAAAATTACACCTAAACCTTGTGAGGCCGCTTTAACAATATATTTTAAAACAACAGAGGCTTGGTGTACTCCTAGTGCAGAAGTTGGTTCATCAAGAATTAATAGTTTAGCACCAAAATAAATTGCTCTTGAGATAGCCAAACACTGCCTTTCACCTCCAGACATTGTTCCTACAGCTTGAGATGGATCTCTTACATCAATTCCTATTTGTCCCATTCTTTCAGCTGCTATTTGATTTGCTTTAWCAACATCAAAAGTTCTAAAAATACCAAAACCTTTTGTTGGTTCTCTTCCCATAAAAAAGTTTCTTGTAACACTCATTAAAGATACAAGAGCTAGATCTTGATAAACAGTAGCTATTCCAAGATCTAAAGCATCACGAGGAGAGTCAAATATTTTTTTATCTCCTTCAACAATAATTTCTCCTTCATTAGGGCTATGGACTCCAGATAAAGTTTTAATCAATGTAGATTTTCCAGCTCCATTATCACCAAGGAGACACATTATTTCTCCTTTTTTAACTTTCATTGTTACATCTTTAAGAGCAATTACTGATCCAAAAAATTTACTTATATTATTGAATTCTACAATATATTCGTTCATTATTTATTCTCTGTTACTCTTTTTCTWATAAAATTATTAAAWATWACYGCKATYAACATCATCATKCCYAAAAATACTTTRAACCAATCWGTATCMACATYSGTRTAATAAATACCCATAGAAACAGTTCCAAATATTAATGCTCCAAAAGCAGCACCAATCGCTGATCCATAGCCCCCAGTTAACAAACAACCACCTACAACAGCAGCTACAATTGCTTCCAATTCTTTTAAAAATCCCCTCATAGTATCAGCAGAACCAACATCAAGAACTTGCACGCATGCATAAAKTGTTGCAGCCATTGCAGTACCTATAAACAAGCTAATTTTTACCWTTCCAACTGGTACACCAATATTTCTTGCACCTAGTTTATCGCCTCCAGAAGCAAAAATCCAATTACCGAATCTTGTTTTCATTAAAATCCAGGTAGCAATAATTGTTAAACCTACCCACCATAAAATTGAAGCTGGAATGCCTGTTGCAAGTGGAGTTCCATCTTGTCTTAATGTTATCAAACCTAAAGATCCCAGCCATGCAAAAAGACCTGTAAACGCATCAGCAGAAAATATCCAGGCAATTGGATCATTATCAATTAAAACTCTTAATCCTGGTACTTGTGTTCTACCGGTAATTAATCTTGTCAATGCCAGAGTTGCGCCTCT
>NVSV01000012.1:0-15774 GCA_002732835.1 Candidatus Pelagibacter sp.
GAAAAAATTAAAAAATTATTAAACATTTAGCTTATTTGTTAATAAGTTATAAACACTAATATACATGGATAATACATATCAAANTTACTTAATTTCAGATTCTACTGGGGAAACTATAGATAGAATTTTTTTAGCTCTTAAAGCCCAGTTTCAAAATTTTAAATATAAAAATCATCAATATTCTTTTACCAGAACGGAAAACCAGATATTAAAAATATTAGATTTAGCCCAAAAAAMMCCCAATTCAATTATATTATATACAATAGTTGATATTAAACTTGCAAAATTTTTAGAAACAGAAGCAAAAAAAACGAACATRCCATGTTTTGGTGCTTTGGGAGATTTAATATTAAATTTTTCAAAACTTTTACACCAGAGAGCAACACACATYCCAAGCGGACAGCACATTTTAAATGAAGAATAYTATGAAAGAATTGAAGCAATACAATTTACAATGAATCATGATGATGGAAACTCAATTAGTGATATAAATAAATCAGATATTATTTTGCTTGGCGTTAGYAGAAGYAGCAAAACACCAACCTCAATATATTTAGCAAACAGAGGATTTAAAACTTCAAATGTTCCTTTARTAAAYGAACATTCRGTACCYGAATTTCTTAAAAAAAATCCAAAATTAATATGTGTGGTTGGTTTAACAAYCGAACCCAACAGACTAATAGATATAAGAAAAAAYAGGATGACYTCTATTAAAGAACAACAAGKAACGGACTATACAARTTTAGAAAAAAYAAMGAATGAAATTGAAAATGCAAAAAAAACATTTAAAAAATATCAATGGCCCGTTGTAGATGTTACTAGAAAATCAGTTGAGGAAACCGCAGCTTCTATAATAAAAATTTATGAAATAAAAAAAAATGGATAGTATTATTCTTGCTTCTAAAAGYGYAATTAGAAAAAAAATATTAGAAGAAAATGGRATCAGCTGTGTYGTTGAACCAGCAAATGTTGATGARGATTTAGTWAAAGAAAGTTTATTAAATAAAGGRGAATCGCCACAAATTATTTCAAAAAATTTAGCAGAACTTAAAGCAAATAAAATTAGTAATAARAAAAATGRKAAATTGGTATTGGGYGCTGACAGTATTATAGATTATAATGGYAATATTATTTCGAAACCATCCAATAGAGAAGAAGCTTTAGCAACACTTAAGAAAYTAAATGGTCAAAAACATTATTTAATCAGCTCTGTTTGTATATCTAAAAACGGTTCAATGCTATGGAATTATACCGATAAAGCTGTTTTGACAATGAAGCAAATGACAGACGAGGAATTAAAATCGTATTTATCAAAGATAAAAGACTCAAAATTATACGCTTATAATATTTATCAAATTGAAGGCGAGGGCAGATCTTTGTTTTCCAAAATAGAAGGAGATAAAAATACCATTATGGGYCTGCCAATTAAACAGATAAAGGAATATTTAAAACAATATGAGTGAATCAGTTTTAATTGTAGGCACGGGTCCAGGACTTGGTTCTTCATTDGCACGATTATGTGCHTCTAAAAGYATGAAAGTTGTATTAGCTTCAAGAAATTTTGAAAAATTAAAAGATTTAAAAAAAGAAATTRAAGCCGAAACATWTSWATGTGACNSWMRKKAWMKTKAAAGNYGTTTCAAATCTTTTTAARSARACRGATAAATYAATWGGAAYRCCAAATCTTGTTATATATAAYGCWTCTTCKCGYCCMAAAARARGCAGYGTRGTMGAAYTRRATCCYATAGARACACAAAAGKCTATTAATATTACTTGYTTTGGAGCTTTYTTRGTTGCTCAAGARRCYRCYAAAAGAATGCTTAAAAGAAAAAGTGGAAGTATTTTTTTTACTGGAGCCACAGGAGGAGTTAAAGGTTTTGCAAATTCATCAGTTTTTGCGATGGGTAAATTTGGACTTAGAGGGTTAGCCCAATCTCTTGCAAGAGAACTTCATCCTCAAGGCATTCATATAACCCATTTTGTAATTGATGGAGCCATAAGYAAGGAACCTTATGGCGACTATCAAACAATGCATCCTGATGAAATAGCAAAAACTTATCTTCAATTTTATCATCAGGATAAAAGTGCTTGGGCCTGGGAGATTGAATTAAGAACATCGGTAGAAAARTTTTAAAAGATGAAAAAATATATAGTTATAGGAAATCCAATAGAACATTCTTTGTCACCAAAATTACATAATCATTGGATTAAAAAAAATAAGATTGATGCGTTTTATGATAAAAAATTRTTAAATGAAGATGGTATAGAARGTATAATTTYTCAAGTTAAAAAAGGAGAAATYGATGGGATAAATATAACTGTTCCATTTAAAAAATTAGYCATCCCTYTTCTTGATGAACTAAGTCCCGAAGCAAACGAATCTCAATCGGTAAATACTATTTATAAGGAAAACGATAAAGTTATTGGTCATAATACTGATATTGCAGGTTTTGAACTTGGTTTAAGGCATTTCAAATATGATGTTAAAGACAAAAAAGTATTCATTTTGGGTTCTGGAGGCGTTGTATCTTCAATTRTTTTAGCCTTAAAAAAAATGGGAACATCAAAARTTATTATTAGYAATAGAACNAAAAAAAAAGCAGAAGAATTAAAAAAATMTTTTTCTGATTTAGAATTAATAGATTGGGGAAAAATACCAGAATTTCATATGATAGTTAATGCTACAAGCATTGGATTAAAGGAAGGAGATGAAATAAAATTGRATTATGCYGATATAGGAYCTAACAAATTTTTTTATGATGTTATTTATAATCCAAAACAAACAAATTTTTTAAAAAAAGCTAAAACGTTTGGAAATCAAACTGAAAATGGAAAAATGATGTTTATTTATCAAGCGCACCAAGCTTTTACTATTTGGCATAAAATTATGCCAGAAATAGACGATGAAACTATTAAATTATTAGATTGATGATTAAAATTGGAATTCTTGGAGATATAGGTTCTGGTAAGAGTTACGTTGCAAAGCAATTTGGCTTTCCTGTATTTGACGCAGATGTTGAGGTTGCAAAAATATATAAGAAAAATAAAACTTGTTTTAATARGCTAAAAAATAAACTTCCTAAATATATTTCTTCTTTCCCACTTAAAAAAAATGAACTAAGAAAAGCGATTATAGATAATCAAAGCAATTTAAAAACAATTATAAAAATAGTTCATCCAATCGTAAGAGCTAATATGAATAATTTTTTTAAAAAAAATAAAAATAAAAAAATAGTTGTATTGGAYATTCCTTTACTTATGGAAAATAAAATCAATAAAAAGAAYTATATTTTAGTTTTTGTTGATGCAAAAAAANAAGAAATCCAAAGGAGATTAAGAAAAAAAACTAATTATAATCCAAAAATTTATTATAAATTAAAAAAACTACAACTTCCTTTAGAATTTAAAAAAAGAAAATCTGACTTTGTAGTAAAAAATAATTTTAAAAGTTMTTCTATTAAAAAAAATGTTAAAGTATTAAAAAACAAAATTTTARGAAAATGAAAGAAGTAGTTCTTGATACYGAAACAACAGGCTTGGAAGTTAAAGATGGTCATAGGATTGTTGAGATTGGTTGTATTGAATTAGAAAATCTAATACCAACATCAAAAAAATTTCATTGTTATTTAAATCCTGAAAGAAAAGTTTCTGAAAAAGCACTTGAAGTGCATGGCTATACAGACGARTTTTTGTCTGATAAAAAAAAATTTAAGGATATAGTTGATGAGTTCTTAGAATTTATTAAAGATAAAAAGCTTATAATTCATAATGCAGAATTTGACCTAACACATTTAAATAATGAATTACAATTAATTGGTAAAAATAAAATAAATAAAAATAGTATTATTGATACYTTGGATTTAGCAAGAGATAAATTTCCTGGGTTAGGAATCAGTTTAGATGCTCTTTGCAAAAGATATAGGATAGATAATTCCAAACGAAAAAAACACACTGCTTTAATCGACTGTGAGTTACTTTCAAGGGTATATATTAACTTAATTGATCAAAAAGAACCGATGCTAGATTTTAAGWCAACAAATCAAAATAACCAATATTCAGAAAATCAAAACYCTAAAGATTATTTTAAGAAAATAGTTGTCCCTTCTTCTGAAGAATTAAAGTTACATAAGGAATATCTAAAAAAATCATTAAAAAAAAATTATTTTAATTAATTCTTTGATTGTAAAGTTTTTCAAAATCAATCTTTTTTTYAAATTTTATACYCTGATAACCAGAATCATTTAATAAATTTTCAAATATTTTTTCCAAATTAGGATAAATCTCATTTTGAACATCACACAAGATAATTTTTTCAATTTCTTTTGGATCTTTTACATTTTCATTAATTTTAACAATTGAAACATAAGCTATTTCAAAAAAAGANTTTTTTTTTGATGTTCCTTTATCCATGAAAGTTAATTTTGTGTTTACTTCGATCATCCTATTTTTTAWCGCTTTAGAGGTTATATCAATATTTAAATTATATTTTGGAAGATAATCTTTAACATATAAATATGTTTCAACATCTGGTGTCTCGCTTGAAAGATCTTTTACGAACTGAGTTAATACTTTAAAATTTTCTGACATTATTTTTTTTAATTTTCATCTATATCTTCGTATTCACCCTCAATAAAGTTTTTTCTTTTATTTGGATAATTCTTTGTAACCGATTTAAAAAATAATTTTCTTGTAGGAGGAAAAATAATTAATAATCCGATTAGATCAGTAATAAATCCAGGTAAAATTAATAAGAAGGCAGCAAATGCCAAAGCTGCACCAGAAATAATTTCATATACCGGTATTTCATTTTTTACCAATTGCCCAATTGCTGATTTTAAAGTGTTAAAACCTTCATATCTTGCATAAAATATACCCACAAAAGCAGTACATAAAATTAAGGAAATAGTACTTAATGCACCTATTTGTGATCCAATTTTTATTAAAAGATAAATTTCAATTAATRKWKMTARYMNARTSAMTAATAAAACTGTGTTCATTTGTCTTTAACATAAATTGTTAGTTGAAATTATTCAACATAGTAAATATTATTTATCTATGAATTATAGTTTTGAATACATTGATATTATCCTTTTAGCAATGGTCGTTGGATTTATTTTCCTTAGGTTGAGAGGAATTCTTGGAAAAAAGGCAAAACATGAAGAAAAAATATCAACAAATTTCTCTCATGAATTTATTAAAGAAAAAAAAAATGAAAAGAATTTTGATGAAAATGCTAAGAGTGAATTTTTAAATGGTGCTAAAATTTCTTATGAAACAATAATAACGAATTTTTCAAAAGGAAACTTAAAAGAAATTAAATCATTATTGGACAAAAAGGTTTTTAAACAATTTGATGAGGCATTAAAAGAWAGAAAAAATAAAGGTTTAATTTCAGAAGCTACTTTTGTTGGAATAAACTCAGCAGATATTAAAGATTATAAACAATCAAATAGTATTTTTGAAGTAACAGTTAATTTTGTTAGTGAAATTATTTCATTTGTAAAAGATAAAGATAAAAAAATTATTTCTGGAGATCCAGATAAGATTAAAAAAGTTCATGACACCTGGAAATTTTCAAGAGATATTAGGTCATCTAATCCAAATTGGCTTTTAATAGATACACAATTATAGTTGAATAAAAAAATTTCAGATAAGAATAAAATAGATTGGTTGAATTTTATAAATAGTAACGACAAGTTAATTGATAAAGATATTTTTGAAAAAAAAAACAAACCTAATAAATTAGAAAAAATAGTAGATCTCCACGGATATTCTTTAGAAAATGCCAATAAAGCAATAGATGAATTTATTAAAATTTGTTTTTCACAAAAAGTTAGTAAAATTACTATAATAACTGGAAAAGGTTCAAGGTCAAAAAATAAAAATAATCCCTACCAATCTGAAAATTTTAGTATTTTAAAGCACTCTATTCCCGAACATATTAAAACTAGTTCAAATTTAATGAAGATGATAAAAAAAATTAATTTTGAAGATATTCAAGATTCTTCAAAAGGTAGTTTTGAAATTTTTCTAAAAAATTTTAAAAAATAAAAATGGAAAATTATAAAATTAAAAAAGCTGCAGATATTCTCTATAATTCTAGAATTAATCTTAAAAGAATTAAAGAATTACCAAAGGAATGTATTCCAAAATCTTTGGAAGAAGCTTATGCTATACAAGATGAGTTAACTAAAAGATATCTTTCAACAAATCAAAAAACTTCTTTGATTGGAAAAAAAATAGGATGTACAAATWRRGYWKYTSRAAYTSAAATNWASSWWWWWGAATCTTTTTTTGGGAATATGTTTTCTGATAATATATCCAAATCTAATAGTATAATTTATTCAGATAAATATTTTAATCCATTTGTTGAACCAGAATTTTCATTTGTAATGAAAAATGAACTTGATTTTTCAAAAGCACCTTATAATGCTGATGAAGTTTATAAATTTATCTCAGCGGTTTTGCCTTCTATTGAATTAGTTGATTCTAGGTATGAAGATTGGACAAGCATAGGTGTAAATAATTTAATAGCYGATAATGCTGTTCATGCACATTGGGTTTTTGGAACTGAAATTAGCAATTTGAATCTTTTTAATTTTAATAATCATTCAGTTGATTTTTTTATTAATGAAAAGTTAATTGAAAAAGGAAATTCAAACAATGTAATGGGAAATCCTATTAGTTCTTTAACATGGTTAATAAATAAATTAGCCYTAAAAAGAAAAAATTTACCCAAAAATTATTATGTTAGTACTGGAACTTGCACACGAGCAATTCCTATTTCAAAAGGAGATAATATAACTGCAGATTTTGGAAACCTTGGAAAGGTTAGTTTTATTTATAAATAACTTATTTTTTTTATAAAATAAATTTTGATAGATCAGTATCTTTGACCAATTCACCTAAATTTTTCTCAACATAATTAGCATCAATTACAATTTTCTCACCAGCTCTATCAGTTGCTGTAAAGCTTATGTCATCTAGAACTCTTTCCATTATTGTATGAAGTCTYCTTGCGCCAATATTTTCAACATTAGAATTAACTTCAGATGCAAGATTTGCAATTGTATCAATTCCATCGTCAGAAAATTTTAATTCAACATTTTCTGTTTTTAAAAGTGCCTYATATTGTTTAATCAAACTGTTATCCGGTTCTTTAAGGATTCTCTTAAAATCTTCACTRTTTAGAGCATCAAGTTCAACTCTTATAGGTAAACGTCCCTGTAGCTCCGGCAAAAGATCTGATGGTTTTGCTAATTGAAATGCACCAGAAGCAATAAATAAAATATGATCTGTTTTAATTGGTCCATATTTTGTACTAACTGTTGTTCCTTCTATTAATGGAAGCAAATCTCTTTGYACTCCTTCCCTCGAAACGTCGCCACCAATTCTATCTGTTCTTGCTGAAATTTTGTCAATTTCATCTAAAAAAACAATTCCATTATTYTCTGTTGAATTTTTTGCAGCTCTAATAATTTTATCATCTTCAATTAATTTATCTGACTCTTCATTTATTAATATTTCATGTGACTCTTTTATACTCATTTTTTTCTTTTTAGGTTTATTACCCATAGATTTGCCAAGCATTTCAGAAATATTTATCATTCCAATGTTTGCACCAGGCATTCCTGGTATTTCAAATGAAGGCATTTGATTRGATTCATTCATAGCTATTTCAATTTCATTATTATCTAGATCGCCATTTCTTAGTCGTTTTCTAAAGCTTTCTTTGGTAGCTACGCTTGCCTTATCTCCTACTAATGCATCCAATACTCTTTCTTCAGCCAATTTTAGTGCTTGTGCATGGTATTCTTTTCTTTTTTTTACTTTCTCTATAGCTATAGCAATCTCAAGGAGGTCCCTTATAATTTGTTCAACGTCTCTACCAACATAACCAACTTCAGTAAATCTTGTAGCTTCTACTTTTACAAATGGTGCTCCAGCTAATTTGGATAATCTTCTAGATATTTCAGTTTTTCCGACTCCAGTTGGCCCAATCATTAGAATATTTTTTGGAAGAACTTCCTCTTTCATTTCACCTTTTAATGCTTGTCTTCTCCATCTATTTCTTAATGCTATGGCTACCGCTCTTTTAGCWTTATTTTGTCCAACCACAAACCTATCTAATTCAGAAACAATTTCTCTTGGAGATAAAGAATTTAATGTTGATTCCTGTTCTTTAGTATTTTTATCTTTGGGCATAAAAGAAGTTACGTTTGATTTTTTCATTAGATTTTTTCTACACTAATATTATTGTTTGTAAAAACACAGATTTCAGAGGCTACTTCGATTGCTTTTTTGGCAATTTCTTCCGCAGTTAAATCTGTATCCATTAATACTTTTGCTGAAGCTAGTGCATAATTTCCTCCAGATCCAATTCCAATTACACCTCCTTCGGGTTCCAAAACATCACCCGTTCCAGAAATAATAAAACTTTTTTCTTTATCACCTATTGCCATTAATGCTTCTAATCTTCTAAGATATTTATCAGTCCTCCAATCTTTTGCTAATTCAACAGCTGCTCTTGTTAAATTACCAGCATGTTTTTCTAATTTTGATTCCAAACGCTCAAACAAAGTAAATGCATCTGCTGTAGAACCAGCAAAACCCGCGATCACATTTCTTTTCTCTATTTTTCTAACTTTATTTGCAGTGCTTTTAATTACGGTATTTCCCATGCTAACCTGACCATCGCTAGCAACTACTACATCATTATTTTTTCTTACTAATATTATTGTTGTCATGTCATATAGATGGATATTAATTTAAATACTTCAAGTGTCSGATTACTAATATTGATATAATGAAATAATATATATATACWTATAAAAACTTTATGGTGCGAAAAGCAAAAATCTCTAGAAAAACAAAAGAAACTAACATCAATGTTGAAATAAACATAGATGGTAAGGGAAAATATAAAATTGATACGGGCATTGGTTTTCTAAACCATATGCTTGAGCAATTATCAAARCACTCATCTATGGATTTAAATTTAAAAGCAAAAGGCGATACTCATATCGATCTTCATCACACAACAGAAGATACTGGRATTGCAATAGGAGAGTGTTTAAAAAAGGCATCAAAAAAATTTATTGGAATTAAACGATATGCTCATGCTTTAATACCAATGGATGAAACTTTGACCAGAATTGCTATTGATGTTTCAAACAGACCATATTTAATTTGGAAAGTTAAGTTAAAAGTAGAAAAGCTTGGTGAAATGGATACTGAATTATTTAAAGAATGGTTTCAAGCTTTTTCGCAAGCTGCAGGTATAACTTTACATATYGAAAATTTATATGGTGAAAATAGTCACCATATAATCGAATCTTGTTTTAAAGGTCTTGCAAGATCACTCAGAGCAGCTTTAGAAATTGATCAAAAAAATAAAAAAGTAATWCCATCAACCAAGGGTTCTTTATAAGAAAGAATTGATGAATATAACAATTGTTGACTATAGTTCGGGCAACATAAGTTCCGTAATTAATTCCTTTGGCGAAGTTTGCAAAAACAAATATAAAATTAATGTTTCCTCTGACTTAAAAATTATATCTAGTTCTGACAAAATTGTACTTCCTGGACAAGGTTCGTTTAAAAGTTGTGTTGATTCACTAAATAAAATTGAAGGTCTTAAYGAAACACTGAATCAATTTGTATTTGATCAAAAAAAACTTCTTCTCGGTATTTGTGTTGGAATGCAAATGTTTGCTGATGTAGGTTACGAAGAAAATGAAACAAAAGGTTTAGGATGGATTTCAGGTAAAGTTTCTAAAATAGATAATCAAAATCAAAAATTTAAACTTCCGCATATTGGATGGAACGAAATTACAATTACAAAAGACAGCAGTATTTTCAAAAATATAGATAATAAATCTCACATGTATTTTGTTCATAGTTATGAATTTATTCCTGAAGATAAGAGTGTAATTTCGAGTACTACAGATTATTCAACTAATATTGTTTGTTCAGTCGAAAAAGATAATATTTTTGGAACTCAATTTCATCCTGAGAAAAGTGATAAACTAGGGCTTAAACTTATAGAAAATTTTATTTTGATTTGAAATTATGAAAATTTTTCCAGCAATAGAYATTAAAGATAAAAAGTGTGTGAGACTATTAAAAGGAAACTTTAATAAAAAACAAGTTTATGATGTTACGCCAATAGACCAAGCCAAAAAATATAAAGACTTTGGTTTTAATTATCTTCATGTGGTTGATTTAGATGGGGCTTTAACAGGCGAAACCGTTAATCTTGATATTATCGAAGAGATAGTTGAACAACTCAATATAAAAATTGAGGTAGGTGGTGGAATAAGATCYTTAGAGAAAATTCAAACGTATATCAATGTCGGTGTTGATAAAGTTATTCTTGGAAGCGCAGCGGTAAAAAATAGGGAATTTTTAAAAGAAGCCTGTAAATCTTTCAGTAATCAAATTGCACTAGGATTAGATACAAAAAAAGGACTTATTGCTATATCTGGCTGGAAAGAAGAAACAGATTTAAATGCTATAAAATTTCTAAAAAATGTGAATGATTTTGGTATCAGCAGATTAATTTATACTGATATTGATAGAGATGGAACCAAAACAAGTCCAAATTTAGAGGAGACAATTAAAGTGGCAGATGTATCAAAAGCACCAGTAATTGTATCAGGAGGYGTTTCATCAATTAAAGATATTGAAAATTTACAAAATATAAAAAAAANNNNTATTGAAGGAATAATTGTTGGAAAAGCAATTTATGATGGAGATATTGATTTAAAACAACTAGCTAGATTTTTAGATGCTTAAGAATAGGATCATACCTTGTTTGGATGTAAAAAACGGAMGAGTTGTTAAGGGTATTAATTTTATCAATCTAAAAGATGCAGGAGATCCAGTCGAGCAAGCAAAAATTTAYAGCGACGGGGGAGCAGATGAAATATGTTTTTTAGATATTACTGCTTCTAATGAAAATAGATCAACGATTTATGAAGTTGTTGAAGAAACTTCAAAAAAATGTTTTGTACCATTAACGGTTGGTGGTGGAGTTAGAAGTGTTAATGATATTAGTAACTTATTAAACAGTGGGGCAGATAAAGTATCTATTAATACTGCTGCTGTACAAAATCCAAAAGTTGTAATTGAAAGCTCAAAGAGATTTGGTTCACAATGTATTGTTATTGCAATTGATGCAAAAAGAAAAAATGAAAAATGGGAAATTTTTACTCACGGGGGTAGAAATAAAACCGGAATTGATGCAATTGAATTTGCGGAACAAATGGAAAAAAATGGAGCAGGAGAACTATTGGTAACTTCAATGGATAGAGACGGAACACAAATAGGATATGATATTGAATTAATKAGTAAAATATCTTCGAAAGTTAATATTCCAATTATTGCTTCTGGKGGTGTGGGTAATTTAGATCATTTGGTAGATGGAATAAAATTAGGTAATGCAAGTGCTGTATTGGCAGCCTCRATTTTTCACTATGGAAAACACTCAGTACTTGAAGCAAAGCAATATTTGGAGTCAAAAGGAATACCTGTTAGAATTTGATATGATTGATGATTTAGTAAAAACCATAAGAGATAGAAAAAATTCTAGTCCCGATAAATCATATACTTCATCTTTATTGTCAGATGGTCTTAGTAAATGTATTGATAAACTTGAAGAAGAATTTGGAGAATTAAAAGAAGCATTGAATACAAAAAATAACGAGGTTCATGAAGCAGCAGACTTAATTTATCATCTATTAGTTGTTTTAGAAGCTGCGGATGTTAAATTTGAAGATGTTTTGAATGAGCTAGAAAAAAGAAAAAACCAATCTGGCATAGAGGAAAAAAAAAATAGAAAATGAGTTACGATGATAATAATATTTTTGCAAAAATTTTACGGGGAGAAATTCCTAGTAAMGAAATTTATGAAGATGAATATGTATTATCTTTTTACGATGTAAACCCACAAAAAAAAATTCACGCCCTTGTAATATCAAAAGGAAAATATATTGATTTAGATGATTTTAATTCTAAGGCATCTAACGAAGAAATTGTTGGTCTTATAAAAGGTATATCGATTGTTGCCAAAAAACTTGGCATTTCAGTTGATGTTGGCAAAGGATATAGAACTCTAGCAAACATTAGTGAACATGGTGGCCAAGAAGTTCCACATCTTCATTTTCATTTATTTGGTGGTGAAAAAGTTGGTAAAATGGTTGAGTGAATTTAGAAATTCAAAGATATTATTTGGAAATAGACTCAATTAAAGATCTATCAGAGATAGCAAAACCTTCTAATATTTATAAAGTTAGTTTAATTGATCCTCCCGATTTTCAATTAAATAAATTCTTTTATAAGCAAATTGGTAAAAATTATAGGTGGATTGATAGATTAGTTTGGAGTGAAAAAAAATGGATTAATTATGTAAATAATTCAGATGTAAAAACATTTGTTTTGAAAGAAAGYAATAATCTAGTGGGCTATTTCGAACAAATTTTGAATAAAAAAAAATTAGATTGCGAAATTGCATACCTTGGAATTYTGGAAGATTATTTTAGAAAAAAATTAGGCGGTTACTTATTATCTGAGGCAATAAAAAAATCTTTTGGATTRGGAGTAAAAARGGTATGGGTTCATACRTGCTCCTTGGATCACAAACATGCATTAAAGAATTATTTATCAAGAGGAATGAAAATATTTAAAACTRAATTGTTAAATATCAATTAAAATTATTTCATTTAGGTARTCTAAAAAATTTTTGATCAATATTTTTATTTTTTTCAATATTATAAATAAAGGTAATAACTAAATTTTGATAAATGTCTTCGGTTTGCCAACCCATTAAATCATAAGAATTTTTGTCAAAAAAAATATTTATTTTATTACCTTTGTTTTCTATGGAAAAAGTAAAATATTTATCATCGATTATCTTTCCATCTAACTTTTGCATTTGTTCAATTAAGTAATTTTTATTTAAAATCAATTCCATAGGAGTTTTATCAAGTGGRTAAATAAAATATTGTTTTGAAGCCTGATTTTTGATTACAAGTGATTTWCCATTTGAAACAATAATTTTCTTTTTAAAATTATCATAATTACAATAAATTTTTTTTGGATATTGAATAATACAATTTCCTTCTTCTATATTTTCATTAATATTTTGCTTAAAATTAAAACTTAAATTATTAATTTTTTTAAAATTTAAAATTATTTCATCTTTAATTGAAGCTTCAGCAAAAGTATTAATATTAATAATTAATATAAAAATAATGATTCTTTTAATCATTTAAGCACTTCTCTTTTGCCTACATGGTTAGCTTTACTGACTTCTCCATTTATTTCCATCATGTCAATGATCCTTGCAGCACGGTTATAACCTATTTGAAGTTTTCTTTGCAAAAACGAAGTAGAAGCTTTACCTTCTGATTTCACTATTTCAAGCGCAGTTTTATATAATTCATCTTGATTTTCATTATCAAGCAAACTTAAACTAGTTTCTTTTTCAGCAGCAAAATTTAATATTTCATCCACATAATTTGGTTCAGCTTGTGATCTTAAAAAATTATTAATTTTTNCAATTTCATTTTCAGATACATAGGGTGCATGAATTCTAACAATTCTGTTTGCTGAAGACATATAAAGCATGTCGCCTTTGCCAAGTAGTTGTTCTGCACCTTGTTCACCAAGAATAGTTCTACTATCAATTTTCGAAGTTACTTGAAAAGATATCCTAGTTGGGAAATTTGCTTTAATTGTTCCAGTTATTACATCTACACTAGGTCTTTGAGTTGCCATGATAATATGGATGCCTGCGGCTCTTGCCATTTGTGAAAGTTTTTGAACATATCCTTCAATTTCTTTWCCAGCAACWARCATTAARTCTGACATYTCRTCTACAATYACWACWATGTARGGCATWGCRAGCTTRTGTTTTGAATTGTATCCATCAATATTTTTAACWCCCTCTCTAGTCATTAATCTATATCTGCTTTCCATTTCTTTGACGACCCAACCCAATACTGATGCTGCTTTTTTTGCTTCAGTTATAACTGGACATAATAAATGAGGTATTCCTTCATAAGTTGATAGCTCAAGCATTTTAGGATCAATTAAAATAAATTTACATTTATCAGGGGTATGCTTGTAAAGAAGAGACAATATAATTGTATTTATATAAATAGATTTTCCAGATCCTGTTGTTCCRGCAATTAATAAATGACGCATTGAAGTCAAATCATCTATTATAGGAATRCCAGAAATACTTTTTCCTAAAGMAATTGGAAGATCGGTATCTCTTTTTAAAAAATTTGTACTGGAAATAATTTCACTTAAATAAACATTTTCTCTTGATGAATTAGGTAGTTCAATACCAATAGTACTGCTTCCAGGGATTATAGAAATTCTAGCGGATTTGGAACTTGTATTCCTYGCAATATCTTCAGACAAATTAATAATTTTTGAAACTTTAACTCCTGCAGCAGGCTCGAACTCATTTAAAGTAACYACAGGCCCTCGACTTACTTTTTTTATTTTTCCCTCAACTCCAAAATCTAACAAAATCTTTTCTAATAAACTCTCATCAATTTTATCTTCAGATATATTTTTATCCCTTTCTTCTTTAGTAGGTTTTTTTAAAAAATCTATAGAAGGTAATTTAAATTTTTGCCTTGTATTTTTTGATTCAGAGACATTTGTATTAAATGGCAAATCCTCTTGAACTAATATTTCACTAGGTTTGATTTCTGTTTTATAGTYGTCTACAGCTTCTCCACCAAAGTCATCTGTTTTATTATTTAAATTTTTAATAAAACCGAAAAGTTTTTTAAGTAAATTAAATAAATATTTAATACTAAAATTAATGCTTATTAAGAAGATAAAYAAAATTAAGAAAATCAGCAGGTAATAAAAAACATTTTTGTTTATATTGATTAAGGATGATAWAAAACTTTCTTGTAAAAATTTTCCKATAAATCCRCCATTACCATTATTTATRAGCCAGAAAGCATCTGGATAAAATGTAGAAAAAAACAACGAACCTAAAATAGAGTACAAAACAGTGTAAAATAAATTTTCTAWAATTAATAAAAATTTTTTTATTCTAAAAAGATTAATTCCAGTAAAAAAAATAGTTATTGATACTAAAATTGAAATCAATCCAATGGATTGAAAAAACAAATCTGAAACAAAGCTACCCCTAAATCCTAAAATATTTCTTATCTTTTCAGTAGGGTCAGAAAAAATAAAATTTGGATCTTTCGGGWAATAAYCAACTAATGAAATAAATAGCAATATTGATAAAACAACTAATAATATRCCYGTAAGTTCAGCAATCCTTTTTACAGTAAAATCAAGGGTTTTATTTGCTATATTATTTATATTCATTTTATTATGAATCTATTTTGTAACTTTGTATCATTTAATAATTATTGTTAAAATTAAATTTTAATTATGAATATTTGTTTAATTGGCGATGGATTAACTAATTTAGTTTTAGCAAAAATTTTAGCTAATAAAAATATTAGCATATCTGTGTGTTTTGAGTCAAAAAAAACAAAGAAATCTACTTCAAGAACTATTGGGATTTCAAAGAATAATTTTGATTTTTTTAAATCTAATATTATAGATATTAAAAAAATTAGCTGGCCAATTAATTATATTCAAATCTTTAATGAATTAAATCAAATTGAAGAAATATTAAATTTTAAATCTACTGATAGTCAATTGTTTTTTATAGTTAAACATAGTGAGCTATATGAATTAGTTCAAAAGGATATAAAAAAAAATAAATTT
>NVSV01000013.1:0-15313 GCA_002732835.1 Candidatus Pelagibacter sp.
GTTAATTTGTTTCCCCTTTATTTATCATTAAAAATCTAATGTTTTTAACAAAAGATCAAGAAAAAATTATAATTAATTCATATGTGCTAAATTTACAACGAAAAAAACAYTTAAATAYRKRGWTTATTWGCTAACTACYCAAGATTGCAATAAYAAATCACATTTAAGAAATTCATGTAAAATTTTAAAAAAAATAAATTTTYAGATTCGATCGRTATCAATATTAGGATTAATTATAGAATTCTTAACGAGTTATTTAACTGAAAAATGACCTCTAATTCGMAAAAGTTCCCTTGTTAAGTTTTTATTTTCTTTAAAAGGTTTTCTGCCATGAAGCCAAAAATGGTTATTTGCCACAATAACAGATCCYACTTGAAGCTTAGCTACAATCTTATTTCTACTTTCTTCAAGAGCATCTGATAGATTTTGTAAAAAAATCCCTTGTTCCATATTTTTTGGTTCTGGGAATTGATCAATATAAGATATTTGGGGTCTGCCTTCAGTATCTTCAAAAAAAACAGGATGTTCTACTTTATAATTTATATTTTTGCTTTTTGGAGAACTCCAWGTAAAATYCTGTCTTCCCACTGGATCTTTGAATAAATCATCCAAGTGCTCCCAATCATCCAAATGCAATAAATAAGTTTCACCGCCTTCTACATTTTTTTCTTCCAKTTTCATCATCAATAACCAATTGGTTATTTCTTTTACATATGTTCCGTCGGTATGAAGATCCATGTTTGTATAAGCTTTTCTAAGATATGAGTCGCTATTATCTTCGTGCTTAACATGAAATCTTGCATAATATTTTCCCGTCATTGAGTCAAAATTAGGTATTCCTATTAAATGAGATATCGCTGTGGATAATTTAACCAAAAACTTATCATCTATTTTATTATTAAAAATTTTTGGTTCAATAATAAAACAACCTGTTTCACGATCTTTTATAATAGAGCTAATTAATTTGCTTAATTTGCCCGATGCTGTTTCATCTAAATTTTTTGCAATAGTAAACCTTGTAAATGGTTTRTATTCTAAWKTTGYAATATCAAATTTATGAAATGGAAAAATTAATTTTTTAATAATTTCTTCTTTAATTTYAATATCAATAATTCTTTTTGACTTTTCGTTAAAAGAGATTTCAAAGCCATCTATTTTAAATAGATCTTTGTCAAGGCTCATTAATTATTTATTACAGACTCCAATGGAGCCTTGGCCGCATTTATTTCCATCTGTCCARGTAGCATTGTTTAAGTTTGCTCCATCAAAATTTGCATYTGTGATATTTGCTGAAGAGAAATCAGCTTCAATCAAATTTGCATTTTGAAAATTTGCTTCAATTAAAGTYGCTCCRAAAAATTTAGYCCTTGTTAAATTTGCACTAGTAAARTCTGMTCTTTCAAAATTTGCTCCTTGAAGGTTAGACTCATATAAGTTTGCTCTTACAAATGTAGAATCTGAAAATGTTCCATATGCYAAAATTGAGTTCATCATTATACTTTTATCAAAATTTACTTGAATAAAACTTGTAAATGATAAATTAGAATTTGGTAAAAAACTTCCTTTCAAATCCTGACCATCAGAAAATCTACAATTAGTATAATCTACTCCATCTCCCAAGGCATCATTACACCCTGCCTGAGCTTTAAAAGAAAAGATTAAAAAGAAAAATAATATAATTGTTTTTTTCATCAAAAATACCCTTTTAGAAATGTCAATATGATAGCAGAAAATACAGTTGGATAAACTACGTTTTTTCTAGTGAAATAAAAGATTAATATAGATAGTAAAATAACAATAAATCTTATTAAATAATCAACTTCAGATAATGCTCCTACCGGAAAAACTATCATTCTTGCTATTAAWGCTGCTAGGGTMGAATAAGCTAAACAATTAAACCATCTAAAAATTTTAGAAGTTTCTTTAATTTTTTCTGAACTTAAAACTCCTAAAAATCTTGATATATAAGTTGCTACGGCAGTAACAAAAATTGCTAAAACAATGCTAGTTCCCACTTTTACCTCCTATGAAATAACCAATTGTTCCAGCTATAAAACCCCCATACAAAATACACCATTCGGGAGAAATAAAATAAAAAGCTGGACCTAAAATTGCACCTAGAATAATTGAAAAAGTTACCTGCAGAGCTTTCATTGCTCCAATCATCAGACAAGTAAAATAAATTGGATTAACAATAGCTAASCCTACCATCATTTCATTGTTTAAATAATCYGAAGCAAAATAACCAATCAAGGTGGAGATGATTGCAATTGACCAGGTWGCAAYTCCAATTCCTAACCAAAAATCAATTCGATTTTGTTTTTCAATTTTTTCATAATTACTTTTCATTATTATCCATGCRGAAACAGCTATAAAATGACTAAATAAATAATATTTCCAACGAGGTTGGCTTTCGTGCATAAGTAAAGGCATTAAAGAAACTGTCATTGGATAAAGTCGAACATTAACTAGCCAAACAGCAATAAAAATATTTAATAAAGATGCTCCAACCAACATTGACTCAGCCATTACTACTTGYCCAGGAAGAGCATAAGTAAAAAAAGTTGAAAAAAAACTTTGTTGGATTGAAAAGCCCAAATTTTTAAAAAGTGCACCTAAGGCAATTAAACTCGCACCTAAAGCAAATGCTGGACTATCTATRCCTTTAACCGATTTAAAACCTTTGATAAAATATTTGGTATTGATCATTAACCACCAAGGAATAATCTACCAACATCAGGATTRTTTAATAAATCATTTCCTTTTCCAGCAATAGCCGTTTGACCTGATACTAAAACATATCCAATATCAGAAAACTCCAAGCCTTTTTTTGCGTTTTGTTCTACAAGAATTATRGTTTTTTTTTCATTTTGTTGAAGATCTCTTAATATTTCAAAAACCATCTCAATATATTTTGGTTCTAGACCTATTGATGGTTCATCAACTAATAATATTGATGGTTTCATGACCAAAGCACGTGAAATTTCTAAAAGTCTTCTTTCTCCTCCCGACAATACTTTTGCTGGCTGTGTTCTTCTGTTTCTCAAACTTTCATATTTATCAAATATTTTTTCTGCTTCCTGGTAAGATTCTTCATCTTTATCTTTTATATAACCTCCCATAAGTAAATTTTCTTCAACTGTCATATCTGGAAAAACAGARTTGTCCTGAAGAATGTAGGCTATTCCAACTGTCTTGAGTTTTTCGGCTGGAGTTAATTTTGTWATTTCTTTTCCGTCCATTTCTATTTTTCCAGAAAAAATATTTGTAAATCCATAAATAGAATGAAGAATTGTAGATTTGCCAGCTCCATTTGGTCCAATTAAACATAACGATTGTGCTTTCCCAACAGTTAAGTCAAAATCATGTAGAATTTCCATTTTTCCATAACCAGCACTTAATTTATTAATTGTTAAATGCGTGTTTTCAGAAGAAAGACTTTTTAATTCTTCAATTCCTGGTGTTTTGCCTAAAACTGAATATTGGTCCGACATTATTGTGCTCCAAGATAAGCATTTATTACTCGCTTATCATTTTTAATTTGTTCTGGTGTTCCTTCTGCTAACATTTGGCCATGTGCTAAACAAAATATCTTTTGAGCCAACTGCATAATTACTCTCATATTATGTTCTATGACCAAAAGAGTAATTCCAAATTCTTTGTTTACTTTAATTAAACGATCAATAATTCCATTAATTAATGTGGGATTAATTCCAGCTGTTGGTTCATCTAATAAAAGCATTTTTGGTTCATTCATTAAGCCCATGGCTAATTCTAAAAGTTTTTGTTGACCAAAAGATAAATCTCCTGCTCTTAATTTTCTTTTTTGATATAATCCAACAAAATTTAATAAATTTTCTGATTTATCGGTTAATTCTGTAGGTATTTTAGAGAACACACTTAAAAATCCTTTTTCTTGTGATTTGTTGCTGATCAACATGTTTTCAATACAATTTAACTTTCCATAAATTCTTGTTTGTTGAAAAGTTCTAAGCAAACCTAATTTTGCAACAACCGGAACCGGCAATTCGGAAACTTCTTTTCCATAAAACTTTATAGATCCTTTATCAATTGGRTGWGTKCCAACWATTGAATTAAACAAAGTAGTTTTTCCAGATCCATTTGGGCCAATTAATCCTACAATAGAACCTTGTTCAACAGTTAAAGAAATATCTTCGTTAGCTTTAACTCCACCAAAAAACTTGCTAACATTGTTTACTTCTAAAATACTCATTTCAATTCCACCTGTGCTTTTCTGTCAGCCTCATCTACAACTTCACCAAATTTTTCAGGATATTTTTCTCTGAACCAGCCCATAATTCCTTCAGGAAAAAATACAACAATTACAACAATTAAAACTCCAAGAGCTACATACTGCCAGCCTAAGAAGAAAGTCCAAAATCCTTCTTTAAAAAGATGGAAAACTGTTGCGCCAATAACGGGCCCCCACAAAGTTCCTTTACCACCAAGGATTGCCATTAAAACCATAAACACACCAAAAGTTGGTCCAGCAAAAGCAATTTCTGTTGGTTCAATATATCCAACCATGTTGCCCATCAAACCTCCRGCCATGCCAACAAAAAATGCAGATACAATCCAGCCAATAATTTTGTAGCGCATAGTATAAATTCCCATTGCTTCTGCTTTGTCTTCATTATCTCTTATGGCATTTAAAATTAATCCAAATCTTGTTGTGTAAGCCCAACGTAAAAATGCAAAAGTTGAAATCATCAATACAAAACAAATATAGTAAAAAAATTCAGATCTAAGTTCGGTATCACCTATATTTTTTGGCCATGGAGGTGAGGTCATTCCTTGACCTGCTCCAATTAATTCTATGCCGCCTGCAATTTCWCCAGCWGCWATSCCTAAAGCAAGTGTACAAATTGCAAAATAATGTCCTCTTAATCCTAAAATTCCATATCCTATTAATCCTGCAACAATCGCTGGAACTATTCCTGCAAAAATTAAACCAACAAAAAATCCTTGAAAATATTGTGTTGGTGTATGAACAAAAGTTTTTTCTCCTCCGCTCAYTGTCCATTCGGCTAATGGAAAAAACATACCTATTTGAATACCGGCACAAAAATACATGCCAATACCGAAGAATAAAATATTTCCGAAAGTATTGTAGCCCATTTGACCACCTTGAACGTCCCAAGTCATAGCTAAAATAATTAAAATCCATAAAAAAGAAATTTGAAGCTTAAACGCTGGAAATAAAAATGGCGCAACTAAACCAAATATTAATAAAGCAGAATATAATAAAATATTTTTTTTCATATAGATTTACTTTTAATTAATTCTTTAAGTTGAGGAATCATAATTTTTGGTGACTGCATAGATGGATATATTTTTTGAACTTCTTGATAACTATTAATTGCTCTCTCATAATTTTTTAATTCAATTTGAACTAAACCTTGTCCTGATAAGGCCCCAAAATGTCTTTTTTCAAGTGTAAGTACTTGATCAATATCTTTTTGTGATTCTTTATATCTTCCCAACATATACAAAACTGTTGCACGTTTATTCCATCCTTCTGCCCAACTAGGATCTAATCCAATAACTATTGAAAATGTTTCATAAGCTTTATTTAATTTTTGTTCAGACATTAAATTTGAACCTTTTGCCAATAACTGAGTTAAATTTTCTTGCAATGGATGAGTAGACCAAATATTCCATATCTTCATCTCTATTTCAAAAGCTAAAGAAACATCATTGTTGTTTTTTAACTGGTTAAAAAGTTCGTCTAATTTAGTTTCTCTTTCTTGAGAATTTACAACTGAAAAAAAAGAAAATGATATAACTAAAAATAGAAAAAATATTTTTTTCATTTTATTTATCCATTTCCTTAAGTTTTTTTCTAAAATTGTCATTAACAGTAAAGTAATGACCATTCTCATCATGAATGCTGATGCCAGACCTATGATATTCATCAATGTGCTTTTGAAATTTCTTTAAATCAACTTCAATTTCTTTTCCATTGTCG
Source organism: Candidatus Pelagibacter sp. (assembly GCA_002732835.1). Classification (GTDB taxonomy): domain Bacteria; phylum Pseudomonadota; class Alphaproteobacteria; order Pelagibacterales; family Pelagibacteraceae; genus Pelagibacter. Next base: position 5,990 of record NVSV01000013.1, read on the forward strand.
TCCTTAATTTTAACTTTAGTCATTTTAAATACTCTCTTTTCCTTGATAATTTAAATCGTCTGTAAACTAAAATTAAAACAAGTAATAAAAATACTGCKCCAATTCTAAATTCCGTTCCTAAAATATAATCTGCAAATTCTTCAAAAACACCGAGGCCCATKCCTGATATTGCAACASCAGGCAGATTTCCAAGTCCTGCWAYAATTACAATCATRAAAGATCTAACYGTRTAAGGTARYCCMACRTAAGGATGTAATGTAAAAGTGATTGCAATAAGTGATCCTGCTACACCACAAAGTGCAGCATTTATGCCAAAAGTGGCTGCATAAACTTTTTCTGTATCAACTCCTAAAATCTTWGCGGCTCTTGCATTTTGMGCMGTTGCTCTAATTGCACGACCTAATTTAGATTTTTTCATGTACATTACTAAAACAATAGCAAAAACAACACTTACAACTGCAGAAAATATTTTTGAATTTGGTAATGTTACTGAATTATCAAACAACATTGTTGTTCCAAAATTAGATTGAGCAACAACAACATCAGAACCAAATATAAAATTCATTAATTGTTGAGTTAAAATGCTTATTCCAAATGTTGCCAAAATTGAAATGAACAAATCTCTATCAACAACTTTATTAATCACTAATTTATATAAACCTACACCTATAAAATACATTATAATTGGTGAAACAATCACACCAAAAGCAGGATGAATTCCAACCACGTACATAAAATATGCAATGTAACCACCCATGATAACTAATTCGCCCTGAGCAATGTTAATAATATTCATTACCCCCCACTGAAGTGCCATACCGTATGCAATAAGAGCAAAAAGAATTCCAAGCAAAATACCATCCATGGATGCTTGGACCATTAAAATTGGAATTTTAAAAATTAATAAATCCATAGAGTTTAAAAAAAATGCCCCCTAGAAATTAGGGGGCATAATATATTATTTTTTATCTTTCAGACCACTTAGGAAYTGGATGTACTAATTTATGAGAAGCYACTTTTGTTGGTGCTACTAATCTATTAGCACAAGTGTCTCCTTCGCATCTAACTTGGAATAATACCATTGGCTTAGCAGTATTTTGTCCACCAGAACCAAATTTAACTTTTCCATAGAAAGTTTCCATATCAGTAGTTGCAAGCGCGTCTCTTACTTTTTCTTTATCTAGAGAATTTGCTCTTTCAAATGCATCTTTCCAAACTAATAATGCTGCAGAAGATTCTGCTGCTTGATAAGGAGGTGCGTATCCATACGCGTCATTAAAGTCTTTATCGTACTTTATACCATTGCCAAAATACTTATCGCTATAAGATAGCTCTTTGTGCCATTGAGCTGCGCACAATGCATATTCTGMCTTTCTACCATGTTGCTTAGCAAGTTTAGAAGCGTCACAGTGTGTCATTGCTAACATTGGAACATCAACTTTCATTTCAGATATTTGTCTGATTGCAGTTAAAGCTCCTTTTGAGTGRCCTGATATAACTAGCACATCTGGCTTAGTAGCTTTTACCTTAGCCAAGGTTGCTGCCATATCGTTTAGTTCTTTTGGTAATTTGTCATCGATTATGATTTTTGATCCAGTTCTTTTTGCTGCATCAACAATACCCAATCTCACGTCTTGTGARAAAGCATCTTGTTCAAATGCCATAGCDATATTAACTSSYTTACCACCATTTTTYTCAACHGCWARATCRATWGCTACTTCWAGATATTGGTTWGCAGGWGAMARTACTGCAAAYAAATATTTRTATCCTTTAGTAAAYAATGATCTWGATGCACCATTTGCTTCAACCATAGGAATTTTRTTTTCCTCAGTTATTGGHGCAATGGCTTTTGTTAATCCWGAACTGTAMGGTCCAAGCATATAATGTACACCATCTTGTTTAATTAATCTTTCTGCAAGTTGAGCTGCTCTTCCGGAATTTGATTCATCATCGTAATAAATAATGTCAAATTTGTAAGTTTTTCCACCAACTTTAACACCRCCCATGCTGTTAATTCTATCTACAGCTAAGTTATATCCATTTTGGGTATGTTTACCGTTAGTTGAATACTTTCCAGTTAATGAAACAGCCGCACCTAAAATAATCTTGTCTCCAACAACTTTTGCTAATGAGATTGTCGAAGTTGATAAAAAAAGTGCAATTGCAGAAACAAATGTAATGATCAAATTTTTTACTYTCATTTATTTCTCCTTCTATTAATTAATTAATTAAAGTCATATTAAACTACTTATTGTCAGCAAAAACAATATTATGAAATTAYATAAATGATGTTTTTNGTTTCTAATGAAAAACTATKGAYGTRGATCAATAATTAATATGTCTGAGTGACAGCAATATAAACTGCAATTGCAATTAATGCACACGCAGAAATTGTATTAATTATTTTTGGATTTGCTTTTATCCAAACGATTGCTTTATTTGCAAGAATTGCATAACCAATTAACGTTGCAAAATCCAAGACCATATAAGYTATAATTAAAATAATAAATTGAACTACGTAGTTTGAATTAAAATCAATAAATGTTGGAAAGATTGTTGTAAAAAATAACCATGCTTTAGGGCTTGTTCCTGCTACCAAAAAACCATCTTTAACAAAAGAAAAGATGCTTTTTCCATAATGTTYGTTTGAATTAATRTTTTCTGGYCTGCTTTTATAAATATCATAGGCTARGTACACTAAATAAATTATTCCAATCCATTTAAATACATTTAAATAAGTTGAATTGTYAGAAAAGAAACTTCCTATAACAAAAATAACAAGAGTCCCCTGAATAAAATTWGCTGAAATATCTCCGAGTGATGTCCAAATACAATTTTTAACACCATAGTTCATTGAATATGAAATAATTAAAATTCTTGGTGTGCCTGGTGAAATRAACAAAACAAGCAAAATYAGAAAATATTCTAAGGGAAACATTTTTTGNAGATAGCCCTAAAAAACCGGGAGCTAAAGATGGCTAGATAGGACTATCCAARCTACATATTATCATRCCCTAWAAAAATTGCATTAATCATTTTTTTAGAATTTACTGAAATTATAATGAAAAAAGCATTARTTTCTTTAACCGCGACAAAWAYTCCTAGTCTGNTCCNAATAGTCCAAAATGGGTCATTTATGTGGTTTGGGTAAATAAGGTAATTTTCGAGGATATCAAAAAAACGAAATTCAGGGCTTGGAGTTAAAAATTATATAGGAAAAAAAATTAAGAAGAAAAATTAGAAAAAGTGATTATATATAGAGTATGAAAAATGTTACCGTTTATATGGGTCCAATGTGTARCTTTTGTGATGCAGCAAAAAGATTATTAAATAGAAATAATATTCCATACAAAGAAATAAACATTGCAATTGAAGAAGGCAAAATGCATGAAATGTTAAGYAAGTCTAACGGTAAAAGAACAATTCCACAAATTTTTTTCGVTAATCATCATGTTGGTGGTTATGAGGAATTGAGAGCATTAGAAAAAGAAAATAAATTAGAAAATTTACTAAAATAAAAAAGCTCAGGCTTTTTCTTTAAAAACTAAACAAACACCRTTATTACAATATCTTTTKCCTGTWGGYTSWGGRCCATCAKCAAARATATGTCCATGATGACYTCCRCAATTYTTRCAATGRTAYTCWGTYCTWGCRTATCCTAAMARATRATCTGTTTTWGTTTCAAAYACRTCWGGTAASGATTKAAAAAAAGAMGGCCAYCCAGAACCACTTTCGTATTTTGTATTGGACTCAAATAGTTTTATGCCACAATTTKCACAGTGATAGCTACCTTCGCGCTTTTCATTATTTAACTCACTTGAACCAGATGGTTCAGTTCCTTCTTCAAATAAAACTGATTTTTGTTCATTTGTTAAATTTGGATTATTTTTTTTCATAAAATTATTCAATAATTCGAATTGGTTTCCCTGCTACACAAGCTTCCAAATTTTCTATCATTTGAGTATAAAAAATAGAATAATTTTCAAMAGTTACATAGCCAATATGTGGTAATAAAAGTGCGTTWGGAATAAATCTTAATTTATGACTTACTGGCAAAGGTTCTTTTTCATAAACATCAATTCCAGCACCCGCAATAACATTCGTTGAAAGAGCAATAATTAAATCATCTTCATTAATTATTGGTCCTCTTGAAGTATTAATTAAAAAAGCTGTTTTTTTCATCATATCAAATTCTTTTAATTGAATTAAATTTTTGTATCTTTCTCCTCCTTGAACGTGAATGGATATAAAATCAGAATYTTGTAATAAATCTTCTTTGTTAGACGGCAAAACATCTAATTCTTTACATCTATCCAAATTTAAATTTTCACTCCATGCTATAACTTCCATACCAAATGCTTTRGCAATTTTTGCCACTTGTGAGCCAACTCTTCCTAATCCAATTAATCCAAGAATTTTTCCTTTTAACTCTACACCAACTGTTGTTTGCCAATAACCTTGAAACATATTATCTATTTCGGGCTTAATATTCCGAGCCAATCCTAAAATTAATGCCCATGTTAATTCGCTCGTAGGATTAACATTAATTTCTGTACCAGTAACAATAATTTTTCTTTTTTTAGCCGCTTCAAGATCTATTGCTTTATTGCGCATGCCACTAGTAATCAAATACTTAAGTTTTTTAAGATTATTAATTAAATTTTCTGTGATTTTTGTTCTCTCTCTCATAATTAATAAAGCTTCAAAATCTTTTAATTGTTTAATTGCATCAKCTTCATTACTGAATGGTTCGCTGAATATTTCTATTTCATAAATATTTGAAAGCTTTTTTAAATCCACAAATTCTTGTGAAACATTTTGATAATCGTCCAAAATTGCAACTTTAAGCATTTACTAATTTCTTATTTGACAATGTTATGCCTGCAACAATAAATACAGCTCCTAAAAAATGATAAAACATAATTTTTTCATTAAATATTATCATTGCCATAACTGCTCCTAATATTGGCATTAAATGTAAAAATACTCCAGCACGATTTGCTCCAATCAAAGCTACACCTTTGATCCAAAAAAAAAACGAAGCAAGACCAGGAAACAAAACAACATAAGTCAAAGTTAAAAAAAAGGGTTTTTCTAATTTGATTAAATTGCCCATATTGATATCAATAAAATAAAGCGGAATTAAAAAAACCACTCCAAAACTAATGACTACTTGTAAAAGAGAAATTTGTGATAAMTCAWATTTYTTNTTTCTTWAATAGTGCAGAATATGTGGCCCAAGAAAGCATGGCAATCACCATTGTCAAATCTCCTCTATTAAAATCTAAATTTTTTAATATGTCGATATCTGCCTTTGTTATAATAAATAAAACACCTGTTAAAGAAAGTCCAACTCCAATAATTTGAAAAATATTTGTCTTCTCTATTTTTAATAATGATGAAATAAAAATAATCATTACTGGAACTGTGGAAATCATCAAAACACCACTTATTACCTGAGTAAATTTTAATGAGTAAAAAAGGGCTGAGTTAAAAACAGTTACTGCTGTAATTCCCATAATTATAAAAAGTCCAATATTATTTAAAATATAATCCTTTTTTTTTATCAATTCCTTAAAAGTAAAAGGAAGTAATATTAACCATGCAAGARACCACCTATAAAAATTTAAAGAAATAGGTGGAATTTCGTTTATGCTTGCAATTTTACCAACAATAAAATTTCCGGCCCAGAAAAGTGTTGCACCAAATAAGTAAATAGACGCTAGATAAATTTTATTATTTTGATTCATTAAATGTTGCTATTAAATTRCTTTGGCAATCTTCAGCTATTTTTATATTTTTTTCTTTAACATATCCGAAACCTCTAATCTGATCTGGTGCAGATGCAATATCAACAGCAATATCGTAGTTATCTTTGCTTAATTTTTTTCCAATGTCTAAAATACAATTTTTGTAATCTTCAATTAATTTTCTTTCACTTTTTCTTTCTGACAAATATCCAAATGGATCGAAAAAAGTACCTCTTAAAAACTTAAACTTTCTAATAATTTTAAACAAAGTCATYACCCACGGACCAAATTTAGTTTTTAAAGGATTGCCAGTAATTTTATCTTTTTTGGAAAAAATTGGAGGGGCTAAATAAAAATTAATTTTAAAATTACCTTCAAAAGATTGGTTAATTTTGTTAATAAATTCATTGTTGGAATATAATCTTGCAACTTCATATTCATCTTTATATGACATTAATTTAAAATAGTTAATTGCAACTGCCTTAGAAAAATTCTTACCTTTGTCAATTTTTTGTTCACAATTTTTAGCATAACCAACTAATTTTTTATATTCKTGAGCATATTTTTCATTTTGATATTCAATAAGAAAATCAAATCTATCTTTATATTTTTCATCAAAACTTGTTAAAACTTTATTTTTATCATAAATGATATCTAATATTTCTTTTTTCATATTTACCGAATGTCTTCCTAGTCTAAAAGCACTAATATTTTGTTCAATGCTAACTCCATTTAATTGAATAGCCTGTTCGATAGCTTTTGCATTAATRGGAAGTAATCCAGATTGATAAGCATTTCCCACGATAAACATATTGGATAAAATAGAGTCTCCCAAAATTTTACTTGTAATTGTATTTGAAGGAATAAAATTTGTATTATTTTCTCCAATAATGTGGATCAAATTTTCTTTCATTTCATCAAATGGTAGAGAAAAATTTTTATCTCTTGTAAATTCTCCCGTCATTACTTCATCAGAATTAATAATTGATTTTGTTGTTTGTTTGTCTAGTGTTTTTAACACTTCATCATCATTAGCAACTAGTAAATCAAAGCCCATTAACAAATTGGTATCTCCGTATGAGAGTCTTATTGTGCTAATTTCTTTTGGATCTTTAAAAATTCTCAAAAAACTTTTTACAGATCCACCTTTTTGAGCAAGGCCTGTCATATCAAGTACTCCCGAACCTTTATCATCTATTTGCGCAGCTGTAGCTAATATAGCCCCGATTGTTACAACTCCAGTGCCACCAATTCCAGCAATCATAATCCCATATGATTTATTAATTTCAGGCAATGTAGGAGCAGAAATACTTGARTTTATTTTTTTTAATAATTCATTATTGTAATTCTTTTTTATTCTTACATCTCCTTCTACTGATACAAAACTAGGACAAAAACCATCAACACATGAATAATCTTTATTACAATTCGATTGATCAATTTGTCTTTTCCTTCCATATTCTGTTTCTACCGGTATGATCGAAACACAATTTGATTGTATGCCACAATCTCCGCATCCTTCGCATACTTTTTCGTTTATAAATATTTTTTTATTAGGTTCTGGTAATAATGATTTTTTTATCCTACGTCTTTTTTCTGCAGCACATGTCTGATCATATATTATTGCAGTAGTATYATTAATTTTGCTAAGATTTATTTGAACGTTAATTAGTTCTTTTCTATCATATACTTTTGAATTTTTTGAAAAGTTTTCATTTGAATTGTACTTATCTGGCTCATCAGTAACAATCGCTATTTCTTTGACTCCTTCTGCTTCAAGTTGTCTTGACATTTGGGCYACTGTTGGCAATCCATCAAGAGCTTGACCTCCTGTTAGCGCCACAGCATCGTTGTATAAAATTTTAAATGTCATTTTAGTTTTAGCGGCAACAGCATGCCTAATCGAAAGTATTCCTGAATGGATATAGGTGCCATCTCCCATATTCTGAAATACATGATCAGTATTACTAAAAACTGACTCTCCTACCCAACTGGCTCCCTCAGCACCCATTTGAGTAAATCCTTCATTATTTCTTTCCATATGTTGAACCAAATAGGCACAACTAATACCGGTTATGGCTCTAGTGTTTTCAGGAATTTTTGTTGATGTATTRTGTGGGCAGCCTGAACAAAAATAAGGAATTCGTTTAACATTAAGTAAATTTCTGTTTTGCTGAATTAAATTATCAAGAACATCTACTTTTTTTTTAATTTTGTCGGATGGATAGTATTTCTTAATATTTTTATATAATTTAATAGCTATTTCCCCAGGATCCAAAGCTCCAGAAGAAATAAATAAGTCCTCATTATCTTCATCTAATTTGCCAACAACTTTTATATTTCTATTAGTATTAAATAATATTTCCTTTATTTGAGTTTCGATCAAAGATCTTTTTTCCTCTACTACTATAATCTTTTCYAAACCTGCTGAGAATTTATGAATGATATTATCCTCTAAGGGCCAAGGCATAGCTATTTTCAGAAGTTTAATTCCAATTTCTTTTGCTAAATTTTCATCTATTCCAATCTTTTCTAATGCGRATTTTGTATCTAGATATGATTTGCCAGTACTAACAATTCCCACTTTTGCATTGGAAGAGTCATATATTATTTGATTAAGCTCATTAACTTTACAAAACTCTTTTACAAATTTAATTTTGTGATAATGCAGACGATGTTCTTTAGCTTGAGGAGTATCATTTAGTCGAATGTTTAAACCATCTTCCGGATAAAATTCATTAGATACATCTTTTATAAAAAGTCTATTTTCRTCTAAATCTACCGTAGCTCCTGAGCTAACATTATCGTGAACACATTTAATGCCTATCCAACATCCACTTTGTCTTGATAGATGAATTCCATACGATCCGTAATCTAAAATTTCCTGTACTCCACCTGGATTAAAAAAAGGTATCATCGCATCTATCATTGCAAATTCACTTTGATGTGAAGTGGTAGAAGACTCACAAATATGATCGTCACCCATTAGCGCAAGAACACCTCCGTATTTTGATGTTCCTGCTAGGTTGACGTGTTTTAAAGCGTCTCCAGCTCTATCAACTCCCGGTCCTTTTCCGTACCAAATTCCAAAAACTCCATCAAATTTTCCCTCACCTCTTAAATTAGATTGCTGAGTTCCCCACAAGGATGTTGCCGCAAGTTCCTCGTTAATGCCTGGTTGAAAATGGATATTTTGATTTTTTAAATAATCAATATTTTTTAGAATTTGTTGATCATACCCTCCTAGTGGAGATCCCCTATATCCTGATATATAACATGCTGTATTTATATTATTTCTATTATCTTTTCTAATTTGTACTATAGGCAGTCTAACTAAGGCTTGAGAGCCGGTTAGAAACCGAATTCCACTTTCTAATTTATACTTATCGTTAAGTTTAATTTCCACATTTTAAATATAAACTAATTTAATTWRTTTTAATAATGAAYTCTTATTTGCCACTTATTTAATTCTTTCTATATTTTTTCATAGAAACGTTAGCTAATAACAAATTTGGATCAATAAAAACTTTTGATTCTTTAATTTTTTTAAAAGATTTATAAGCAAAAATTGCTA
>NVSV01000014.1:0-14743 GCA_002732835.1 Candidatus Pelagibacter sp.
AATTTCCTTATTTAAATATTTAGATATATCTTTTGCAGCAATAACATCTTTTACAAAAACTCCATTAGTATTTATATTTATTATAGGTTTGCCTATATCTTTTAATAATATCAGATTAATATCTTCTGAGTTATTTTTCTTATCTGATTTCATAAAATTTAAAATTAAATTAATATTTTTTTTACTAAAAAATTTATTTAAATTATTGGGTAAATTTAAGTGATTAATATGTGATTGAATTTTATTGTATTTTTTTTTTGTTAAGAATTTATTTTCCATACTAAATTTAGCAGCGCTTTTTATTCCTAAAATCACTGCTTCACCATGATTTAGTTTTTTTGAATATCCTARTGCAGCTTCATATGCATGGGCAAAAGTATGACCTAAATTTAAAACTTTTCTTAGGTTTTTTTCTTTCTCATCTTGTTGCACTATCGTTTTTTTAATCTTACAGCAGTCAGCTATTGCTTTCTCTATATAGGGGCTTTGTAAATTTAAAACTTTAAATTTATTTTTATCTAGGTAATTAAATATTTTTTTATTAGCAATWAGCGAATGTTTWAAAATTTCACCATACCCACATACAATTTCTCTTTTAGGTAAGGTTTTTAATAAATTTATGTCAGAAACAACCAGATCAGGTTGAAAAAATGAACCAACTAAATTTTTTCCATACTTATTGTTAATTCCAGTTTTCCCTCCAATTGAAGAATCTACTTGCGCAAGCAAGGTTGTAGGGATGTTAATAAATTTTATACCTCTTTTGAATATACTTGCTGCAAAACCTGTGATATCTCCTGTTATTCCTCCTCCAAAAGAAATAATGCAGTCACCTCTATTAAAATTATTTACTAAAAGTTTATCTAAAATTTTATTTACACTTTCTTGGTTTTTATTTYTTTCACTAGRATTAAATAAGTGAATGGATTTTGTTTTACATGAAATTTTRTTTTTTAATATTGATAAATTTTTTTTYGGTACTTTTTTATCAGCAACAATTAAACATTTATTAAATTTAATATTATTTGATTGAATAATACTTGATATATTTTTTATAATATTAGATCCAATAATAATTGGATAGTTCTTAGAAATTGTTTTAACCACCAATTTAATTTTTTTCATAAATATCCAAAATTTTTTTTACTATCTCATTTTTAGAAAATTTTTCACAGTTTATTTTATAATTTGCTATTGAATATATTTTTGATCGCTCAGAAATTAATTTTTTTATTTCATTTTCGGTTGAATTAAATGCGATAGGTCGTTTTTTACTCCTTTTTATACGATTAATTAAAGTTGTATTATCCCAATTCAACCAAAAAGAAATATGATTTAATAAAACTTCATTTCTTATATTATCATTGATAAATCCACCGCCTCCTAAAGAAATAATTTTTTTGTTTGATTCAAGTAATTTAAGAGTAACTTTTTCCTCTATTTTTCTAAATTTAATTTCCCCCCTTTTTTCAAAAATTTCTGATATTTTGCATCCTTCTTCTTTCTCAATAATTTCAYCTACATCCATAAATTCTATATTTAAATTTTTGGACAATAGGTATCCGATTATTGATTTTCCAGAACCCATCATGCCTAGCAAAACAAGATTTTTATCTGATTTCATATGTTCTTTATTGAAAAAACACAAATATGTCTTAATTTGAAATTATTTAACGGTATATGCAATTTGAAAAAAAAACAAGAGTTGGTAGCACAAGCGCTATRATTAAATTATTAAYYAAAATTATTTTGATTTGTTTAATATTGCTAATRGCTGTTGTTTTTATTGATAGAATTGATTTTCCATCACCAACTAAAAAAATTGAAAAAGTAATCCCYAATGAAAATTTCAAAATTGTTAAATAAAAATTATTTATCAATTTTTATCATCCTATTTATTTTATTAAATAGTTTTGTAGCAGCCGAAGATGAACCAGTTGATATTTGGAATTTAGAAAAAAAACTTGAAGAGAATAAATCGGAAATTATTTTACAAGATAATGATATTTCTGTTAATTCAACAATTCAAATACAAACTAATCAAAGTAATGAATTTGAAATTGTAAAAGGAAACAAACTTAATTCTAACAATATAAATTTAGCCGGTCTTTACGATCCTGCTGAAAACGGATTAACAATAGACATGTGGTTTAATTCGGATGGCAATGAGATTGTATCAATATTTAAGAGAATAAATAAAATTAAATTGTCGAATGATGCAAAAGAAATTTTAGATATTGCCTTACTCACCAATTCTTACWTTCCAAAAAAGAATATTAGTGAAGATAAATTTTTAAATTATAAAACAGATTATTTGATTCAAAATGGYAATTTAGAACTGATTAAATTGTATTTGTTAAAAAATCAAAATAATTCGAATAACTCAAAGTTATTAAGATATTATGTTGAAGAATATCTTTCAAATTCCGATTTAGAAAATGCTTGTAGTATATTCAATGAAATTAATTKGCTAAATGATGATTATCTAACAAAATTTAAAATTTATTGTCTAATTAATGAAAACAGAACGGAAGAAGCYCAACTTCAATTTGATCTAATGAAAGAATTAGATTTTAATGATGAATTTTTTGAAAAAAAATACAATTTTATAATGGGTTACACTTCAGATGATGAGAAACAAATATCTGAAAAAAATATTTTAGATTTTCATTTATCTCACAGAACYAATCCTCAGTTTCAATATATRCCCAGCAAAAATACATCAAAAATTATTTGGAGATATCTTTCATCTTCGAATTTATTAGAGAATATTGACGAAATAGATTTGGAAGATATAGAGAAACTATCACTTATTGAACAAGCAACTCATGAAGGAAACTATAGTGAAAAGGAATTATTAGATTTATATAAAAGATTTCAATTTACCATTAATCAACTTTTAAGTGTCAAAGATACTTATAAACTTTTACCAACAGTTCAAGGAAGAGCACTTCTTTATCAAAGATTATTATTAACAAAAGATCCAGAACAAATATTAGATTTATCTTCTAAATTAAAAGATTCATTTGTCAGCGAAAATATTGAAAATGCTTTTAAAAAAGARCTATCGAAAATGTTAGGCAAGATAAATGTCGAAGATATACCTTCAAATTATWCTACTTTYTATACAAAAAATTTAATTAATCAAAATCCAAAAAAATCCAAAATTAAAATAAATAATAAAATAATTTATCAATCAAAATTATTAAATTATTTTAAAGAAAGTTATAATATTAAAAAAGTTGAAAAAGATACGAATGATTTAATAAAAAGTATTAAAAAAAATAAAAAMTACTTTGTTTCAACAAAAGATTTAATGCTTTTAGAGTCTTTACAGTCCGATGGAGTTAAAATTTCTAAAAAATATCTAAAATTATTTCAATTTAATCAGTCAGATATCCCAACAGATTTACAATTATTGATCAATAATAATGAGATTGGCTTAGTTTTACTCAGATTTGTGGAAATTCTTGGAGAAGATGAGTTTATAAATCTTGGTTCAGATACTATATATTTTATGGTTGATGCTTTGAATCGGTTGAATATTGATTCGATTAGAAACAATATTCTTTTAAAAGTTCTTCCTTTAAAAGTTTAAAAATTGTAATAAAATTAAATAATGGCTATTAAAACTATTCTTACGGAACCAAATAAGATTTTAAGACAGATATCAAATCCAGTAGATCATGTTGGAGAGGAGGAGCAAAAATTGATGGATGATATGCTTGAAACGATGTATGCAGCACCTGGAATTGGACTTGCAGCAATACAAATAGGTATACCAAAAAGAATTATTATAATGGATATAAGTAGARAAAAAGAAAATAAAAATCCTTTAMATTTTATTAATCCTGAAATTGTTTGGAAAGCAGACGAAGACATTATTTATGAAGAAGGCTGTTTGTCAGTTCCTAATCAATTTGCAGAAATAAATCGTCCAAAAGAATGTCATGTAAAATATTTAGATTATTTTGGCCAACCTCAATTGCTTAAAGCAGAGGGGCTATTAGCTACATGTATTCAACATGAAATTGATCATTTAGAAGGTATTTTATTTATTGATTATTTATCTAAATTAAAAAAAACAATGATTATAAAAAAACTATCTAAACAAAAAGGAAAATCAGAAAGAATTGTTGTTTAATTTTAATGAGCAAAAAAATTGTATTTATGGGTACTCCCAATTTTGCTGTATCCATACTAAAATCATTATACCAAAATGGTTATCCAGTTTCTTTAGTTTATACACAACCTCCACAAAAATCTAATCGAGGTCATAAAATACAAAAATCACCTGTACAATTTTTATCGGAAACAATTAATTTAGAATTTAGAACTCCTCATACACTTAAGAATAATCAAGAAGAAAAAAACTTTTTAAAAAAATTAAATATTGATTTAGGAATTGTAGTTGCTTATGGACAAATTATACCTAAGGAAATTTTGGAACTTAGTAAGTATGGATTTATAAATATACATGCATCTTTGCTCCCAAAGTGGCGCGGAGCTGCCCCTATTCAGAGATCAATAATGGCAGGCGAATTAGAAACAGGTATTTCAATTATGAAAATGAATGAAAATTTGGACTCGGGACCTGTTTGCAACAAATATCCTATAAAGATATTAGATAATGAAAACAACGAGRAACTTRCAAATAGATTATCCAAATTAGCCGCAGAAAAAATATTAGATAATATTGMTAATATATTTGAAAATAAAGCTGAATTTAAAGAACAACTGCATGATAAAGCTACCTATGCAAAAAAAATTGAAAAATCTGAAGGTAAAATTTCWTGGAATGAAAGTGCTAAAAAAATAATAGGAAAAATAAATGGATTATATCCAACTCCAGGTGCTTGGTTTWTATATAATAATGAAAGATATAAAATTTTAAAGGCTGAACTATCTGATGCCAATGGGAATCCAGGTAAAATTTTAAGTGAAAATTTTGAAATTGGTTGTGGTAAAAATTCAATAAAAGTTTTGGAAATACAACGYGAGGGGAAAAAAATTCAAAAAATAAACGAATTTATGCTTGGTACTCAAATAAAAAAGGGTTCAGACYTAAATTATGCATAGGTATCAAATTTGTATTGAATATGTTGGAACAAATTTTATTGGTTGGCAAATTCAAAAAAAGGGAAACTCAGTTCAAAAATTTGTTCAATCGGTTATTTCAAAGATTGTAAAAAAGGAAGTATCTCTAGTTGGYTCAGGAAGAACTGATGCTGGGGTTCATGCTCGGGGACAATCAGCTCATTTTGAATGCGAAAAAAAAATAATTAATTCAGATAAATTTATAAAATCTTTGAACTTTTTTTTAAACAAAAAACAAATTTCTATTACAACATTAAAAAAAAGAAATTCAAATTTTAACGCACGATATTCAGCAAAGGAGAGAATTTATGAATATGTTATTATTAATAGACTTGCTYCACCATCCATTGAAAGAAATAGAGCTTGGCATATCAGGAAAAAATTAGATTTAGAAATGATTAAAAAAGGTACAAAAAAATTGTCTGGAACTTATGATTTTTCAACTTTTAGAGCCTCTAATTGTTATTCCAAAAGCCCAATTAGAACATTAAAAAAAATTAAAGTTAAAAGATTAAATGAAAAAATTACAATTCAATTTAAATCTAAATCTTTTCTAAGAAATCAAGTTAGATCTATGGTTGGATGTTTAAAATATTTAGGTGAAAAAAAATGGAGTTTAAAAAAATTTGAAAGTGTATTTAAATCAAAAAACAGAAAACTCTGTGCCCCTCCCGCTCCTGCTCATGGTCTTTATTTATTAAAAGTTAATTATTAGTATTTCTTACAAAAAATACAAAAATTAAAGAAGTTACAAACATTATTAAACTATAAGTAGCTGCAGGTATTACAAATGCYCCRCCACCAAATAAWGTTGTGCCAACGAAAATTGCAAGAGTACCATTCTGYAATCCGCATTCTATAGCAATACATTTTTTTTGTGCATTTCCAGTTCCAAATAATTTTGCAACATAAAAAGCAACGACCATCATTAGAACATTTAATACAAATGTTATAAGTCCAGCATCAGCAAAATAAGAAACAATATTATCTTTCTCTGCTAAAATGGCTCCAAGCAAGACAATTATAAACAATACTACAGAAATTTTTTTCGCAATTGGTTCAAAATTTATTGCAGTATTTGATGCAAATCTTCTAAATATCATTCCGATAATTACAGGAACTGTTACAATTAAAAACATACTGATAGCCATACTAGTTAATGAAATATTTTGTGATACATTTTCTGATCCCAATAATCCTAAGGAAGTTACAATAATAAAAGGTACYGTTATAACACTTAACAGACTTATAATTGCAGTAAGAGAAATTGAAAGAGCAACATCTCCTCTTGCAAAAGAAGTCAGTATATTGGAAGTTACTCCTCCGGGTGCCGCAGCAATAATCATAACACCAATTGCAAGCTCAGGTGAAATTGGCCAAATTTTAACTAAAACAAATGCAATAACCGGAAGTAAAATAATTTGACTGATTGCCCCAACAAAAAAATCTTTTGGTTGCTTTATAACTCTTAAAAAATCTGTCCCAGTTAACCCYAGACCTAGAGCAAACATAATAAATGCTAGGGCTATTGGTAAAAATATATCCGTTACTATGTTCATGATGTTTTTAACATATCATTAATTATTATGTTCTAAAAGTGCATTAAGATGCATTTCTGTGCTTTCTTTTAATGCGTTTAAATCATATCCGCCTTCCAAAATTGAAACAACATTTCCATTACAGCTTGATTCTACTGAAATAAGAGTTCTTTTTGTTAGTTCATAAAAATCTTCAGATCTTAGATGTAGTTGAGCTAGCGGATCATTTTTATGAGCATCAAATCCTGCAGAAAAAAGTACAAACTCTGGTTTAAATTCTTTTAATTTATTTAATACATGCTCATAAGCATTTAAATATTCTTCCGAGTTCGTTCCAGCTGGTAATGGAATATTTAAAACATTGTTATATTTGCCTTTTTCGTTATTTCCTCCTGTTCCCGGATAAAAAGGATATTGATGAGTGGATATGTATAAAACTTTTTCATTATCATAAAAAATGTCCTGTGTTCCATTTCCGTGATGAACATCAAAATCAATAATAGCTATTTTATTTAATTTATATTTTTCTAATAAATAATTAGCACCCACTGCTACATTGTTATAAATACAAAAACCCATAGCTTTATTTTTTTCTGCATGATGTCCTGGGGGTCGAACTGCACAAAAAGCATTTTGAAATTCTTTATTCTGAACTCCTTCAATTGCAGTAATAATAGAGCCTACAGCATCAGATGAAGCTTCCTTGCTACCGGGTGATACAATTGTGTCTCCATCCAGAAAAAATAATCCTTTTTTTGGAAAAGATTTTTCTACTTCACTTACATAGCTGGAATTATGTGTAATTTTTAAATATTTAGCATCGAATTTGTTAGGTTTTTTCCAAACAAAATTTTTATTTTTAATTATTTTTAAATTTTCAATTACCACAGAAACCCTATCAGCATTTTCAGGGTGTCCTRGTCCTGTATTATGATTTGAATAAGTATCAGTAGTTATAATTCCTGTTTTCACTCAAAATAATTTTCTAAAATAGTTTTATATATATTAGTTAATCTTTTAAGATCTGAAACAGAAACAGCTTCATCAATTTTATGCATGGTTTTTCCAACTAAACCAAATTCAACACATGGAGATATTTTTCTTATAAATCTTGCATCTGATGTACCACCTGATGTTGATAATTTTGGTTTTATTTTAGTTATCTTTTTAATGATATTTTGAATCATTTTGGTTGTATTATTGGGAACTGTTATAAAAGCTTCTCCCGATACCATGTAGGAAATTTGAAAAGAACACTTTTTTTTTTTACAAGCTTTTCGAAAAATATTATTTAGTTTCTTTTTTAAAGAACTTGATGAATGTTTATTGTTAAATCTTATATTAAAAGTAGCCGATGCTTCTGCTGGAATAACGTTATCAGCYGTATTTTCAATATTYATTTTAACTATTTCWAGRTTTGATGGTTGAAAGTTTTTTGTTCCTTTATCAAGTTTTATATTTTCAATTTGATTTAATATTTTTGTCATAACTGGAGCAGGATTATTGGCATCATGTGGATAGGCAACATGACCTTGAACTCCACGAACTGTTAGATATCCAGTTATACTTCCTCTTCTACCAATCTTCATCATTTCTCCCAGCTTGTTTTGATTGGTAGGCTCACCTACTAAACAAAAATCAATTTTTTCTTTTTTTCTTTTTAAATATTCAACAACTCTTTTAGTTCCATTAATGGCTATACCCTCTTCATCGCCCGTAATTAATAAACTTATCGAGCCTTTAAATTTTTTGCTTTTAAATTTGCTTACTGCAGCAACAAAACAGGCAACTGAAGCTTTCATGTCATTGGCACCTCTTCCAATTAAATGATTTCCTTTAACTGCCGGTTTGAATGGATTTACAGTCCAATCATTTAAATTGCCAGGCGGCACAACATCTGTATGACCCGCATAACAAAAATTGGGTCTAGATTTTCCTAATCTTGCATATAAATTTTTAACAGGCTTTGAATTTTTTGATTTAAATTCTAAAATTTTACATTTAAATCCTAGAGATCTTAATTTTCTTGCTAAAAAATTCATTGTTCCAGCATCTACGGGTGTGATGCTTGGAAATCTCATTAGCTCTTTAGCTAATTGTAATTCATTATAAATTTTCATTATTTTATTCCCTCAATAGATTGTTTATTGAAGTTTTTGATCTAGTTTTTTCATCTACTTGTTTAATAATTACTGCACAATTTAAAGATGGAGCGTTAGGATTTTTTTTATCAGGCAATGAACCTGGAACAACCACCGAATATGGAGGTATTTTTCCGTAAGCAATTTCTCCAGTTTTTCTATTAACAATTTTTGTTGATTGTCCAATATACATACCCATACTTAATACCGATCCTTCACCTACAATTACTCCTTCTACTACCTCCGACATAGCTCCTAAGAATACATGATCTTCTATAATAGTTGGTAAAGCTTGAGCCGGTTCT
The DNA here is from genome assembly GCA_002732835.1 of Candidatus Pelagibacter sp. Classification (GTDB taxonomy): domain Bacteria; phylum Pseudomonadota; class Alphaproteobacteria; order Pelagibacterales; family Pelagibacteraceae; genus Pelagibacter. The sequence goes on from NVSV01000014.1 coordinate 9,082, forward strand.
AAAACTCCTCCAACTCCAGACCCAGCAGATATATGGCAATTTTTTCCAATTTGAGAACAACTACCTGCTCTTGAATAAGTATCCATCATTGTACCCTCATCTATATAAGCACCAATGTTTACAAAGCATGGCATCAAAACAACATTTTTTCCAACAAAAGATCCTTTTCTTACAGGACTGTTCGGAACCATTCTAAATCCTGCTTTCAAAAATTCATCTTTACCCCATCCAGCTGTTTTACCTCTTACTAAATTGCTTTTATCAAACCAAGATGAGTAGGGTCCTTTCAAAGGTTCCATTTCATGAATTCTAAAGCTAAGCATTATTGCTTTTTTAATATGTTGGTGAGTAATCCACTCTCCATTAATTTTTTCAGCAACTCTAACCTTTCCCTTATCTAAATCTTCAATTATTTGATTAATTGTATTAATTAATTTTTCATCAGAATTTTGATTTACTTGTTCTTTTTTATTCCAAGCATCATTTATAATTTTTTCAAGATCATTCATAGACTTTATGCAGCTTGTAATAATCTAATTTGCTTTAAAAAGCTAGATAGATTCTCTATTTTCAAATCAATAAAGTTTTTATCAGAATCTTGTTTACCCCAATATTCATTATTAATTAACCAAACGGTTTTTAAACCAAGTTCCTTTCCTGGAGATAAGTTTTTTGCAATATCTTCAATAAAGACTGTTTCCTCAGGACTGATTTCAAATTTTTTAATTAGAATTTTAAATGGTTCTATTTGTGGCTTAGGAAAAAATTGTCCATCCACAATATCAAATATTCCATCAAACAGGTCATCAATACCTAAATGCTTAGTTATATTTTTGACATGATCACGCGGACCATTCGTATATACAAATTTTTTAGCATCAAGATTTAGGAGATCTTCTCTTAAAACTGTATCTTTTTCGAGAAAATCTAAATTTATATCATGCACATATTTAAGAAATTCATTTGGATTGATTTTGTGATGTATCATTAATCCATTAAGGCTAGTGTTATATTGATGAAAATAAGTTCTTTGGAGTTCTTTTGCTTCTTTTAAATCTACATTTAATTTTTTAGAAATGTATTCACCCATTCTTTTACTAACTTGACCAAATACAGCGTCTAAGTCTTTATAGAGCACTCCATCACAATCAAAGATAATATTTTTTATATTTTTAAATTCCTTCATTTTCTTATCAAAGTACCAGCACCTTTATCAGATAATAATTCAAAAAGTATACTATGATGTCTTCTACCATCTATAATCACCACACCTTTCACTCCATTACTTATAGCATCTATACATGTATTAATTTTAGGTATCATTCCACCACTAATAATATCTTCATCCATCATTTTTTTTGCAATACTAGGTGTAATTTCAGAAATTAGTTTTTTATTTTTATCCAATACACCCTCAACTCCAGTCATTAAAAGTAATCTTCTAGCTTTGAGTTCTTTGGCCACAAATGCTACTGCATAATCTGCATTGATGTTAAAAGTTTGATTATTTTCATCCAAACCTAATGGTGCAATAACAGGTACTTCATTAGCTTTAACAATTTCTTTTAAAACATCAGCTTTAATATGAGTAGGTATACCAACAAAACCTAATTCATCATTTTCAGGTTTAACGGTAATTATATTATATTCTTTTGAGGTAATTCTTTTTGCTTCACAAGATTGATCTTTTAAAGCGTTTACTATTTCTTTGTTAAGTTCTATTAAAACATCTTCTACAATATTTATAGTCTTATCATCGGTAACTCTTAAACCTTTGATAAAATTACTTTGAATATTTAATTCAGTTAGTTTGCTGTTAATTCTTTTTCCTCCTCCATGAACAATAATTGGACTTAATCCAATTTTTTTCAAGACCGCTACATCTTTGATAAAAATATCAAATAGATTTGGATCTATAAGAACACTACCTCCACATTTTATGACAATTAATTCATCGTTGTATTTATCTATGTATTTTTTTACTTCTTCAACTGATGGACCATTAATTGGCAAGATATTTTTTAATTCTTCTTCTTTTAAGAATGACATCTACGTTGTTTTAATAGTCATTGTTCTTTGTATATAATACTGCTGAATTAGAGTTAACAGGTTGTTAAAAGTCCAATAGATCACCAAACCTGAAGGAAAAGGTGCGAGTATTACGGTTAAGAAGAGAGGAAAGAATTTAAAGATCTTGGCTTGTATCGGGTCTGGTGGCGCTGGGTTAAGCTTCTGCTGAATATACATACTGAGACCCATAGCGATCGGCCACGCCCCGATAATTAAAAATGATGGTGGATCCCAGGGAATTAAACCAAAAAGATTAAAAACAGTAGTGGGATCCTTGTCAGATAAATCTTTAATCCAACCAAAGAAAGGTTGGTGACGCATTTCGATCGTTACAAACAACACTTTATACAAAGCAAAGAATACTGGGATCTGCACGAGTATCGGTAGGCAGCCACTCATAGGATTTACCTTTTCTTTTTTGTAAAGCGCCATCATCTCTTGTTGCAACTTCATTTTATCATCCTTATGAAGCTCTTTTAATCTTATCATTTCCGGTTGAAGAAGCTTCATCTTCCCCATTGAGCGGAAGGAATATGAGGCGAGAGGAAAGAATAACAATCTAATACAGACTGTTATTAAAATAATAGCTACTCCATAATTTCCGCACAGTTTAAAAAAATAATCTATTGCAAACCACAAAGGTTTAGTTAAAAAATATAAGATTCCGAAATCTATAACTAAATCAAATTTATTAATGTTTAAGCTTTCAGCATAATAATCAATAGCATTTACTCTTTTAGCGGCAATTATAATTTGAATTTCCTCTTCAATAGAGCCATTTGCACCAACCTCTATACCTTTCGTTGATATATAATTAGCTCTAAATTTGTTTTTATAATCAAAAGTTATTTTAAACTCTTTACTTCTAGGTGGAATAACTGATGCAATCCAGAATTTGTCAGAAATTCCTAAAAATCCTTCCTGAGCAGTTTGAGTAAATTTCTTTTCTTGAATATCATCATAATCTTCTTCGATTAACTGATCATCAAGTACAGATAAAAAGCCCTCATGTAAAATATAAAAACCGGATATAGAAGAGGGGATTCGGTTCCTGATGATTTGCCCATAAGAATAGAAATTATAAGTTTTATCTGATGAATTGATTATCTTTTGTTTTACCGTAAATAAAAATTGGTCATCTAAACTTATATGTTTCTCAAATGTAATTCCTTGAGAGTTGGTCCAGGTTAATTTTATAGGACTATTGTTAGTTAATTTTTTATTTCCTTCAACTTCCCAAACAGTATTTGAGTTAGGAATATCTATATTTTTGTTTGTAGTTACAAAACCACTTTCAATGAAGTATCCATCTTCCACATTTCTTGGATTTAGTAGAATAACTTTTTCATTGCYGTTTAGTTCAACATTATATTCTTTAAAAGTTAAATCATCTATTGCTGCACCTTTAAGGCTGATAGATCCAACTACACTATTATTTTCAAATGGAACTCTTTCATTTTCTGTTAAAGCTTCTTTTCGTGTTAATTTAGTARAATTTTCATTTTGATCTAAACTAGGAGTATCAGAACTTTTTTGRGCTTGTTCTTGTTTAACTTGTTCTTGATTAATTTTGTTTTGTTTTATTTCTTCTGGCGGTGGTRYAAATACTAACGTCCAARGAATAATTACGGCTGCKGATAAACTTATTGCAAATAATATATTTTTATTGTCCATTATTTTTTYACCTTTGCTTTCTTAAWTACAGGATCAAAACCTTCCCCGCCCCCAAGAATTTTAATTGGGTGACAAGACAAGATTCTTTTTGTTCCAAAATAAAAACCTTTAAATGGTCCGTAAATTTTTAAACAATCAATGAAGTATTCAGAGCAAGTTGGAAGATAACGACAAGATGGACTTAAAAAAGGGCTAATAAAAAATTTATAAGTTTTAATTATACCAATTAAAGCATATGAAATAATTTTCACTATTCAATCCTTTCAAAGTCCGAAAATAAAGTTTTTTTTATATTTGAATATTTATTATTTAGAACRGTGTCCTTTGCAATAACAAGGTATGAATAATTAAAGTTAAGTGAAATTTTTTTTATAGCATCATTCATTATATTTTTTAGTCTTCTTTTAATTTTGTTTCTTTTAACTGCATTTCCAATTTTTTTTTGTGTAACAAAACTTATGTTTAATTTTTTATTGTTTTTACCAGATAGTTTTTTAAAGAAAATTGTTAAATATTTATTTGTAATTTTCTTCCCAGTTAAAAGAGACTTGAAATCWTCATTTTTTGATAGACTTGAAATTTTAGTCTTCATTAAACAGTAAGTCTTTTTCTTCCCTTTAATCTTCTTCTAGCTAATAATTTTCTTCCTCCTTTAGTTCTCATTTTTGATCTAAAGCCATGTTTTCTTTTCCTTACTACTTTTTTTGGTTGATAAGTTCTTTTCATAAATAAGTTAGTTAAATTGTTGTTAAAATTTCGGTAGTTATAAGAAATAAGTGTAATAAAGTACAGTTAATTTTAGTTAGTTAAAATATATGGAAAAAGCAAAAAAAATTAAAATTTACTTGGGAACATTATATCTATTGATAGTTTTTATATTTTTGTGGTTTTTTTTTAGTAAATTTTCATTAAATGATTTAGCTACCTATGATTTTATAAAAAATAATCGAGATTATATTTTCAAAGTTAAACAAAATGATTTTTTTCTTACAATTTTTTTATTCATTTTTTTTACGATTATTTGGGTTCTTCTATTAGGATTTGGGAGTCCTATCTTTTTATTAGGCGGTTTTATTTTTGGCAAATGGTTTGGAACTTTAATTGTAACATTTTCTCTAACTATTGGAGCGACCATATTATATTTATTTGCCAGTTATTTTTTGAAAGATTTGATAATAGAAACATTTTCAAAAAAATTTTATTCACTTTCTGAAAAATTTAAAAAAAATGAATTTATTTTTTTTTTAATTTATAGATTTGTTGGTGGCATACCTTTTCCTATAGCTAATATTCTACCTGTTTTATTTAATGTAAAATTAAAAAATTATTTTTTTGGTACTTTTTTTGGAATATTGCCAACACTTTTTGTAGGCACTACTTTAGGAAGTGGAATTGAAAAAATAATTAATGAAAATGAAATCGCTCCTTCTTTTTTTGATATTTTAACATCAAAACATGTTTACTATCCAATTTTAGGATTTTTTATAATATTAATTATTGCTTTAATTGTTAGAAAAATAAATTATCTAAATAAAATTTAGCTATTGTTGATTCAATAATTTAAAAACTTTATATGGAATTCTATAGCCTGGAAAAGAAGCTACATCGCCAGTAATTACTGTTTTTGGATTCCACCCAAAACAATAAATAACAAAAAACAAAACAAATATTTTTTTGCTTACTTTATTTAATTTATTATTGTGTATTTTATTTTCTGAAATAAATATTTTTCTTTTTTTATACAAGTAAACGTAGCTAATTATTGAAAATACATAACCGATATTTACCCATCTTCCCCAATCATAACCCATTGCAAACAAAACTAAAACTGGAGATAAAATAAATAAAAAAGGAATTAATAAGTTATTAAAATTTTTAAAAAAAATTAAATTTTTATCTTTTAATTTAGAATAAAATA
>NVSV01000015.1:0-14174 GCA_002732835.1 Candidatus Pelagibacter sp.
CAAAATATTGACCTAACAACAGGAATTTAATTATGGCTTTAAAATCTTTTAAACCTTATACAAAATCWACCAGAGGKACGATATTAATTGATMGARCAGGYCTTTGGAAAGGAAAACCTTATAARWCACTTACTTYTGYAAAAAACGCTTCTAAAGGTAGAAATAATTTAGGAAGAATAACATCAAGAAATCATGGAGGCGGTCATAAACAAAAATATAGGCAAATAGATTTCTACAGAAGAAAATTTGATACGTTTGCTGAAGTAGAAAGAATTGAATACGATCCAAATAGAACATGTTATATTATGTTAGTTAAATTTGAAGATAATCAAAAATTTTACTATTTAGCACCTCAAGGAATAAAAGTTGGAGATAAGATAAAAAACGGTTCAAATGCAGAAATTAAAGTTGGAAATTGTTTACCACTTCAAAAYATTCCAGTTGGTATTGATRTTCATAATGTTGAATTGCAGCCAGGAGCAGGTGGTAAAATAGCAAGATCAGCAGGAACATCTGTAACCATCTCAGGGATAGATGGAAATTACTCTCTAATTAAAATGACATCTGGTGAAGTTAGAAAGATAGATTCAAGATCGATGGCAACAATAGGTGTTTTATCTAATCCTGATAAAAAAAATATTAAAATTGGTAAAGCAGGAAGATCAAGATGGCTAGGAAGAAGACCACACACAAGAGGTGTTGYAATGAATCCCGTTGATCATCCTCACGGAGGTGGAGAAGGTAAGTCTGCTGGGGGCAGACACCCAGTTTCTCCGCAAGGTCAATCGGCTAAAGGATTAAAAACCAGAAATAACAAGAGAACAGAAAAGTTCATTGTTCGAAGAAGAAAGAAGAAAAGAGCGTAAATTATGGCTAGAGCAGTTTGGAAAGGACCATTTGTAGAAGAAAGTTTAATTAAAAAAGTTGATAGACAAAAAAACGATCCAAATAAAAAACCTATTAAAACTTGGTCAAGAAAATCTACTATTATTCCGGATTTTGTTGGAATTAGTTTTTTAATTYACAATGGAAAAAAATTTATAYCTATAACTRTTTCYGAAGATATGGTTGGWCATAARTTTGGRGAATTTKCACCTACAAGACAATTTTYYGGACATACTACAGCAGATAAAAAAGCAAAAGRAGRAAGYRAAGTTAAAGAAGATAAGAAATAATGAATAAAAAATTAAAAGATAAAGATATAGATAAAAAAACAGTAAGGTCAGTAAATAAAAATATTAGATCTAGTACTAGAAAATTGAAACCAATAGTGAAATCTATAGTTGGAAAAAAAGTAAATATAGCAATTAGAGATTTGTCATTTTCGGACAAAAGAATTTCAAAAGATGTTAAAAAAACTATTTCTTCTGCAGTTTCTAATGCTGAGAATAATTTTCAATATGATATCGATAATTTAATTGTAAAAGAAGCCTATTGTGGAAAACAAATTGTTATGAAGAGATTTAGAGCTCGAGCTAAGGGAAAAGCTTCACCAATAATAAAACCTTATTCAAACTTAACTATAATTTTATCAGAAAAAATGAAAGAAGAGAAACATGGGACAAAAGGTTAATCCTGTAGGTTTAAGRTTAGGTATCAATAGAGGATGGGATTCAGTTTGGTATGCTAAGAAAAAAGATTTTGGAAACTACTTAATCGAGGATTTTAAAATAAGAGAATATATTAAAAAAAATGTAGTAAACTCTGGTGTTTCTAAGGTTATGATAGAAAGAACTGCAAAAAAATGTTTTGTGACAATTTATACTTCAAGACCAGGATTTGTAATTGGAAAAAAAGGAAGCGACATAGAAAAAATAAAAGGYAAACTATCYAATCTTACAAYAAATGAAGTTGTTYTAAATATTAAAGAGGTAAAGAAACCCGAAACAAATAGTTATTTAGTAGCAGAAAACATTGCWCAACAACTTGTAAAAAGAGTTTCTTACAGAAGAGCAATGAAAAGAGCTATGCAATCAGCTTTAAGATTAGGTGTCAAAGGTATTAAAGTAGCTATAAGCGGTAGATTAGGAGGAAATGAAATAGCAAGAACGGAGTGGTTAAGAGAAGGAAGTGTTCCTTCACATACTTTAAGAGCTGATATTGATTATGCTGAAGCAGAAGCATTAACTACATACGGAATRATTGGAGTAAAAGTTTGGATATATAAAGGTGAAATTTTTTCTAAGGAATATAACCAGGAAACAAATAAATAATAATTATGTTACAACCAACAAGAACAAAATACAGAAAAGCTCATAAAGGAAGAATTCATGGCAATGCTTCAAGATGTAATTTTCTTAATTATGGAGCATATGGATTAAAAGCTATTCAGCCAGAGAGAGTTATTTCAAAACAAATTGAAGCAGCAAGGGTAGCTCTGACTAGACACATGAAAAGACAAGGAAGAGTATGGACTAGAATGTTTCCAAATATCCCAATTTCTAAAAAACCAATCGAAGTAAGAATGGGTAAAGGAAAAGGATCACCTGAATTTTGGGCATGTAGAGTTAAACCAGGAAGAATTCTTTTTGAGGTTGATGGAGTCTCTGAAGAAATAGCAAGAGAAGCATTATATAAAGCTTCTGCCAAACTGCCAATTAAAACAAAATTTATAAAAAGAATGTAAATGAAAAAGAAAGAAACAAAAAAATTGACCAAAACYGAAATACWTAAAAATATTGAWAAATTAAAAAAAGATTTATTTAATTTTAGATTTCAAAAAACAAACGGTCAATTAAAAAGTCCAGCTAAAATAAATGAAACTAAAAGGACAATTGCCAGACTAAAAACTAACTTTGATGAGAAACAAAATGMCTAAAAAATTATTAAAAGGAATTGTAGTAAGTGATATGCCAAATAAAACAATTACAGTTTTGGTTGAGAGAAAATATCAACACCCAATRCTAAAAAAAATTATTAAAACAAAAAAAAAATATAGCGTGCACGATGAAAATAACAAGTACAAAAACGGTGATAAAGTTTCAATAATTGAATGCAAGCCTTATTCAAAAACAAAAAAGTTTGAAGTTATGGGAGAAAGCAAATGATACAAGTTCAAACAGAATTGTATGTAGCAGATAATAGTGGAGCAAAAAAAATTGAATGTATAAAAGTTTTGGGGGGTTCAAAAAGAAGATATGCTAGTATTGGTGATACTATTGTTGTAGCTGTTAAAGAAGCGATACCTAGAGGTAAAGTAAAAAAAGGTTCAGTGYATAAAGCTGTTGTAGTAAGAGTAAAAAAAGGAATTCACAGAAATGATGGATCGAAAGTTAAATTTGATAACAATGCMGCAGTATTAACTGATGATAAGGGTGAACCTATTGGAACTAGAATTTTTGGACCAGTTACAAGAGAATTAAGAAGYAGAGGGCAAATGAAAATAATTTCTTTAGCACCAGAGGTTATTTAAAATGATAAAAAAACGATCAAAAGTAAAAATTTTAACAGGCAAAGATAAAAATAAAGATGGAGAAGTAATTGARATTGATAGAGCTAACAATAGGGYAAAAGTAAAAGGAATAAACATGGTCAAAAAGCACGTTAAAACAACAAAAGAAAAGAAAGGTGGAATAATTTCAAAAGAAAATTTTCTGCATATATCTAATCTTAGTTTAATTGATCAAAAAAACAAAAAAGTTGAGGCTAAAAAATAATAATGACACCAAGGCTTAARGAATTATTTGTTAAAAAAATTCAACCAAATTTAAAAGAGAAATTRGRYWRCNGAAAYYWKWWNATSGWAMYTSRAAWRCRAAANNTTGKKWWGMNAWANTGGGAMKMGRWRTTGATGGAAATGATACAAAAATAATTAAATCTTGTGAAGAAGATCTAGCRARAATTACTGGACAAAAACCTGTAATTACAAAGTTTAAAAAATCCATATCTAATTTTAAAACAAGAAAAAATACAAACGCAGGATTGAAAGTTACTTTAAGAAGAAACAAAATGTACGAATTTATTGATCGTTTAGTAAATATARCTCTTCCAAGAATAAGAGATTTTAGGGGACTGTCACWAAATGGATTTGATCAATTTGGAAATTATACTTTTGGTATTAAAGAGCACATAGTATTTCCGGAAGTAAATTTTGATAAAGTAGAAAAAATAAGAGGCCTTGATATTTCAATTGTAATTAAATCTTTAAAAAAAGAAGATAGTTTYGAATTATTAAAACAATTAAATTTTCCATTAAGAGACAAAAGGAGCAATTAAATATGGCAAAGTTAAGTTCTATAAACAAAAATAATAAAAGAATAAAATTATCAAACAGATTTTTTGTTAAAAGAAAAAAAYTAAAAGAAATAATTATGAACAAGCAATTACCGTTAGAAGAAAGATTTAAAGCTCAACTTAAGTTATCSAATCTTCCRCGTAATTCATCAAAAACAAGGGTAAGAAATAGATGTCAAATAACTGGGCGACCACATGGTGTCTATAGAAAACTAAAAATATCAAGAATTGCTTTAAGACAGTTAGGATTAGAGGGAAAAATTCCTGGCATGGTAAAGTCAAGTTGGTAGRAAGGAAAATATGAGTTTAAGTGATCCAATAGGAGATATGATAGCAAGAATTAAAAATGCACAAWTACGGAATCATAAAAAGGTCCAATTACCTTCKTCAAAATTTAAGGTAAAAATTGCGGAAGTTCTTAAAAGTGAAGGATATATTATTGATTATAAAGTTTCTCAAGAGTCRAACAAACCTTATTTAGAAATTAGTTTAAAATATAATTCTGGTAATCCTGTTATAAGTTCAATTCAAAGGGTTTCAAAACCAGGAAGAAGAATTTTTTCAAGAGCAGAAAGTTTGCCAAAAATCAATAAYGGACTTGGTATTGCAATTATATCAACTCCAAAAGGAGTTATGACTGATATTGATGCTAGGAAACAAAAAGTAGGTGGAGAAATTATTTGCAAGGTATTCTAATGTCTAAAATAGGTAAAATAAAAATTTCAATTCCTGAAAAAGTTAAAGTTGTTCTAAATGGAAACATATTAAATGTCGAGGGACCATTAGGTAAAAGATCATTAAATATGGATTTAGAAATATTTGATCTCAAAATAAATGATGGAAAAGAAGTGTTAATAAAACCCAAAAWAATTAATCAAGACACTAAACGTCTTTGGGGAATGAATAGAAGCTTRGTAAATAATRCAATTATAGGTGCAAGCAAAGGTTATAATAAAACTTTGGAACTAARCGGYGTTGGATTCAGAGCTGCTTTAAAASRAWWRYRWYWTRRYCWKCMAMWWKKYTTYARKSMKKRTRYWWWTYTKKAWWTYYCWKWKASAAWWAWRMKTATAGTAGAAAAACAAACAATAATAAAAATCAGTGGATTTGATAAACAAGAGGTTGGAATGGTAGCTTCTAAAATTAAATCATTAAAAAAAACTGAACCATACAAAGGAAAAGGTATTAAAGAACAAGGACAATATATTTTAAGAAAAGAAGGAAAAAAGAAATAATGAAACTTACAACAWTRKATWSMAAAAAATATARGATTAGGAATAAACTTAAAAAAGTTTCTAAAGAAGGAAGATTTAGGCTAAGTGTATCCAGATCATCCAAGAATATTAGTGCCCAAATCATTGACGATGTTAGAAATATTACTCTTATTTCWGCATCATCAAATGAAAAAACAATTAAAGCTTTAAATAAAAAAAATAAAATAGAATTGTCAACYGTTGTAGCTGAAATGTTGGCAAAGAAAGCYTTAGAAAAGAAAATTACTAAAGTTTATTTTGATAGAGGTGTATACAAATATCATGGAAGAGTAAAAACTTTTGCTGAAACTCTAAGAAAAAATGGAATGGAATTTTAAATTATGGAAAAAWATAGCAATTTTTTAGAAAAATTARTTMATATAAATAGGATTACAAAAGTTGTTAAAGGCGGAAGAAGATTTGGATTTTCTGCTTTAGTAGTTGTTGGAAATCAAAATGGAAAAATTGGTATTGCTCATGCAAAAGCAAAACAAGTTCCAGATGCTATCAAAAAAGCTAATGAACTAGCTAGAAGAAAATTAATTCAAATACCTTTAARAGAAGGAAGAACAATCCATCATGATATTTATGGAAAGGATGGTGCTGGAAAAATAAAATTAAGAKCTGCACCAAAAGGTACAGGTATTATAGCTGGAGGACCTGTAAGAGCTGTATGTGAGGTTTTGGGTATTAAAGATATTGTTGCTAAATCAMTTGGAACAGCAAATCCTCATAATGTAATTAGAGCATGCATGAAAGCACTTCAAAAACAAAATTCGCCTAAAAATATATCAATTTTAAGAAATAAAAAAATAAATGAAATCATTGAAAAAAGAGGATAATGACAACATTGAATAATACTACTCAGGTTAAAATAAAAAAAATGAGAGTWGGTAGAGGAATTGGTTCTGGAAAAGGAAAAACTTCAGGGAGGGGRATGAAAGGTCAAAAATCTAGATCTGGAGTTGCRATAAAAGGTTTTGAAGGAGGRCAAATGCCTCTTTTCCGAAGATTACCAAAAAGAGGATTTAATCCTATAAAAAAAGAAAAGATTGCCATTATAAATTTAGGYAAAATTCAAAGTYTTTTAGATRMAAAAAGAATAAATTCAGAAACAAAAATTRATTTAGATTTATTAAAAAAGGCTAATATCATTAGCAAAAGTTATAAAAAAATTAAAATTTTAGGATCCGGAGAAATTAAAGATAAAATAGATGTAARTGTTGATTTTTTTTCAAAATCAGCTGAAGAAAAATTAAAAAAAATTGGTGGAWCAATAACTCTTAAGWAAAAAATATAATCTTTTATGAGTGAATCATCTCAGCCAAACGATTTAAGAAATCGAATATTATTTACAATATTTATTCTARCAGTCTATAGATTYGGAACTTTTGTGCCTTTGTCAGGTATAGATCCTGAGCAACTTCAGATYATGATGCAAGATAGTCAGAGAGGCTTGTTAGGAATGTTTAATGTATTTGCTGGAGGAGCAATAAAAAGAATGGCTATTTTTGCATTAGGTATAATGCCATATATTTCTTCTTCAATTATAGTACAACTTTTGACTGGAACTTCAGACTATTTTAAAAATCTAAAAAGCCAAGGAGAAATWGGAAGACAAAAAATAACACAAATAACAAGGTATGGAACAGTATTATTAGCAACAGTTCAAGGTTATGGATTGTCAGTTGGTTTAGAGTCTTCAGCAAATTTAGTAATAAATCCAGGAATATTTTTTAAAGTTTCTACCGTAACAACAATCGTTGCTGGAACAATTTTTTNAATGTGGYTAGGRGAACARATTACACAAAGAGGAATTGGCAATGGTATATCATTAATCATTTTTTCAGGAATTGTTGCTGAAATACCAAGAGCTTTAGTAACAACATTTGAACTTGGTAGAACTGGTGCAATTTCTACTTTAATGATTATTGCAATTTTTGTTTTATTAATTTTAACAATTATGTTTATTGTTTTTATGGAAAGAGCTCTAAGAAAAATTCTTATAAATTATCCCAAAAGACAAATGGGAAATAAAATTTATGGTGGCGACTCTTCGCATTTGCCTTTAAAAATTAATTCTGCTGGTGTTATACCAGCAATTTTTGCTTCAGCTTTATTATTATTACCAGTTACTTTTTCAAACTTTACTATTTCTCAAAATGAAACATTCTTAAATATCATATCTTACTTTTCACAAGGACAACCTCTATACATGTCACTGTATGCATCTGGAATAATCTTTTTTACATTCTTTTATACATCAATTACTTTTAATCCAAATGAAACWGCGGAAAATTTAAGGAAGCATGGTGGTTTTATTCCAGGAATAAGGCCAGGTGAAAGCACAGCAATTTATATAGATAATATTTTGACAAAGTTAACAACAATAGGAGCTTTATATCTGACTCTAGTATGTTTAATGCCAGAGTTTTTAATTGCAAATTATCCAATTCCTTTTTATTTAGGAGGAACTTCTATATTAATTGTTGTTGTGGTAGCAATCGATACAGTAACACAAGTACAAACAAGATTAATGASTTCTCAGTATGAACAATTAATCAAAAAAACAAAATTTGGAAGATAGANTAGTGAATATAATTCTGTTCGGTCCACCAGGAGCAGGYAAAGGTACTCAAGCTCAAAAAATTGTCAACAAATTTAATCTTTATCAAGCTTCAAGTGGYRATCTTTTAAGAAATGAAATTAAAAATAAATCAGATGTTGGAAAAAARATTGAGCAAATAATTTCTCAAGGAGATTTTGTCACTGATGATATCGTTAATAAAATATTAAAAAAAGTTATTATAAATCCTTTGTACAGAAACAAAATTATATTTGATGGATATCCTAGAAATATGACTCAARCAGRRAATTTAGAAATAATGCTTAATGCAGATAACCAATCTATAAATTTTATATTATTTTTAAAAGTAAATAGRAAAATTATAGAAAAAAGAATTTTAGRAAGAATTATATGTGAAAAATGTAATAAAACTTTTAACGAGTACTTAAATAAAGAAGAAATTGATAATCATAAATGTGGAAGAAATTATTTAAAAAAAAGAAAAGATGACAATCAAGAAGCTATTATTAYTAGATATGATGAATACATGAAAAAAACAAAACCAGTTTTAGATTTTTTTTCACCAAGAAGCTATTTTCATGAAATAGATGGTAGTCAAAAAATACATGAAATTACTAGTAAAATTGAGCAAATYCTTACTGTTTAARACATTGACTTTAAAAGAACTTCTTATATAAAAGGCTAAATTTTAATCACAAATTTATGGCTCGTATCGCAGGTGTAAACATTCCTCAAAACAAACTTGTGCAAGTTGGTCTAACTTATATTTATGGTATTGGTGATAMATTTTCCAARCAGATTTGTGATTCACTTGAAATACCCAAAYCAAAAAGAGTTAATGAATTAACAGATGATCAWATATTAAAMATTAGAGAGTATATTGATAAAAATTTTATTGTTGAAGGTGATTTAAGAAGAGAAAACTTTTTAARCATAAAAAGATTAGTTRATTTAGCAACGTATAGAGGATCTAGACATAGAAAAAAATTGCCCGTAAGAGGACAAAGAACAAGATGCAATGCACGAACAAGAAAAGGAAAAGCTATTGCTATCGCTGGTAAAAAATTAACACCACTTAAAAAATAAATAATGAAAAAAGACAAAATTGAAAATAAAGATCAACCACAAGATAAATCAAAGTCTGTAAAAAAAAGCACTTATTCAAAAAAAAAGAAAACTAAAAAAAATATTTTAAACGGTATAGCTTATGTGCAATCAACTTTTAACAATACAATAGTTTCTATTGSTGACACATATGGTAATATTGTTGCATGGGCTTCTGCTGGACAAAAAGGGTTTAAAGGATCTAGAAAATCAACACCTTACGCTGCTCAARTAGCAGCAGATGCTGCTGCAGTTAAAGCTTTAGAAGTAGGTATGAAAACCTTATCAGTTGAAGTTAAAGGACCAGGTTCAGGAAGAGAAACTGCTCTAAGAGCYTTACAAGCNNAANGATTTAAAATTMTTTCTATWAAAGATACAACACCNATGCCTCATAATGGCACAAGACCACCAAAAAAAAGGAGAGTATAAATGGAGACTATAGACGTAAATGCAAAAAACTGGAAATCAATGATTAAACCGCCCAAACTTGAAGTTCAAWTAAGTGATGATAAATCTTTTGCTAAAATTATAGCTGAGCCTTTAGAAAAAGGTTATGGTTTAACTCTAGGAAACTCTTTAAGAAGAATTCTATTATCTTCTATAAGAGGAACAGCTGTTACAGCTATCCAAATTGATGGTGTACTACATGAATTCACGTCAATAAAAGGTGTTAGAGAAGATGTAACAGATATTGTTTTGAATGTTAAATCTTTAGCTTTAAAAAGCTCTTCAGAGGAATTAAAAAAATTAATATTAGATGCAAAAGGACCAGGTGAAATTAAAGCATCACACATTACACAAATTGCCGATATAGAAATTTTAAATCCTGATTTAGTAATTTGTAATCTTGATGAAAATACTCACTTTCATATGGAAATGACAGTTGGAAATGGAAAAGGATATGTGYCAGCYGATATGWACAAGCCCGAAGAGCCACCTTTAGGATTAATACCTATAGATTCACTATTTAGTCCTGTGAAAAAAGTTTCTTACTCTATAAGCACAGCAAGAGGAGGAAAAGCTTTTGATTATGATAAATTAACCATGGAAGTTGAGACAAATGGATCTATTTCWGCAGAGGATGCTGTTGCTTATTCAGCTAGAATATTTCAAGATCAATTAGGCATGTTCGTTAATTTTGATGAACCACAAGAAGTTATAGTACRTGAAAAACCATCTGAACCTGAATTCAACAGAAATTTATTACGTAAAGTTGATGAATTAGAACTTTCTGTTAGATCAATGAATTGTTTAAAAAATGACAATATCATATACATAGGTGATTTAGTCCAAAAATCAGAAGGAGAAATGCTTCGTACACCGAATTTTGGAAGAAAATCATTAAACGAAATTAAAGAAGTGTTAAATGGAATGTCGCTTTATCTTGGTATGGAAATTCCAAATTGGCCACCAGAAAATATTGCTGAAWTGTCAAAAAAGCTTGAGGAATCAATTTAATGAGACATRGMTTRGGGTATAAAAAATTAAATAGAACATCAGAGCACAGAAAAGCATTAATTAAAAATATGCTGAACTCWCTAATTAAATATGAACAAATAACAACAACATTGCCAAAAGCAAAAGTACTTRAACCACAAGCTGATAAAATTRTTACTTTAGGAAAAAAAGATACTTTAATTAATACWAAAGCCTTGGTTTCAAAATTACAGGATATCAATTCAGCAAATAAAGTTAAAAAAACWCTTGCAAAGAGATATGAWAAAAGAAAAGGTGGATACACAAGAATAATTAAAGCTGGATTTAGATATGGAGATAACGCGCCAATGGCAGTTATTGAATTTGTAGATAGAGATGTAGAGGCTAAAAGAGTAAATAAAAAGAGAAAAGAAAACCTTAAAGATAATAAGGAAGAAAAGAAAATAGCTACAGCTTAACAATATTTCGAAAATAATGAATAAGTCTTTCAAAATAGACTCTTCATCTATAAATATGCGAATTGATAGATGGATAAGAAATAATATTGGTAAAATTCCACAAAGCTTAGTTGAAAAAAATCTTCGTATAGGGAAAATTAAATTAAATAAAAAAAAAGTTAAAAGTTCAGTCAAATTGAAACTGAATGNKGAAAKMMAKKTKTTNNWAATKKWMWATTNTRAAGARAMWTACNKTTCYWRRWMMSTTARAYRWMRWSCTACAAATCAGATTATTAAAGAAAATGAAAATTTAATTATTGATAATAATGATGATTTTGTAGTTSTTAATAAAGAATGTGGAATTTCAGTCCAAGGTGGGACTAAATCAAAAAAAAAYCTCATGGATATTTTTGCAAAAAGTGAAATTTTTAAAAATACAAAGCCTTATTCAGTTCATAGATTAGATAAAGAAACTTCAGGAGTTTTTATAATTGCAAAAAATAGAGATTCAGCAAGGTTGCTTACWTCATTGTTTAGATTAAGAAAAATTCACAAAACWTATCTTGCTATCTGTCATGGTGAAATTGAAAAAAATACTGGAGTTTGGAATAATAATTTAGTTAGATATGARGGCAAAAAGCAAATATTAGAAAAAGCCAAAACAATTTTTAAAGTATTAGATAAAAATTACAATTGTTCACTTGTTGAATTAAAACCTATAACAGGTAGAAAACRTCAATTAAGAAAACAACTATTTGGTATAGGTCATCCAATTTATGGCGATAATAAATATAAATTAGAAAATATTAATAAATCAATAAATAAAGAATTAATGCTTCATTCTTATCAAATCAGATTTATGATTAATGATAWAAAATTTACTTATACTGCTTTACTACCAAATTATTTTAAGCAATTATTGAAAACAAAAAGACTTAAATTTTTAAATTATTAATTAGATTATTTAATATTTTTTCACTTAAATTCTCATAATTTTGTTTTTTAATGGATATAAGATTTGTCACTTCTTTATCTTTAATCCCACACGGAATTATTTTATTATAATTATTTAAATCATTATCAATATTTATAGAAAACCCATGGTAAGCAATCCATCTTTTAATTCTAATTCCAATTGCAGCAATTTTTTTTATTTTATTTYTTGATTTAACCCATATRCCTATATTTTTTTTGTCASKCTGTGATTTTATTTTATATTCTTTAAGAGATTCAATAATTGAATTTTCAATTAAACTAATAAAATTTCTAATATCTCTTTTTCTATTGTTYAAATTAATTACGAAATAACAAACTAATTGACCTGGCCCATGCCAAGTAATTTTACCTCCTCGTTTAGTTTTGATCAAATTTATAGAATCATCTAAAATATCATTTTTATTAAAACTGGATCCTGCCGTATATACAGATGGATGTTCTAAGAACCAAATCAATTCTCTTGCTTTACTGTTATTTACYTCAACAACTCTATTTTCTAAATATTCAATAGCTTTATTATATTCTATTGGTTTTTCTGATTTTTTTATCTCTATATTCATTAAAGAATTGTATTATATAAATTATGTATTAATAGTGCCT
The DNA here is from genome assembly GCA_002732835.1 of Candidatus Pelagibacter sp. Classification (GTDB taxonomy): domain Bacteria; phylum Pseudomonadota; class Alphaproteobacteria; order Pelagibacterales; family Pelagibacteraceae; genus Pelagibacter. The sequence continues at coordinate 12,648 of NVSV01000015.1, forward strand.
TATTAAAATTATWATTTTATGACTGTTGTWAAAAAAATAAAAGATAAAAAGGTCAACTTTGAGTTTAATAAAGAATATATTGAAGTTGTAACTGATAAAATTGCGAGCAATGATGCTGTATTTATTTCAAATTCATTCAAGGAAATGCATCCTGCAGATGCTGCTGATATAATTGAGCATTTAAATTCAACAGATAGAGAAAATTTAATTAAATTAAATAATTTTAAAATTGATCCRGAAGTTTTTGTTGAATTAAACGAGTCAGTTCAATCAGAAATCATCAAATATCTTTCATCTAATTCAATAGTTTATATTCTTAAAAATCTTGAATCAGATGATGCTATTAAAATTTTAGAAAATATAGATGAAAAGAATAAAAATGATATTTTAAGTTCTTTGCCACCAAAAGATAGGTTTGTTTTATTAGAAAGTTTAAGTTATCCAGAAGACTCTGCTGCAAGAATAATGCAAAGAGAGTTTACAGCAATTCCTAGCAATTGGTCTGTTGGACAAACTATTGATTATTTAAGAGAAAATAAGGATTTGCCAGATGAATTTTTAGAAATATATATYGTAGATAACGAATTTAAACCTATTGGTACAGTTCCTTCATCAAAAGTTCTTAGARCACCAAGAGAAGCTAAAATGATTTCCATAATGTCAGAAACGCAATTTTTCATTCCAGTTGATATGGATAAAGAGGAGGTAAGTCGCCTATTTGAAAATTATAATTTAAATTCTACTTGCGTAGTGGACAAAAATAATAAACTAGTAGGAATGATTACCAGTGACGATATACTTACAGTATTAAAAGAAGAAGCCGAGGAAGATACTTTAAGATTGGCTGGTGTAGGAGACGAAAAAATTACTGATGGTATTTTTATTAAAACAAAAAGAAGATTTAATTGGTTACTATTAAATCTATTTACTGCATTTTTAGCTACATGGGTGATAAGTATGTTTGGAGCAACAATAGAACAAATGATTGCATTAGCTTTTTTGATGCCAATAGTAGCTTCTATGGGTGGAAATGCAGGAATGCAAACTTTAGCAATAACAATTAGAACATTAGCAACAAATGATCTAACCAGAAATAATTTATCAAAAAATATTATAAAAGAGTTTAGTATTGGAATTTTAAATGGAGTAATTTTTGCAATAATCAGTGCATTTGTTGTTCAACTTTGGTTTAATGATATTCGGCTATCTATAATTATTTCTATATCAATGGTACTGAATATGATAGTAGCAGGCTTATTTGGCATTCTAGTTCCTGTATCACTCAAAAGAATTAATATAGATCCCGCTATTGCTTCAAGTGTTTTTGTAACGACAATAACTGATGTTATTGGTTTTGTATCTTTTTTGGGAGTAGGTGCATACTTTTTTTACGGTAATTAATAATTATCTATTAACCTTACATTTCTATTATAGTAGGCAACAAATATTTTAAAATTGTGTTTATTTATTTTTTTTGAAAAATTGAACTTATTTCTTATTTCTAAATATTCTACATCAATATTTTTA
>NVSV01000016.1:0-14160 GCA_002732835.1 Candidatus Pelagibacter sp.
ATTGACTTCAGGTTCTACTTGGCATGCCGCTGGATTGCTTCCTTTGTTTAATATGAGTTATTCAGTTGGACAACTTCACAAATATGCAGTTAATCTTTACAAAACATTAGAAGAAGAAACAGGAAAAAATGTTGGTTTTAGTGTTGTGTCCAATATCAGATTAGCAAGTACCAAAAATAGAATGGACGAGTATCACCAGTATGCAGGAGTAGCTCAAACAATTGGAGTAGATGTAAAATTTTTAAAACCTGAACAAGTAAAAGAAATTTGGCCTTTATGTAATATAGAAGGTTTAATTGGTGCAATTCAACATCCAGAAGATGGATATATTCAGCCAGCTGATTTAACGCAAGCTTTAGCAACAGGTGCAAGAAATAGAGGTGCAGAAATTTATAGAAACACAACGGTCGTTGGAATTAAACAAACTAAAAATGGCTGGGTTGTTGAAACAGATAAAGGTCCAATTGAGTGTGAACACGTAGTTTCATGCTCAGGAAATTTTGCTAGAAAAACAGGAAAAATGGCTGGATTAGAAATTCCTGTTATCCCTGTTGAACATCAATATATTGTAACAGAACCTCATCCAGAAATTCAAAAAAGAAAAAAAGATGGTTTRCCAGAAATGGGAGTGCTTAGAGACAGCGATGGTCGTTGGTATATGAGAGAAGAAGCAGGAGGTTTGATATTAGGACCTTATGAAGATGGGGCTCCATGTTGCTATATAGATGGACCTGCAAAAGATTCCGAATACGAATTATTTCAAGAAGATTTAGAAAGACTAGCTCCTCACATTGAAGGAGCAATTCATCGTGTTCCAGCTTTTGGCGAAGTTGGAGTTAAAAAAGTTTATAATGGTGCAATTTGTTACACACCAGACGGAAACCCAATTGTTGGTCCTGCTTGGGGATTAAAAAACTTTTGGATAAATGAAGGTCATAGCTTTGGTATTACTGCTGCTGGTGGCGCTGGGTGGCAACTTGCAGAATGGATTGTAGATGGCGAACCAACYGTTGATATGCTTGGTGTTGAACCAAGAAGATTTGGAGATTATGCATCAAAATCTTATTTGATAGAAAAAAATGAAGAAGCTTATCGAAATGTATTTGTTATTCATTATCCAGATGAAGAAAGACCAGCCGCAAGACCTTTAAGACAAGCACCATGTTACGATAGAATGAAAAGTTTAGGAGCAGTATTTGGACAGAAGTTCGGATGGGAAAGACCAAACTTTTTTGCAACTGATGGCATGAAACAAGAAGACGATTGGTCATTTAGGCGATCAAATTGGTTTAAGGCTATTGAGAAAGAATGCAAAAATGTAAAAGAAAATGTTGGCCTTTTAGATATGACTGCTTTTGCAAAATGTAGAATTAAAGGTCCTAAGGCGGAAGAGTTTTTAGAYAATTTAGTAGCTAATAAACTTCCTAAAAAAATTGGAAGAATTAATTTATGCCATGCTCTCAATACAAAAGGTGGGGTACATTCAGAATTTACCATTATGAGAGAAACTGAAGATAGTTTCTATTTAGTTTCAGCAGGAGCATTTCAAAGATTRGAYCACGATTGGATACTTAAATGGATGCCAAATGACGGATCTGTACAATTTGAAAATCTTACAAATTCTACTGGAGTTTTGGTGGTTTCTGGTCCAAAAGCTCGTGACTTAATGAAAAAAGTTTCAAGGGATGATTTTTCTAATGACAATTTTAAATGGCTAAGCTCTAAAAAAGTAGATATTGGTCATGCTCCATGCACAGTAATGAGAGTAAACTTTGTTGGTGAATTAGGATGGGAACTTCATCATCCAATTGAGTATCAAAATCATATTTTTGATAAGTTGATGGAAAATGGCAAAGAGCTTGGTTTAAAACCTTTTGGAATTAGAGCAATGAATAGTTTAAGAGTTGAAAAATCTTATAAATTAGTAGGTACAGAACTATCTATTGAATATTCACCATACGAGTCTGGATTAGATAGATTTATTCATCCAAATAAAGGAAAATTTATTGGTCTAGAAGCATTAAATAAATGGAGAGAAAAAGGTTTTCAAAACAAATTGGTAACAATGGAAGTACACAACATAACTGATGCAGATGTATTAGGAAATAATCCAATATATGAAAATGGAAAAGTTGTTGGAAGAGCAACAGGAGGTGATTTTGGTTTTAGATTAAACAAATCAATAGCACTAGGGATGACTAAACCAGACCTTGCGACAACTGGTCAAAAATTAAAAATTGATATTTTGGGAAAAATACACGACGCTACAATTTTAGACGAAAGTCCATATGATCCTGAAAACAAATTACTAAGAGCATAATGAAAATATTAGTCGCGGTAAAAAGAGTAATTGATTACAACGTACAAGTAAGAGTTAAAGAAGATGGAACGGGAGTTGTTACAGATAATGTAAAAATGTCAACTAATCCTCCAGATGATAATGCTRTTGAAGAAGCAGTAAAAATTAAAGAGACAGGTAAAGCAAAAGAGATTGTAGCTGTTACAGTTGGTGAAGAGAAAGCACAAGAGACAATAAGAAAAGCTYTAGCAGTAGGTGTTGACAGAGGAATTCATGTTAAAGCWGATGGTATAACTGAGCCATTRGCAGTATCAAAAATTCTTCAAAAAATCATTGATAAAGAAAAACCTGATTTAGTATTTATGGGAAAGCAAGCAATTGACGATGATTGTAATCAAACTGGTCAAATGTTAGCAGCCCTTTTAAATTGGCCTCAAGCTACTTTTGCATCAAAAATAGAAGTTAAAGACAAATCTTTAGAGGTAACAAGGGAGGTAGAYGAAGGCCTGGAGACTATTGAAGTTAATATTCCTGCAATTGTTACATGTGATTTAAGGTTAAATGAGCCAAGATATGCTTCCTTGCCAAATATAATGAAAGCAAAGAAAAAACCTTTGGAACAAATTAATGCTTCAGATTTAGGAATTGATAYAAAACCAAGAATCRAACTAATTAAAGTTGAAGAACCACCAAAAAGAAARGCGGGCATTAAAGTAGCTAGTGTGGCAGAGCTGGTTCAAAAATTGAAAAATGAGGCTAAAGTAATATAATGTCAGTATTATTAATAGCAGAACATGATAATAAAGAARTAAGACCTTTTACATTAAATGCAATAACTGCAGCATCTCAAATAGATCAAGACCTTCATGTTTTAGTTATTGGACACAATGCTGATGCAGTTGTAAAATTTATTTCAGMAGTACCAAATGTTAAAAAAATTATTCATGTTGATAATGAAATTTATCAAAACTATTTAGCTGAAAACTTCACACCTGTTATTGTTAAACAATCTGAAAATTATTCATATGTAGTTTGTTCGGCAAATACGTTTGGCAAAAATTTAATGCCAAGAGTTGCTGCATTATTGGATACTTCTCAAGTAAGCGATATTATAAAAGTAATTTCACCGGATACTTATTTAAGACCTATTTATGCTGGAAATGCATTTGCTACAGTTAAAAGTACTGATAATAAAAAATGCATCACAATTAGACCAACTTCATTTGATCCAGCTCCTACTTCAGGTGGATCAGCAGAAATAGTAAAAACTGACGCAGCTGAAGCTACAACATTAAGTAAATTTATTAAAAGAGAAGCGGTTAAATCTGAAAGACCAGAGTTAGGAACTGCGAAAATTGTTATTTCAGGTGGTAGAGGAATGCAAAGTGGAGATAATTTCAAACTAATTAATGCTATTGCAGATAAATTAAATGCAGCAATTGGCGCTTCTAGAGCAGCTGTAGATGCAGGATATATAACAAACGATCATCAAGTTGGACAAACTGGAAAAGTAGTTGTCCCAGATTTGTATATAGCTGTGGGTATTTCTGGTGCAATACAGCATTTAGCAGGCATGAAAGAAAGTAAAATTATTGTTGCAATAAACAAAGATGGTGAAGCTCCGATCTTTAGTGTTGCAGATTACGGGTTAGAAGCAGATTTGTTTGAAGCTCTTCCYCAATTCTTAGAAGAATTGAATAAATTAAATACTATACAAAAATAACAAATACTGTAAAAAAATAACATATGTCCAGAGAAGTAATGGAATATGATGTTGTAATCGTAGGTGGTGGCCCATCYGGACTTGCAACTGCAATAAAATTAAAACAACTTCAATCAGATTTAAATGTTTGTATTTTGGAAAAAGGTTCCGAAATTGGAGCACATATTCTATCTGGAAATGTTTTTGAAACTAGAGCTCTTGATGAATTAATTCCAAATTGGAAAGAATTAAATTCTCCAATTAAAACCAAAGTTACAAAAGAAAARTTTTTATTTTTAAGTAAAAMAAAATCTTTAAGCTGGCCAACTTGGTTATTACCTAAAGTTCAACAAAATCATAAAAATTATATTATTAGTCTTGCCAATCTATGTAGGTGGTTAGCTGAACAAGCAGAAGGATTAGGAGTTGAAATATTCCCAGGATTTCCTGCTAGTGAAGTTTTRTACAATGAAGACGGATCAGTAAAAGGTGTWGTTACTCAAGATATGGGACTTGATAAAGAAGGAAATAAAAAAGATGGCTTTGAACCCGGAATGGAATTAAATGCAAAAGTTACTGTTTTTGCTGAAGGTTGTAGAGGACATCTCGGTAAACAAATTATTAAAAAATTTGAGTTAGATAAGGGCAAAAATCCTCAACAATATGGGATAGGTTTTAAAGAAATATGGGAAATYAATGATGATAAACACCAAGAAGGATTAGTAATGCATACAGTTGGATGGCCTCTGGATAAYAATACWTACGGAGGTAGTTTTATGTATCATGCYGAAAATAAACAAGTTTTTTTAGGCTATGTTRTTGGATTAGACTATAAAAACCCAYATTTATCACCTTTTGATGAATTTCAAAAATTCAAAACKCATCCATCAATAAAAACATTCTTAGAAGCTGGTAAGAGAATTTCTTATGGAGCAAGAGCTTTGATTGAAGGTGGTTTACAAAGTTTACCTAAAATGTATATGCCAGGAGCATTACTAGTTGGTTGTGATGCTGGAACTTTAAATATGCCTAAAATAAAAGGATCACATACGGCAATGAAARGTGGAATGATTGCAGCTGAAGCAATTGTTGAAAATTTTAAAGAAAATAAAAATTTATCAATTTATGAAGAAAAATTTAAAAAAAGCTGGGTTTATGAAGAATTGCATACAGCAAGAAATGTTAAACCAAGTTTTAATTGGGGTTTAATTTTTGGAATTATATTTACAGGAATAGATCAAATTTTATTTAGAGGGAAATTGCCTTTTACTCTAAAACATAAGCATTCTGATCATGAAACATTAAAACCTGCAAATGAAATGCCAAAAATTGACTATCCTAAACCAGATGGAGTAATTACATTTGATAAAACTAGTTCAGTATATCTGACAGGTACTAACCATGCAGATAATCAACCTGTTCATTTACAGCTTAAAGACCAAAATTTGCCAATCACTTATACTTTAAATAAATTTGATGAGCCAGCACAAAGATATTGCCCAGTTGGAGTTTATGAAGTTCAAATAGAAAATGAAAAACCAAAGTTTGTAATTAACTCTCAGAATTGTATTCACTGTAAAACTTGCGATATTAAAGAGCCTTCCCAAAATATTACTTGGGTAACTCCAGAAGGGGGTGGCGGACCTAAGTATGGAAATATGTAATTAAGATAAATCTATTGCAAATTTTTTTAACTTATCAATAGGTATTAATTTTAATGTATTTTCGTGAGTTTTTTTTAAATATATTGGGCAAGCTTTTCCYTCTTCYAAAGATCTTGCGTACCAGCTAGCACARACACACCATYTATYTCCATYTTTTAATCCWGGRAAACCAAATTCAGKATGTGGAGTAATTAAATCATTACCAACTKYTTTTAACCACTCTAAGAATTCATCRTTAACTTTTAARCAAACRGTRTGCAKACCAAYRTCATTTTCATCWGTGTTACAACAWCCRTCTCTWAACCAACCTGTAAGWGGATCTWYAGAACATTCYTCCAGGTCTTCACCTAATACATTTTTTTGCTTTTCTTCCATTATACTTTTGTCGGACTGGGCTGGCCTTTATAAACTTTATCAGGATCAAATTTTTTTTCTTTTTCTTCAAACTTCATTTTTATTTCTCTGGCATTATCAATTTTTCCAAGAGGAATAGACCTATAAAAACATGATCTATAACCTACGTGACAACTAGATCCATCGCCAATTTCAACGCTTAACCAAATAGAATCTTGGTCGTCATCAATTCTAATTTCTTTTACATTTTGCACAAARCCACTTGTTTTACCTTTATGCCAAATTTCTTTTCTAGATCTGCTCCAATAATGAGCTTCTTTTGTTTCTATAGTTAACTTTAACGCTAAGACATTCATGAAGCCATGCATTAAAATTTCTTTTGTTTTTGYACATGTAGTAACAACGGGAATTAATCCATCGTTATCAAACTTTGGAGAAAATAAATTACCTTCCTCTATTTCAGCGACATTTTCTCTTTTTTTAAACATATTTATGGATTATTTAACATATTAGACCATATATTACATATTTTAAAAATATTGATTTATATATANANGGCTGTTTATGGAATTGGTTAAAGACATTGAAAAAGACCCARAACAGAGCAATGGGATTTCTGAAAAAGAGGCTGAAGAAGCTTTTACTAAAATTATTAAATGGATAGGTGAAGATCCTTCAAGAGAAGGTCTTAAATCCACACCAAAAAGATTAGTAAAAGCATATAAAGAATATTTTAAAGGTTATAGCGAAGATCCAACAAAAATTTTAGAAAAAACATTTGGCGATGTTCAGGGTTATGACGACATGGTTATCCAAAAAAATATTTCACTCCAAAGTCATTGCGAACATCACTTGGCCCCAATAATTGGAGTGGCGCATTTGGCATATATTCCAAATCAAAAAGTAGTTGGTTTAAGTAAACTCGCCAGGGTTGTAGATGTTTTTTCAAAAAGACTTCAAACTCAAGAAAGATTAACAATGCAAATTGCAAATGTTTTAATGGAAGCATTGGATGCAAAAGGAGTTGCTGTTTCAATTGATGCTACTCATCAATGCATGACTATGAGAGGAATTAAAAAAGAACAAGCAACAACTGTTACAAATTATTATTTAGGTAAATTTAAAGAAGATTTAAGTTATCAAAATAGATATTTGADATTTATTAGCAAATAAATCTWTTATATAATTAAAATCAATGTCAGACAGTTTTAAAGCAATAGTTATAAATCAAAGCGGAAAAGAGTTTACAAGAGAAGTTAAATTTATAGAAAAAAGTTTTTTAAAACACGGTGATGTTTTAGTAAAAGTTGATTATTCTAGTTTAAACTACAAAGATGCACTAATAATGAGAAACGGTGCTCGATTAGTAAAAGAGTTTCCACATATYCCAGGCRTYGATTTTTCAGGTTCAGTAGTTGAAAGTGGTAATAATAATTTTAAACCWGGTGAYGAAGTAATTTTAACAGGCTGGCGTGTTGGKGAAATTTATTATGGYGGTTATTCTCAATATGCAAAAGTTARTGGAGATTTTTTAGTTACAAAACCACAATCTCTTACATCAAAACAAACAATGATTTTAGGAACTGCAGGATTTACTGCATTGTTGTGTTCTTTTGCAATTAAAGCCAGAGAAGAATTATTGTTAGGAGAAAAAGTAAATGATGTAATTGTAACAGGAGCATCCGGCGGTGTTGGAAGTATTTCTGTAATGATACTTGCTAAATTTGGATATAATGTAACTGCTGTTACTAGTAAGCCAGATAATAATGAATACTTGAAATTAATTGGTGCAAAAAACATTATAAGYAAAGCAGATTTTGACAAAGAGGCAAGACCATTGGATAAAGGTTTGTGGGATGGCGCAGTAGATACTGTTGGAGGAAATATTCTTGCTAACGTACTTGCTCAAACAAAAGATTCTGGAATTGTTGCTGCTTGCGGAAATGCATCTGATATAAAATTAAATACAACCGTTATGCCTTTTATAATAAGAGGAGTAAAACTTTGGGGAATAAACTCAGTTAATGCTTCTAACAAAAGAAGAAAATTTATTTGGAATGAAGCTTCAAATTTAATTGATTTTGAAAAATTAAATGAGTCAATTAAAGAAATTAGTTTAGAAGAACTTTTAAATATTTTTCCAAAAATGCTTAAAGGCGAAACCTCTGGAAGACATATAATTAATTTAAATAAATAATGGATTGGGATAAATTAAAGATTTTTCATGCAGTTGCTGAAGCAGGTAGTTTTACGAGCGCYACAGTTAATCTAAATCTTAGTCAATCAGCTATAAGTAGACAAATTCAATCTTTAGAAGAAGATTTAAAAGTTAAATTGTTTGAAAGACACGCAAGAGGATTGACTTTAACAGAAARTGGYGAATATGTATTYAAAACTGCACATGATGTTATTATCAAACTWAGAGAAGTTGAAACAACCCTTGKAGATAAAAAGAGCAAACCTTCCGGAAAATTAACTGTTACAACAGTTGTCAGCTTTGGAACTACTTGGCTAACACCTAGAATTCAAGAATTTATGCAATTAAATCCAGAAATTGAGATAGAATTAATATTTGATGATAAAGAGCTAGATTTAAGCACCAGACAAGCAGACATAGGGATTTTTATGAGAAGACCTAAGCAGTTAAATTACATTCAAAGAAAATTAATTGATATTAATTATCATTTATACGGATCTATCAAGTATTTAGATAAGTATGGATATCCAAAAACTGTTAATGATTTAAGTAAACATAGCTTTATTTCATATGGTAGAGGTGCTCCATCTCCAGTTTTTAATCCTGATTGGGCATTAAAACTAGGTATGAAAGATGGAAAAAAAAGAAAAACCGTTATGAAAGTGAATAGTGTGTATGGACTGCTATTAGCAGTTCAAAGTGGCGTTGGAATTGCTGCTTTACCAGATTATTTAACGGTTAATGTTCCAAATATTGTAAAAGCACTTCCCAAGATAGAAGGCCCAATAACAGAGGCTCATTTTGTATACCCTCAATCCCTTAAAAATGTTGCTAGAGTTCAAGTTTTTAGGAACTTCTTATTTAGTAAAATTTCTGAGTGGAAATTTTAGTATTTTCTGCATTAATCTGTGCGATTGATAATCATTCTCATTGACATTAGTARTTATTTTTATTAAAAAAMGCAAAGATATGGAAAATACAATAACACCTTTTTTGAGTTCTTTTTTTATCCTTTTAAGAGAAGGGTTTGAAGCAATGTTAATAGCTATATTGGTGTTTATGTATTTGGATAAACTTAAGGCAAGAAATAAAAGACCAGCAGTTTATTGGGGTATACTTGCTGGAATAGTTGCATCTTTATTTGTTGCTTTAGGATTTAAGAAAATTGCCGGAATTACTCATGCACACGAAGAATTATTTGAAGGAACGGTAATGATAATTGCCTCAGGTATGTTGGCATACGTAGCTTTTTTCTGTCATCATGCAAAACAACATGTTGAGGGTGAAGTTAATAAAGCAATTGAAACAGGCAATTCAATCGTTTTATCATTTACAGTTTTTCTTGCGATTTTAAGAGAAGGTTTTGAAATTRTTTTATTTTACGCTGCATTAATTGGTTCTGGAATTTATAATACAGTACCAGTTTTTGGTGGAGCAATAATTGGTGCMCTAGCTTTAATTGGGGTTTATTTTGGATTAAACAAAGTTACTAAACTTGTTCCAATTGGAATGTTTTTTAGAGCATCAAGTATATTGTTAGCAGTACTTGCTTTATACTTTGCGTATGAAGGAGTTTATGAGTTTAGCGAAGGTTTAGAAGAATTAATTCATTAAATTTAAGTATTYCATTCAAATAAATTAATCTATATAATTTAAAAAGGGGTGTCGAAAGACTGAGATTAAACYCTAAGAACCTGTCCGGTAATTCAGAAAGGGAAAAGACATGGATCAGTTAAATTTATTAAGTCAAAGTTCATCGTTATTATTAATAATAATTATCTGTTTATGTTTTGTTATATTTGGAGTTTCATATTCCAAAAAGTATCAAGGATTAAATAACTATTTATTAGCAAAYAGAAGTRTTGRAGTATTTTCTTTAACAACYAGYYTRGTTGCATCAGCTCTTGGTGCTTGGATTTTATTTGGWCCWGCWTCAGCAGCCACATGGGGAGGTTTGGGCGCTGTAATTGGATATGCACTTGGAACAGCATTTCCTTTATTTGCCTTAATTTATTTGGGAGAAAGATTCAGAAAATTATACCCAAAAGGAAAAACAATAATTGAGGTAGTTAGGTTAAGGTTTGGAAATAAATTATTTAAACTTATTTTATTTTTGACAATCTTTTATATGTTTATTTTTCTAGTTGCGGAGCTAACAGCAGTATCATTATTAGTAAATTATATTTCAGGAACAAGTTTATGGATTACTGCTTTAATTGTTATTGTTAGTTCTCTTATTTATACTTTGTATGGCGGTTTAAGAGCTTCTATTTTTACAGATAATATTCAGTTTATAGTAATTTCACTATTACTACTAATATCGTTTAGCTATTTAATATCATTTAATTCTAGTGAATTTAGCTTTGAGTTTATAAAGCAGAATAAACCTATTTTATTGAGCTCTGGTTATTTGCCCAACTTTACTGCAGGATTAACATTCTTTATTGCTGTAGCATCAACCAATTTATTTCACCAAGGTAATTGGCAAAGAGTTTATGCTGCAAAAAGTAATAAAGTCTTAAAAAAAAGTTTAATCATTTCTTTTTTTATAATAATTCCTATTGTTTTTTTTATGGGTTTTAGCGGACTAGTAGCTGCATCAATTAATTCTAGCGTTATTCCAGATCTAGCTTTTTTTTCATTATTATTGAAAGAACAGAATCCAATAATATCCGTAATAGTAATAATTTTAGCTATCTCGCTTACGATTAGCAGTATTGATACTTTAATTAATGCAATTTCTAGCTTGATAATTGTCGATGGAAACAAAATATTAAAATTTAAAAGTGATTATTTAAAATTATCTAAAAATATAATTTTTTTATTATCATTAATTGCATTAATAGTTGCATCAAAGGGGTTAAGTATTTTATATTTATTTTTATTAGCTGATCTATTGTGTTGTGCTGCTGTATTAACTATTTTTTGTAGTTTTTATGATAAAAAACTAAGTGAAAAAAACGCATATATTTCAATTATAATTGGCTTATTKGCAGGAYTAYTGTTATTTCCAAGTCCAGATTTTTCTAAATCGATATTAATTGGAATTTTATTTCCAGTGAGCAATTTTCCGACATTTATGTCGCAATCATTACTATTTATGTCATTTTTAGTCGCTACATTCTTTCCAATTCTGACTTGGAAAATTAAATAAAATGATTAGGATCATAATTAATGCTTAATTCTATATTACCATTTATAGTTTTGATTTTAGTAGTGGTTTTTATTCATGAGTATGGACACTATTATTTTGCTAAAAAATATGGAGTAAAAGTTACTGACTTTTCAATTGGTTTTGGAAAAGAATTATTTGGCTGGAATGATAAACTAGGAACTCGCTGGAAAATATGTTGGATTCCTCTTGGTGGATATGTCAAATTTTTTGGTGATAGAAATGTATTTTCTCAAAGCGATCAAGAAGAAATAATTAAAAAATATAGTGAAGAAGAAAGAAAAAAACTATTTATTTTAAAACCTCTTTATCAAAGATCGTTAATCGTAGCTGCAGGACCTATAGCAAACTTTATTTTAGCTATAGTCATCTTTTTATTTATTTATATGTTTGTTGGAAAGGATTTTACTCCAGCTGTAATTAATGAAGTTCAAAAAGATAGTCCTGCCGAAGTTGCTGGATTAATGAAAAATGATGTTATTTTAGAAATTGATGGAACTGAAGTTAAAAGCATACTTGATGTTTCAAAGTTAATTACATTGTCAACTTCTGATTTTATTGATTTTAAAGTTTCAAGATATGATCAAGATGTTCTATTAAAAGTAAAACCAAATATCGTAGAGACAGAAGATAATTTAGGTAACAAAATTAATAAAAGAATGATTGGAATTATGGTAGGCCCATATAATAATAAAGTTAACCATGTCAAACTTGGTCCTGCCAAAGCCTTATATTATTCWTTAAATGAAGTTTATTTTGTAACTATTTCTTCTCTAAAATATTTAGGATCAATTCTAACCGGGTCAGGTGACAGTTCTCAACTAGGTGGTCCAATTCGTATAGCTAAAATTACTGGACAAGTTGCTCAATTTGGGATTGTCCCTTTTTTAAGTATTATGGCTTATATTTCAATTAGCTTAGGTTTGATTAATTTATTTCCTATTCCATTGTTGGATGGTGGACATTTAATGTTTTATGGCTTTGAAAAAATTTTAGGACGTCCTTTAAGCCAAAAAACTCAAGAAGGTTTTTTTCGAATCGGAATGTTTTTGCTTCTTTTTATAATGTTTTTTGCAACTTATAATGACCTTAAAGATTTAGGCTTATTTTAAAGGATTTTAAGTCRTATAAAAATCCAATAAAATCAACATTTTTTAAGCACAATATATTGTGTATAAAACAATTTTTTGTACTAAAAAAAAGCTTGAATTATCAACGATTTTGTTAAAGATGAAAAAAACCTAATAACCGGAGCTAAAATGAACAAAAAACAATTAGTTGCTAAATTAGCTGTATCTTTAAATCAAAGCAAAGCTGATGCAGAGCGTACTTTTGATACTATTACCAACGCTATTCTTGATGCATTAAAAGRTKATGRCTCTGTAAAAATTGCTGGTTTTGGCACTTATAAAGTAGCTAAGAGAAAAGCTCGAATTGGACGTAATCCTAGAACAGGAGAGCAAATTCAAATCKCTGCTTCTCAAAAAGTGAAATTTTTACCAGCAAAAGCRCTWAAAGAAATTTTTAATAAATAGATCTATATCTTAACAGCCTTTACTAATAATAATAAAGGCTGTTAAAATTAGGKGTTTTATAAGTCTTATTTTAAATTACTTAAAAAATYTAAAACTTCTTTAGCGTGATCTTTGACTTTAACAGATCTCCATTCTTTTATAATTTTATTACCTTTAATTAAGAAAGTACTTCTAATTATTCCCATAAATTCAACACCTAGAAACNTTTTTTTTCCCCATATTTTGTAGGATTTTATAGCTTCTTTTTTTTCATCAGCTAATAAATCAAATTTTACGCCATACTTTTCTTTGAATTTTAAGTGACTTTTTAAATTATCCTTTGAAATACCGTATATAGAACAATCATGTTTTTTAAATTTACTTAAAAGTGAATTAAAATCTTTGGTTTCCAAAGTACAGCCAGGTGTGTCATCCTTTGGATAAAAGTATAAAACTACAAACTTGGATTTAAGCTTMTTTAATTGAAATAYTTCATTAGAAGTGCTGGGTATCTTAAAATTTGGAGCGTTTTTACTTGTCATTTATAATCATTTTCTTCCCACAAAGATTTATAATTAATAAATGGTGATAAACCATAACTAGAATTTACATTAGTCATATGAATAGATAAGGATTTAACTGGCGAAATACAGAGTTCTTTTTCATAAATTTTATTTAAATATTTTTCAAAAGGRTCGTGTCTATCCAAACAATTATTATATAAATTATCCCAATATCTTTCTATAAACTTATGGCTGATTAAAAAGGTACAAAGTGTTTTAGAATTTGTTCTCCAATGTCTTTTACTRCCAATTAAAAGATTTGTTTTTTCATTATCCATGTAAAGGTAAGGATAATCAACTGGACAAACTACAAGCTCTTTATTAATTTGTGAAGATACTCTTTCATAAGAAGATACCATCTCTTCTAAAGCGGATTCAAAATGTATATAATCGTCCTCAACAAAAAAAACTAAATCTTTACCTTCATTTTTTCCTATTTCAAAACATTTTAGTAAGCTTGATAAATTTGCAAAAGTCTCATCCGAAGATTGCTTTTTTATTAATTCTTTATGTACATCATTTTTGTGATTTATTATTTCTACACTTGAGATGGTTTTTTTTATTATTTCYTTAATTTTTAWTAAATTTTCRTTTTTGGAATTATCATCAATAATTTTTAATTTTATTTCTATATTATTGTTTTTTTCTTTAAGGTAATTTATTGATTTAATCAATGAATATATGATCTTAAAACA
>NVSV01000017.1:0-13794 GCA_002732835.1 Candidatus Pelagibacter sp.
TGGTTTTTCTGGATCAATATTATATTTTTTGATAGCTTCTTTAGCATATTTTGAAGGTATTAATTGTTCTTTTGCTAGAACACTCAATGAATATGTAACTAGATGTTCTTTATCTATTTCAAAAAATTTTCTTAAATTCTTTCTAGTATCACTTCTTCCATATCCATCTGTTCCGAAAGAATAAAAGCTTTTTCTAATAAATGGTCTTATCTGATCTGAATTTAAACGTATATAATCAGATGCAGAAACGATTGGACCTTCTGTTGTTGACATGCACTTTTCAATGTAGTTTTTTTTAGGTTTTTTATCTGGGTTTAAAAGATTATATCTTTCTACTTCTAAAGCTTCTTTTCTTAATTCGTTAAAACTTGTAACGCTCCACACATTGCTGTCTATTTGATAATCTTTTTGTAAAATTTCAGCAGCAGCTATTATTTCTCTTAGAATTGTGCCCGATCCTAGTAATTGAATTTTAGTTTTTTTATATTTGTTTAATTCTTTAAATAAATACATACCTTTTAAAATTCCATCTTCAACACTCTTGTCTTTTGGCATTTCTGGATGTGGATAATTTTCGTTCATAGTAGTTATATAATAAAAAATATTTTCTTGTTTTTCATACATTCTTCTTAAACCTTCTCGAAATATAGTCGCTAACTCATATCCAAATGTGGGATCATAAGATTTACAATTTGGTATTACTGAAGACAAAATATGACTATGTCCATCACCATGCTGCAATCCTTCGCCAGCAAGAGTAGTTCTGCCTGCTGTAGCTCCTATCAAAAAACCCCTTGTTTGTGCATCTCCAGCTGCCCAAGCAAAATCTCCAATTCTTTGGAAACCAAACATTGAATAAAAAAGATAAATTGGGATCATTTCTAAATCATGATTTGTATAAGAAGTACCAGCTGCAATCCATGATGACATTGCTCCTGCTTCTGTAATACCTTCCTCCAATACCTGCCCTTTAATATCTTCTCTATAAGAGCTAAGCTGTTCAGAATCTACCGGTTCATATTTTTGTCCTTCATGAGCATAAATCCCAATTTTTTGAAAAAATCCTTCCATTCCAAATGTTCGTGCTTCATCTGGAATAATTGGAACTAAACGTGGGGCAACATTTTTGTCACGAAGCAAACTGGTTAACATCCTTACTAAAATCATTGTTGTAGACATTTCTTTTTTCCCTGTTGATTCTTTCATAGCACTAAAAACATCTACGGAAGGAGTTTTAATTGATTTAGCGAAAGAAGATCTTTCGGGCAGATTGCCTCCTAATTTTAATCTACACTCTTTTAAATATTTTATTTCAGGAGAATTTTCTGGTGGCTTATAGTACTCAATATTTTTTACTTGTTCGTCAGTTAAAGGCACATCAAATCTATCTCTATAATATAATAAGTCTTCTTCACCTAATTTTTTTTGTTGGTGAGTTGTGTTCATACTTTCTCCTGATTTGCCCATTCCATAACCTTTAATAGTTTTTGCCAATATTACTGTAGGACTACCGGTGTGTTGCATTGCTGAATGATATGCTGCATAAACTTTATGTGGATCATGACCACCTCTATTTAATTTCCAAATATCTTTATCTGTCATCTGAGATACAAGATCTAATAATTCGGGATATTTTCCAAAAAAATTTTCTCTTACATACGCTCCTCCTTTTGCTTTAAAAGCTTGGTACTCACCATCAACTGCTTCACCCATGCGTCTAATTAACATTCCAGTTTTGTCTTTTGCTAATAAAGGATCCCAATAAGATCCCCAAATAACTTTAATCACATTCCAACCAGCTCCCCTAAATATTCCTTCCAATTCTTGTATAATTTTTCCATTACCTCTTACAGGACCATCAAGTCTTTGCAGATTGCAATTAACGACAACAATTAAATTATCTAATTTTTCTCTAGCAGCTAAACCAATTGCACCCATAGATTCTGGTTCATCCATTTCACCATCACCTAAAAATGACCAAACTTTTCTTCCTTCATCTTTTAATAATCCTCTATTTATTAAATATTTAGTAAATCTGGCTTGATAAATTGACATCATGGCACCTAGCCCCATTGAGACTACAGGAAACTGCCAAAATTTTGGCATCAACCAAGGATGAGGATAGGAAGAAAGCCCTCCAGGCTTAACTTCTTGTCGAAAATAATCAAGTTGTTTTGGGGTAATCCTTCCTTCAAGAAACGCTCTAGCATAAATTCCAGGTGCACAATGCCCTTGAAAATAAATTAAATCGCCACCAAATTTATTATTTTTTGCTCTCCAAAAATGATTCATACCAACATCATAAAGTGTAGCTGCCGATGCAAATGTACCTATATGACCACCAAGTTCTGGATTTTTTTTGTTTGCTCTAACAACCATCGCAGCAGCATTCCACCTAATCAAAGATCTGATTTTTCTTTCAAGATTTTGATCCCCTGAAGACTTTGTTTCTTGTTCAGGAGGTATTGTATTTATGTAAGGAGTATTTCTAGATAAAACTAGATCTGATCCTTTTTTATATGAATGTTCTATTAATTGTTTAATTAAAAATTGAGCTCTGAGCTTTCCATCTTTTTCAAGAACAGCAGATAGCGATTCTAGCCATTCTTTTGTTTCTATTGGGTCAATATCGCCATTTTTGACAATCTCAATTTTTTCGTCATTGTCTTTTTTTTTAGTTATAGTTTTTTGTTCATCTGCTTCCTTTTTTAATACTAAAGTATTTTCTGCTTCCTCAATAATTTTTTCAGTATCAGGAGGTAATTTTTCTCCTAAGATTTTTTTTGGTTTCTCTTCTGTTAAACTCAAACTCTCTAATGTAGCTAGTAAATGACCTTTGGAAACTTTATCACCAATCTTAACATTCACACTTTCTATTATTCCATCATCTGTTGAAGGAACCTCAACACTTGATTTATCGCTCTCTAAAGTAACTAAGGATTCATTTTTTTTGATTTTATCTCCTGCTTTTACCAAAACTTCTATAATTTCAACTTTTTCGAAATCTCCAATATCAGGTAAAAGCAAATCTTTTGACATGAATTTTATATCTTATCTTATTGCTAAATTAATAGCAGATTTATTTTGGACATATTTATATAATTTTTTGGCCATTCTTAAATGAGTAAATTGTATCATGTTAATAAAATTAATAAAAAAATTGGTAATTATTAATAATAGACAAAATACAGACGCAAGTCTTTGGATACAAAAATTGATTTTAAGAAAAAATTTAAAATCATTGAAATATTAATAGTTAAATTTAGTTTAAATTTAGCTACATTAATCTATATTGATAACAGTGGGCTGCTAGCTCAATTGGATAGAGCRCAGAGCTACGGACTCTGAGGTTGAGGGTTCAAGTCCTTCGCGGCCCGCCAAAAAAAGGATAAAATGAATATATCGTTACAAAAAGCAGTTATTTATTTCTTTGTAATAGTCTTTATAATTYTAATTTTAATTTCATTAATAATTTAAAATATGTCAAAAGATTTTGAACAGTTAAGTGTTAAACCTGGTTATATGAATCATAACGGTGGATTATTGTTCAGAGAAATATCAAAACATGAATATGAATTCAAAACTACTATAAAAGAAAATCATCTTAATACTGCAGGTATAACCCATGGTGGTTATATAGCCTCTATAATTGATGCCGGCGCAGGAACTGGCGCTCACCGTGCAGCTGATAATTTTCCATGTGTTACAATTTCTTTAGACATAAAATTTATTGCAGCAACAAAACTAGGAGATGAAATTGTAGGATTTACAAAAATTCAAAAGAAAACAAAATCTTTAGTATTTTTAATATGTCATTTAGAGTCCAATGGTAAAATGATTGCTTCTGCTTCCGGTATTTGGAAAATATTAAAACAAAACCCTCTAACTTAAGTCCTAGTTGTTAATTAATTTTTTCTTCTATARTTTAAATACCCAAATATAATTAATAATAAAATTGCTAAAGGATAAATAATTCTTTTGTTTGGTCTATTTAAATTTTCTACTTTAAATTCACTTATAAAATCTCCAGTTTCAAAGCCACTTTTTTTAGCTTTGCCATTCCATTTCAAGGTATCAACTACAATTCTTTTTTCCTCTTGAATTAAAGAAATTCCATACTCATCTAAATTAAATTTAGTTTCAAAAGTATTTTTTTCAATTACAAATAGTTTATATCTTTCTCCATATTCACTTGGGCGTGTAACTTTGAAGCGTACTTCTTTTTTTGGATCTAATTCTAAAAGCTGAATTTGATTTATGTCTTTATAGTTATATTTTGGATAAAATTTATTAAGAACAAATTCTGGYGMTAAYAAGGATATTGAGATAAATARAAAAACTATAATTTCATACCATYGAAGTTTATTAAAAAACCATCTTTGAGTAGCAGCAGTAAATATAAGTATTCCAATTAAAGAAGTTACAATGACTAATAAAGCATGCCAAATATCTTCAACACCTATTAAAAGTAATTCATGATTAAATAAAAAAACAATAGGAAGAATACCTGTTCTTAAACTATACCAAAAGGCTTGTACTCCAGTCTTAAGTGGGTCTCCTCCTGAAATAGCAGCTGCCGCATATGATGCTAGTCCTACTGGAGGAGTTACATCGGCCATTAATCCAAAATAAAATACAAATAAGTGAACAGCTATAAGTGGAAATACAAATCCAGAAGCATTACCYACYTCTACTAAAACCATTGCCATCAATGATGCCACAACCACATAATTTGCAGTAGTTGGAAGGCCCATGCCAAGCAGCAAACATAAAATAATGGTCAATAATATTAAAATTATAACATTATCTTTAGCAATAGTTTCTATTACAATAATTAAATTGGTACTTAGTCCTGTAGATCCCACTGCTCCTACTATTACCCCAGCAGTTGCAATGGCAATTCCAACACCAACCATATTTATTGCACCTTTTTCAAAGCCTACAATAGTTTGGTTAAACCAAATTTTAAGAGCATCTTTAAAATTAGGTTGTTTAATTAATTTATTTATTAAATTTACAAAAATTAATGCAATGGTTGCATAATATATTGAGTATGAAGCTGTTAGTCTTAGATAAACTAACAAATAAATTAAAACAAAAATTGGAATTAAAAAATGTAATCCTGATAAAAAAGTTTTTTTTAAATTTGGTACATCTTKCTCTTCCATGCCTTTAAGATTTAATTTTAAAGCTTCAAGATGGGAAATATAAAATAACGCTACATAAGATATAATTGCTGGCAAAAAAGCATGTTTAACAATTTCAAAATAAGTAACTCCTATAAAACTTGCCATAACAAAAGCTGCAGCCCCCATTACTGGAGGCATTAATTGCCCATTAACTGAAGATGAAACTTCTATTGCTCCGGCTTTTTCTTTTGAAAAACCTGTTTTTTTCATGATTGGAATCGTAAAGGTTCCTGTAGTAACGACGTTTGCAATTGAAGAACCAGATATTAAACCGGTCATTCCTGATCCTAATATAGCCGCTTTAGCAGGTCCTCCTCTCATTTTCCCAACCATAGCAAAAGCTAGATCTAAGAAATACTTCCCTCCGCCTGCAGTTTCTAAAAGTGCGCCAAATAAAACAAATAAAAAAATAAAATCTACAGAAACACCTATTGGGATTCCAAATATAGCTTCCTGATCAAACCATTGAAATCCAACAAGTCTCTTTAATGAAAGTCCGCCATGCGAAATTATATCTGGAGCATATCTTCCAAAAAATGAAAATAATAAAAAACAAATTGCAATAATAACTAAAGGTAAACCAATAACTCGCCTAGTAGCTTCAAGTAAAATCAAAATTCCGATTATCCCAATTATTAATTCAATTGGTATATTAATATTTTGACCTAAAGTAATCTTTAAAAGAATACCTCCTCTATCTACTAATTGGTCGTAAAAAAAATAAATATAGAGGCAACAAAAAGCTCCAATAATACTTATTAGAATATCTATGATTGATATTTTTTTTGATCTAGAAAAAGGAAATATTAAAAATGCTAGTAGTAAAGCAAAACCTAAATGAATAGCTCTAGCTGGTAAGCCCTTAAACATTCCAATATTAAACCAAAATGGAAATGGGGATGCATACCAAAGTTGAAATAAGGACCAAATAATTGCTATCGTCAAAACAATTTTTAAATGTAATCCTGTAAGATTTCTAGTGGGCGACAAATCTTCGTGAATTTTACTTTCAATATTTGTATCAGTGTTTTGATTCATTTATGAAAGATACTTTACTATAAAAAAAAGGCCCAATAAATATATTGGGCCTTTTTADTTBAATAAGTATTTGGATTACATTAATCCAACTTCTTTATAGTATTTAACTGCACCTGGATGTAATGGAGCAGATAAACCATCAGCTATCATGTTTTTCTTTTCCAATGGTCCAAAAGCAGGATGTTGTTTTCTGAAATTMTCAAAGTTTTCAAAAACAGCTTTTGTTACTAAATAAACAAGCTCTTCAGAAACATCAGCGCTAGTTACTACTGTAGCTTTAACACCAAAAGTAGTTACATCTTTTTTTTGTCCTGTGTAAGTTCCTGCAGGTATTGTAGCTGCTGCATAATAAGGTGCACCATCTATTAAACCTTGAACAGGTCCGCCTACTAGATTAATTGGAAGTGCTTTTGCTGCACAAGTTGCTGCCTGCTCCATAGCGCCATTTGGAAATCCTACAGAATATCCATAAGCATCTATTTTACCGTCGCAAAGTGCTTTAACTTGTTCAGAAGAAGTCAACTCTGTAACTCCTTTAAAGTAACTATTATCAACTCCCATTGCTTTCATAAGTACTTCCATGGTTCCTCTTTGACCTGAACCTGGATTACCTATGTTAACAGTTTTACCTGCAAGGTCAGCAAAGTCTTTAACTTTAGCTTTTTTTCTAGCCCAAATTTGGAAAGGTTCGTTATGAACTGAAAAAACAGCTCTTAAATTACTAAACTGTTTTCCTTCCCATTTACTTGAACCATTGTAAGCATGGAATTGCCAGTCAGACTGAGCTACACCAAATTGAAACTCACCAGCTTTAATTTGACCAATATTGTAGTTTGATCCACCAGTTGATGGAGCTGTACATCTATAAGCTTTATCTATACCTTTTTTTCTTCCGTGTTCTTTGGCAATTGCATATTTATGCAACATTTTGCAAATTGCGTTACCAGTCTGGAAATAAACTCCAGTTGGTCCTCCTGTTCCTATCGTAAAAAACTCTGCAGATTTCGCAACTGTTGTAAAAGACAGTGTAGCTGCAAAAAATACAAGAGCAGTAGATAGAGAAGCAATTATTTTTTTCATATTCCCCTCCATAATTAAATTTAAATTAAGTTCCGACGATACTAACAATAACTATGTAGATGAGTCTATATAAATTTATGATGATTCTGCCCAAACTTTTAATCTTTTTGTACCTTCRATTATTTTAGGTGCAAATTTTTCTATATCTTCTACTTTAATATTTTTATCAGATTGAAAGTTCTCCATGAATTCTTTTCCATTAAAATCTGTAAAGCTAAGCCTTGCAATCATTTTATTTTTTGAAAAACCAAAATCAGACCCTGGCAAAAGCGCAACTCCAGTATTATTTAAAAGATCAGTACACATTTCTTCTGAAGATTTATATTTTTTATCCAAAAATTCTGGCATTAAATAAAAACCACCTTGTGGTTTACTTATTAGCACTTTGTTCGATTGTAAGTTATTATAAACATATTCTCCTACATTTTTTAAAATATTTCTTGAAGAATTAACATATTTGCTCATGTCTTTTTCATATGCTGCTACTGCAGCATGCTGAATTGGAGCGCTGACAGATGTAAAAGTTTCACTTGCAAGAACTTTCATAGAATTTCTTAATTTTTTTAACTCATTTGGAATAATAAAATGTCCAAGTCTCCATCCTCCRGCTSCACACCACTTGCTCAATCCATTGCTTATAATTGTTTTYTCTGGGCATAAATTTGCAATAGATTTATAATTATCYTCAAAACTTAATTCRGAATAGATTTCATCAGAAAGAACTAATATATTATATTTTTTTACAATAATACTRATKTCYTCTAAATTATTRCAAATTTGGCCCGATGGATTGTTTGGAGAATTTAATATTAATAAATAGTTTTTATCTTTGTTTTTTGAAACAATTCTTTCAATTTCGTSTGCTGTAGGAAACCAATTTTTTTCYCTGTTTGTTTGTAACCAATGAATTTTATTTCTTCCTAAAATTGCTTGAGGTTCATAGGATACCCAACTTGGGAYAGGTAATAAAACATCTCCATCAAAAAGAATATTTAATARAAACATAAGYTCTTTTGTACCGGGACCAATTAATATGTTTTCTGCTGAATAATTATAATTTYTTTTTWTTGATATATRTTTTGYTATTGCTTCTCTTAATTCKGGAAGACCCTGCATTGGTAAATAATAATTCTTGKMTKMAWTAWWWWWAMRWTMKRAMRCTACTTCATCTGGTACTTTAAATGGGGACTGACCAAATCCAAATTTAAATACATCTTTGCCTTGAGCTTCTAGGTCTTTAGATATTTCATTAATTCTTAGAGTTGATGATAAACTTAAATTTTTAACTATTTCTTTAATCATTTAATTTTTAAGTTCTTTTATATTTTTAAATTCCATTAAAACTTCCGGGTTGGCTAATGCTTGTATATTTTTTATTTTATTTCCTTCTATTACATTTTTAACAGCTAATTCAACTATTTTTCCGTTTTTTGTTCTAGGTACATCAGAAACTTTAATTATTTTTGAAGGTACATGTCTAGGAGAAGCATCTGCTCGGATTTTTTGTTTTATTTTTTTAATCAATTTTTCTCTTAAATCATAAGATCTATTCATGACTAAAAACAAAACAATTCTAACATCATTATYCCAAGRTTGACCTACRACAAGACACTCTTGCACTTCTTTAAATTTTTCTACAACTGAATATATCTCWGCAGTRCCAAGTCTTACACCTCCAGGATTAAGTGTGGYATCAGATCTTCCATAAATTATAAAMCCKCCACTATYCTTTATTTCMGCATAATCTCCATGATGCCATACTCCTTTAAATTTTTTGAAATAAGCTTTTTTAAATTYTTCGTTGTTTTTATCATTCCAAAATTTAATTGGCATTGATGGAAATGGATTTTTGCAAACAAGTTCGCCTTTTTTGTTTTTTATGGATTTTGCATGATCGTTAAATAYATCCATATCCATTCCTARTCCYTTGCTTTGTATTTCTCCTGAAATTACTGGTCTATAAATATTTCCTAAAACAAAACAAGAAACTATATCTGTTCCTCCAGAAATAGATGCTAGGTGTACATTTTTTTTAATTTTTTCATAAATGTAATTAAATCCATCTTCAGATAAAGGCGAACCTGTAGAACAAATTGTTTTTAATTTTTTTAGTTTATATTTTAACCTAGCTGAAAAATTTAATTTTCTTAACGAATCTATATATTTRGCACTTACACCAAACAAAGTTATATTCTCTCTATCTGCAATTTTTATTAAAAGATCATTTTTTTTATACATAGGAAACCCTTCAAAAAGAACTATTGAAGCTTTTGATGCTAATGAACTAATTAACCAATTCCACATCATCCAACCACATGTGGTAAAATAAAAAACATTATCGTTTTCTTTTATTTCGCTCTGCAATTGATGTTCTTTTAAATGTTGCAATAAAACACCTCCTGATCTATGGCAAATACATTTTGGTTTTCCTGTAGTGCCACTAGAATATAATATTGCTAATTCGTGATTAAAATCAAATCTTTTGAATTCTAACTTTTTAGGTTTTAATTTTTTAATATTTTTCCAAAATTCAAACTTTACATATTTATTTTTTTTAAATTTAATATGTTTTTTTCCAGGATAATTTATTATTATTACATTTTTTATAGACTTAATTTTTTTTAGAATTGRTTTCAATYTATCWAYTACATTAATTTGTTTTCCATTATAATAATACCTATCGCACAGAATAAGTACTTTTGGCTTAATTTGGGCAAATCTTTCAAYTACACCGTTCACACCAAAATCTGGTGAACATGACGACCATATTGCACCTATTGAAACAGTTGCCAAAAAAGACTCTACTGTTTCAATTAAATTTGGAAGATARGCTGCTACTCTGTCCTTTTCTTTAATATTAATTTTTTTTAAGTAAAAAGAAATTTTTCCTACATTTAAATTTAATTCATTCCATTTTCGAATTTCTTTATAGCCATTTTCATTAATAAAAGTGATTGCTTTTGAATTGTCTTTTTTGGAAAGTAAATTTTCWGCAAAGTTTAATTTCGAATTTATAAAAAATMGATTTTTAAACAACTCTTTAGATTTATAAAATTTTTCGTTTTTTTTTCCTTTTACTTTTGAGAAATCCCAAATTGAATTCCAAAATTTTTCAGGATTTTTAATACTCCAGTCATGTAACTTTGAATAGTTTTTATTAAATTTAATTTTATATCTTTTGTGCAAAAAATTTTCATATTTAAATAAATTTGATTTATTTTTTTGATCTTCTGTAGCTTCCCAAAGTTTTATCGGCATTTTATAAATAAATTATATATTGAATTATTATTATTTGTGTTACCCTTCTCTAAATAAAAAATCAAAATGAGAACTTTTTCCTTGATGATTCGGTCATGTTTTAGACTATTTTTGTTCTTTTGKGATAACAACATATAGTAGAAAAAAATTTTAATACACAAGAGATRGAAATGACAAAAAATAAAATTACCGCAGTTCTTGGGCCAACAAATACCGGTAAAACCTTTTTAGCAATAGAAATTATGCTTTCATTCGAGTCTGGAATGATTGGTTTTCCATTAAGATTACTTGCTCGAGAAGTGTACGACAAGATTATTCAAAAAATTGATCCCAAAAAAGTTGCACTTATTACAGGAGAAGAAAAAATTATTCCATCCAATGCTAAATATTTTTTATGTACCGTTGAATCAATGCCAATAGATAAAAATTTGGAATTTGTAGCTGTAGACGAAATACAAATGTGTTCTGATAACGAAAGAGGACACATTTTTACTGATAGATTACTAAATCTTCGAGGAGAAAAACTGACYATGTTTATGGGTTCAARTACTATAAAAAAATTAATTTCTAAACTTGATGAAGATGTAGAATTTATAAACAAAGAAAGATTATCWAAATTAACTTATGTTGGGCACAAAAAAATTTCTAGAATTAAAAGAAAAAGTGCAATTATAGCTTTTTCAGCTGAAGAAGTTTATGCAATAGCAGAATTAATTAGAAGGCAAAAAGGTGGTGCGGCAATTGTAATGGGATCACTAAGTCCTAAAACAAGGAATGCTCAAGTAAATCTCTATCAATCCAGTGACGTAGACTATCTTGTAGCGACTGATGCAATTGGAATGGGGATAAATATGGATTTAGACAATGTTTATTTTTCAAATCTAAAAAAATATGATGGAAAGAAGCTAAGAAGATTAAATCTTGCAGAGATTGGTCAAATTTCGGGTAGAGCAGGGAGATATTTGAATGATGGAGTTTTTGGAATAACTGGAGATTGTGAAGAAATAAATGCAGAAGAGATTAATTTAATTGAAAATCATARGTTTAAAGAAATAAGAACTCTTTTTTGGAGAAATTCTAATCTTAATTTTAGTAGTACATYAAGCTTATTAAAATCTTTGGAGGAAAGACCAAATAAAGATTGGTTAAGGAGAATACAAGAATGTGAAGATGAGAAAGTTTTAAAATATTTTTTGAAAGACTTTAGAGATCAGAAAATTATTCAAAATGAAAACGGATTAAAATTGTTATGGGARTGTTGTCAAATACCAGATTTTGTAAAGAAAAATTATGGTCATCATTTGGAAGTTGTGAATAAGATTTTTGGATTTTTAAATAGCAAAGAAGGTAAAATTACYAATAACTACATAAAACAACAATTGTCTTTATTGAATAAGTTAGATGGAAATGTAGACTCAATATCAAATCGGATCGCAAATGTTAGAACATGGTCTTATGTATCAAACAAAGTTAATTGGGTTGAAAATCAAGATTATTGGGTTGAGAGAACAAAATTATTAGAAGATAAATTATCAGATCGTTTGCACGAGGAATTAACAAAAAGCTTTATAGATAAAAGAGCAAGTGTTCTTWCCAGGGGACTAAAAAAAGATATTACTTTTGATACTCAAATTTTGGAAAATGGGAAAGTAATGATAAATAACCAGTTCATAGGTCAACTTAAAGCATTAAAACTAGAGCTAGATTTAAAAATAGGAGCTTTAGATACAGATATTAAATCATTAAAAAAAGCTGCAAGAAAAACTGTGGGACCAGAAATTTTAAATAGAATTGAACAAATAAAAAGAACTGGTTTAGTTGAATTAAAGGATGATTTTAAAATTTACTTGGAAAGATATCCAATTGCTAATCTTTCTCCTGGTAAAGATTAYTTAAATCCAGAATTATCACTAGTTATAGATGACATGGTAGAAAGTTCTGATCAACTTCAATTGTCTAATTATTTGATGAATTGGCTAAACAATAAAATTAAAGATGATCTGAAAAGTTTAATAGATTTAAAACAAATCAAGATCAATAATCCTTCAATAAGAGCTTTGGCTTACCAATTATATGAAAACAATGGTGTAATAAAAAGAGAAGATGTGTCAAATTTTTTAAATAATTTAGGTCAAAMAGAAAGAAGAGTCCTAAGAGAATTAGGAGTTAAATTTGGAAGATATCATATATTTTTATAYAAACTATTTAAACCAAATGCAGTTTCATTAAGAATTGCTCTTTGGAGAAATTATCATCAAAAATATTTTCAACTTAAACCTCCTAAATTTGGTTTGAATTTTCTAGAACACAAAAATCCAGAAAATAAAAATTTTATGCTTTTATGTGGTTTTGAAAAATTTGATCAATTTTTTGTTAGAATAGATATTTTGGAAAGATTATTTGTAAAAATAATGAATTCAAATACAGAAAATAAAAATGAAATAAAATTAATCCCAGAAATGCTGAATTTGTTAGGTTGTAGCAAAGRTAGTTTCATAAAATTAATTCAAAAAATGAATTACAAAACTTTTGAAAAAAATGATGAAACTTATTTTAAATACGCGCCAATAAAAAAATTTAACAAAAATTATAAATTTAAAAGTAATAATAAAGACAATCCATTTAGTGTTCTCAAACAAATGAGTTTTAAATAATTTTAAATTTTTTTAAAATAATAAATAAAACAAAAACAAAAATACTGAACCTATAGTTAAGACATCAACACTTTTAGTTCATACTATAAAGATAGGMAAATAATTAATAAAGATGCTCTTTTAGAATTTGATTTTAATAACAAAAATATAGATATAGTTTTAAATGAGGCAGAAAAGATGTAACAATTTTAATTAAATAGTAGTTTTTATAAGGGAAATTAAAAATTTAGACGAAGAAACGAAAAAAAATATTGAAACATTGTAAAATATTATTTATTCAGATGACTATTTTGATATGTACGAAGCGAACTTAAAGAGAAGATTAAATAAACTATTATTTTTAGATAGTACAATATTTGGAGGTCTGAAAGTAAAAGTAAAATCAAATATATAAAACGACATATATTGTTAACGTCAAGTGTATCAAATGTAAATTAATGGATTGTATAGAAGTCTGTCCAGTAGACTGTTTTTATGAAGACAAAATATGCTTGTAATTAAACCAGATGAGTGTATAGATTGTGGCGTTTGTGAACCAGAGTGCCCAATTGATGCTATAGTTCTGGATACAGAAA
>NVSV01000018.1:0-13485 GCA_002732835.1 Candidatus Pelagibacter sp.
AACTAGGATATTATTCTCTTATCTTGGGGTTAATTTTATCTTTAGGTCTATTATCTTATTCGTTTATATGTCTTAGAGATGGTAATAATATTTTACAAAAAAATATTTATTCAATTTCTTTTCTTCAATTATTTTCAGTTGTCTTAAGTTTTTTTTGTTTAATTTATTCTTTTATAATTTCTGATTTTTCTAATGAAACTGTTTATAATAACTCTCACACAACTAAGCCTATATTTTATAAAATTTCTGGAACATGGGGAAATCATGAAGGAAGTTTATTACTTTGGTTACTTGTTTTAACACTTTTTATATTTTTGTTTTTAGTTAGTTCAAAAAACCAACCAAAAAAGTATAGACTTTTAACTCTTTTTTTCCAACAAATTATTATTTCAGGTTTTTTTTTATTTTTATTGTTTACTTCAAATCCATTTAGTAATTTATTTCCAGTACCTAAAGAAGGTTTAGGTTTAAATCCTATTTTACAAGATCCAGCTTTAGCAATTCATCCACCAATTTTATATTTAGGTTATGTTGGCTCTTCAATAATTTTTTCTTCATCTCTTGCTGCTTTGGTTCAAAAAAATATCAATAGAAATTGGGCYAAGCATATTAAGAAATGGATTTTAGTTTCATGGATTTTTTTAACTTTAGGAATTATGCTTGGCGCTATTTGGGCTTATTACGAACTTGGCTGGGGAGGATTTTGGTTTTGGGATCCTGTTGAAAATGTATCACTTATGCCATGGCTGTGTTTAACAGCTTTGTTGCATGCTATCATTGTTTTAGAAAAAAGACTTATACTTAAATCCTGGACATTAATATTATCCATTGCAACATTTACATTAAGTATGAGTGGAACTTTTTTAGTTAGATCAGGAATTTTAAATTCTGTACATACTTTTGCAAATGATCCAAAAAGAGGAATATTTATTTTAATATTTTTATTCGTATTAATATTTTTATCAGTACTAATATTCTTTTTTTATCAAATAAAAGAAAATGATTCACAAAAAAAAATTTTTTGGCTAAGTAAAGAAACATCAATATTAATCAATAATTGGTTTATGATGTATTTTTTATCGGTTATTCTAATTGGAACGACCTATCCAATTTTTTTAGAAGTTTTGATAGAAGAAAAAATTTCTGTTGGTCCACCATTTTATTATAAATTACTAGTTCCATTTTTAATTCCTTTTTTAATATTCATGGCGATTGGACCTAAAATAAAATGGATTAAAGATAAATTTAAAAAAATAAGAATATATCAAATCATATTTTTGGTAATTTCTTTTTTAATTGCTTATTTAATAATTAATAAAACAAGTTCACAATATTTATTTACAACAGTTTTAATTGCTGCAGCTTTTTATCTATTTTTTAATACCTTAAGAGATTTTTTAAGAAAAGATTCTAAACTTTCTCAAAATATTTCTCATTTTGGTTTTAGTATTTTTATTTTAAGTATTTTATTTAATGGAATATTTTCAAATGAAATTTCTGCTAACATGAAAATTGGTGATGAAATTAAGTTTAACAAAGGGTTAATTAAATTTAAAAAAATAGAAATTTATAAAGAACAAAACTATGAGTCGATCATAGCAAGTTTTGAGATTGAAGATGAAAAAAAAAATATAATAACTTTAAATCCAGAAATTAGAATTTATAATCAACCAGCTATTTTTACAAGCGAAGCAGATATAAAATCATCAATTTTCACTGATAAATTTTTAGTTATGAGTTTATTAAAAGGGGAAGATTACTTTAATGTTAGATATCAAAATAAACCTTTCATGTTATGGATATGGATATCTATATCATTAGTAGCTTTTGGAGGCTTAATAAGTTTTGTTAAGAAAATAAAATGAAAAAAAATATTATTTATCTGACAATAATTTTTATTATTATTATTATTTTTACCTTGTTTTATAAGGGCCTCTWYRWWKYYMAAACANATACTCCTAATGAACTAAATAATAAGAATTTAGTTCAATTTTCTAGTAAAGATTTATTTTCAGAAGTAGAAACAAATTTTAGTGATTTAATTTCAAATAATAAATTTACAATAATTAATATTTGGGCATCCTGGTGCATTCCATGTAGGAAGGAACATCCTTTTCTTATGCATTTGAGCAAAAATTCTAAGATAAATTTAATTGGATTAAATTATAGAGACAGATCTAATAATGCAAAAAAATTTATTAATGATTTTGGYAACCCATTCTCAACAATATTAATAGATYCAGATGGCACCATATCTATTGAGCTTGGTGCATACGGTATACCAGAAACAATTATAATAAATAAAGATCAAAAAATTATTAAAAAATTTATTGGRCCACTAACTAATAAAAATTTAAGAGAGATTGAACAAATAGTAAACTCATGAAACTTAAGAAATTTATATTTCTAATTATTTTATCTACTTTTTTTTATCAGGGAGATTTAATTGCAAATAATAATAATGTTTTGGTGAATAAAATTTCTAAAAATTTAAGATGCTTAATTTGTCAAGGACAGTCGGTTTATGATTCTCAATCAGATTTTGCTATAAGTATGAAATTACTCATAAAAAAAAAAATTGAAGAAGGAAACTCTGAAAAACAAATTTATGAATATCTTAAAAATCAATATGGCGAATGGATATCTTATGATACAGAGATAAATCAAAAGACTTATCTGTTGTGGTTATTTCCTTTGTTTTTATTCGTTTTTGGAGGCATATTAATTTTTAGAAAAGTGTTTATTAATTAAGATTAATTAAATAGATTAACTTTAATTTAAAGATAAATGAAAAAATTTAGAATAATTTTTACATTAATTGCTGTATTTGCTTTAATATTACCTGTTAATAGTGAAGAAAATAATAACGCTTTTAACGAGCATGAAATCAATTTTTATACAGGCATGTTTGATTTTAGCGATGATGGTCAAAGRGCAGGATTATTTGGAATGCAGCACCAAAATGAAAATTTAACAAGAAATAGCTTTTTAGGCACCTTATCTCCAATAACAGGTTTTATGATAACGGAAAACAAGGCTGGATACGTCTACACTGGTGTTCAAGCTCAGTATAGCATTGGTAACTTGAATATAACCCCAAGTTTTTCTCCAGGATTATACGGSGAGGGTGATGGAAAAGATTTAGGTCATGTTTTAGAGTTTAAAAGTGAATTGCAACTGTCTTTAGATTTATTTTCTAATAGTGAACTAGGTTTTTCTTACAATCATATATCAAATGCAAGCTTAAGTGATAAAAACCCTGGGGCTAATAGTTACACCTTTAATTTCCTTAAAAAATTTTAATATAAAATATTATGAATTTAAGRGATTGTTATAATTTCGATGACTTTAAAAAATTAGCAAAAAAAAAATTACCTTCACCTATATTTCATTATATTGATGGAGGTTCGGATGAYGAAATAACCYTAAATAGAAATACTGATGCTTTCAATGAGTGTGATCTWGTTCCAAATGTTTTAACTAACGTAAAAGAAGTAGATTTATCAGTTGAAGTATTAGGAAAAAAAATTGATTTTCCACTTTTTTTATCTCCAACTGCAATGCATAGACTTTATCATCATGATGGAGAAAAAGCCTCGGCTAAAGCAGCAGAAAAAATAGGTACTATGTTCAGTTTATCAACGATGGCAACAACGAGCATAGAAACAATTGGAAATCTCACCGGAGGTCCAAAAATGTTCCAACTTTATATTCATAAGGATAGAAGTTTAACTGAAAATTTAATTGAGAGATGTAAAAGAACTGGTTTTCATGCAATGTGTTTAACTGTTGATACTGTAGTTGCGGGAAATAGAGAAAGAGATTATAGAACAGGTTTCAGTACTCCACCAAGGCTAACCTTAAAAAGTCTATTAAGTTTTGCAATGCATCCTAATTGGAGTCTAAATTATTTATTAAGAAAAAAAATTGAATTAGCCAATGTTGTTCATATGACAGACAAAGGTACTTCAATAGACAAATCTGTTATMSAWTATATTAATGAACAATTTGATCCATCTATGGAATGGAAAGATGCAGAGTATTGTGTACAAAAATGGGGAGGTCCTTTTGCTCTTAAAGGTGTGATGTCTGTTGAGGATGCAAAAAAAGCGATTGATATTGGATGTTCAGCAATAATTATTTCAAATCATGGAGGAAGGCAATTAGATGGTTCAAGAGCTCCTTTTGATCAGGTAAAAGCCATATCCGATGCAGTAGGAGATAAAATTGAAATTATTTTGGATGGGGGAATTAGAAGAGGAACACATGTATTAAAAGCAATCGCCGCAGGTGCAAAAGCTTGTAGTATTGGTAAGGGATTTTTATTTAGTTTAAGTGCAGGTGGCCAAGAAGGGGTAGAAAAGATGCTTAGTAATATGCGCGAAGAGATATATAGAGACATGGTTCTAATGGGTTGTAAAAATATAAAAGAACTAAATTTTTCAAAATTAATCTATAGAAAATAAATTTGAATGAAGTTAGCAAATAATCTGAAAAGGTTAGGAACCGAGTCTGCTTTTAAAATTTTGGCAGAAGCAAAAAAACTTGAATCTGAAGGAAAAGAAATAATCCATTTAAGTCTTGGACAGCCTGATTTTAAAACGTCGAAACATATTGTAGATGCAACTATAAAAGCATTAAATGATGGTCACCATGGATATGTTTTACCCAACGGAACTATAGAATGTAGAACAGCAGTAACTAAAAAAATAAAAAATCTTTATAATGCTGACATTGATCCTGAAAGGGTAATTATTATGCCAGGTGGTAAACCAACAATGTATTATGCAATAACATTATTTGGAGAACCAGGCGCAGAAATAATTTATCCAGATCCAGGTTTTCCTATTTATGAGTCTATGATTAATTATACTGGAGCAAAAGCAGTTCCAATTAACATGCTTGAAAATAAAGATTTTTCAATTAATCCAGAAAAAATATTATCTTTAATTAATGAAAATACCCGTTTATTAATTTTGAATAATCCAAATAATCCAACAGGTTCTTTTACAGATAAAAGAATAATAGACCAACTTTCAGAAGGTTTAAAAAAATTTCCACAWGTTGCAATTTTAAGTGATGAAATTTATAGCAGACAARTTTTTGATGGAAAAAAAATGYCAACTTTTTTTGACTATCCAAATCTATATGATCGATTAATTGTTCTTGACGGATGGAGTAAGGCATATTCCATGACTGGCTGGCGTTTGGGTTGGGCAGTATGGCCAGAAARRCTTGTTGAACACGTAATTAAGTTTTGTGTAAATAATCACTCATGTGTAAATGCTGCTATTCAATTTGGAGCAATTGCTGCATTAGAAGGTTCTGACGACTCAATAGACTTAATGATGGAAAAATTTACAAAAAGAAGAAAATTAATTTTTGATGGATTAAATAATATTAATGGTATTGAATGCAGTTTGCCAGGTGGAGGATTTTATGTTTTCCCAAAAGTAATAGGAACAGGAATGAATGGACAAGAGTTTACAAAAAGATGTCTTCATGAAGCAGGTGTAGCAATTGTTCCTGGCGCTGCATTTGGRAAAAAAGCCGTTGATCATGTAAGATTTAGTTTTGCTGCTTCACAAGAAAATATTTCTATAGCTTTAGAAAAAATAAAAAAAATGTTACAATAGTAACTCTAATGAGCAACTTAGTATTACCCAAAATAGATAGATCTACTATYAAAAAAAAAGAATTTATTTTAGGAAAATTAAAAAAATTCACTAATGCAGAAAATATTTTAAGCCACCAGTCAGAAATAAAACCTTATGAAACAGACGGGTTGGCCGCATATAAACAAACTCCATTAGCTGTAGTTCTTCCAGAAAATACTGAAGAGGTTAGTAAAATTTTAAAATTTTGTAATGACGAAAATATAAAAATARTTCCAAGAGGTGCTGGAACAGGTCTTTCTGGTGGAGCTCTTCCTCTACAGGACGCAATAATGTTGGGTTTAGGAAAATTCAATAAAATATTAGAAATTGATTTTGATAATAAATGCGTTGTGGCTCAATCGGGAGTCACTAATTTAAGTATTACTCATGCAGTACAGCACAAAGGATTTTATTATGCTCCAGATCCTTCGAGCCAGCTCGCATGCTCAATTGGTGGCAATGTTGCAGAAAACTCTGGAGGAATACATTCTCTAAAATATGGAACTACAACGAATAATATTTTAGGTATTGAAATGGTAATTATGGATGGAACTATTTGCAGAGTAGGTGGCAAAACTTTAGATCAAGAAGGTTATGATATAATGGGATTAATATGTGGTTCAGAGGGTTTATTGGGAGTGATAACTGAAGTCACTGTAAAAATTTTAAAAAAAACACAATCTGTCAGAGCAGCATTAATTGGTTTTTCAACCATTGAAGATGGGGGTAATTGTGTTTCAGATATTATATCAAGTGGAATAATCCCAGCGGGAATGGAAATAATGGACAAAGCTTTAATTRTAGCTACAGATAATTTTGCCAAAGCCGGTTATCCAAGAGATGCTGAAGCATTAATGATTGTTGARCTTGATGGAACAAAATCAGAAGTTGATAATTTACTAAAACAGGTTGGAGATATAGCTAAAAAAWATAATTCAAATAGTCTTAAATTGAGCAAAAATGAAAAAGAAAGATTGGCTTTTTGGTCTGGAAGAAAAGCAGCATTTCCGGCATGTGGTGCAATGGCGCCAGATTATTATTGTATGGATGGTTCAATACCAAGAGGTAAATTGGCTGTTGCATTAAAAGAAATTAAAAAACTATCAAAAAAATATAATTTAAAAGTTGTTAATGCATTTCATGCTGGAGATGGAAATTTACATCCAATTRTAGTTTTTGATGGTGGAAACAAAGATCAATTTAAKAGAACTGAAGAACTAGGTGCTGAAATTTTAAAACTTTGTGTAAAATTAGGTGGMGTTCTTACAGGAGAGCATGGAGTAGGAATTGAAAAACGTGAACTTATGTGTGAGATGTTTAATGATAACGATATTCAACAACAACTTAGCATCAAAAAATCCTTAGATCAAAAAAACTTGTTGAATCCWGGTAAGGTTTATCCAATACTTAGAAAATGTGCAGAGGAAGGAAGGGTTTATGTCCATCGAGGCGAAGAAAAATTTCCAGATCTCCCTAGATTCTGATGTATTAAAGCCTGATGATGAACAAAATGTTTCAGAAATCATTAGGCAGACTTACAAAAAAAATTTACCAATAAAAATTATAGGTTCTAATTCTAAAAAATTCATTGGATATAATTTACAAACAGCAAAAACTTTAGATATTTCTAATTTATCTGGAATTGTAGAATATCTTCCTGAGGAGCTTTACATAAAAGTTAAGGCAGGGACTCCTTTAAGCTTAATTGAAGAAACTTTAGATAAAAATAATCAACAACTTGCTTTTGAACCAATTGATTTTGGTTTTATTCAAAACGGTAAATCGAAYAAAGGCACAATAGGAGGTTATGTTTCTTGCAATTTTGCAGGATCAAGAAGATTTAAGWTAGGAAGTGTAAGAGATCATATATTAGGTTTTAGAGGTGTAAATGGAAAAGGAGATATAATTAAATCGGGTGGTATAGTTGTTAAAAATGTTACAGGATATGATTTATCTAAAGTTGTCACAGGATCTTTTGGAACACTAGTTGTCTTAACCGAAATAACTTTGAAAGTATCACCAAAAAAACCTTCACAATCTACTGTTGCTATTCATACTGAGGATACAAATCAAGTATCAAAATTATTTGATAAAATTTTAAGTTCAAGYGATGAAATTTCAGGCTCTGTATACRTTCCAGATGAGCCTAAAAATAAAAAGTTTGAATTAAAYAAATATCAAATATTTAAATTTAA
Organism: Candidatus Pelagibacter sp.; assembly: GCA_002732835.1. Classification (GTDB taxonomy): domain Bacteria; phylum Pseudomonadota; class Alphaproteobacteria; order Pelagibacterales; family Pelagibacteraceae; genus Pelagibacter. The sequence continues at coordinate 7,853 of NVSV01000018.1, forward strand.
TGATTTAAAACATGAAGGTTCATTTTTAGCCTTTAGATTAGAAGGAGATCAAAAATCTATTGAAGAGAGAAAAAAAAATTTAGCTAAAGAGTTAGAACTGAACAAACTAAAAACCTCAACTTTAGATATTCATCAATCTATATTGTTCTGGCAAAAGRTTAATAATCTTGAATTATTTAAAAATACTAAAAACAATATCCTAAGAGCGGTTGTGCCGCTTTCAAATAACAAAAAATTGATGAAATACYTAAAAAATAAATACAAATATTATATAGATTGGTCTGGTTCATTATTTTGGATTGAAGTTGCAGATAAAGATGAAATGAAGATTAAAGAAATTAAAAAATTTATATTAGAAATTGATGGTTACTTAGCAGTTATAAAAAGATCAGAAAATTTTAGTTTTCATGAAAGTTTATTTACAATTAATGAAAATAGACTCTTTATTTCAAAAAAAATTAAAGAAAGTTTTGATCCAAAAAGAATTTTTAATCCAGGCAAAATGTATAGAGAAATATAATGCAAACAAATTTTTCAGAAAAACAATTAAAAGATAAAGATAACCAATCAACAGAAAAAATATTTAAAAAATGTGTACATTGCGGAATGTGCAATACTACTTGTCCAACTTACAGAATTTTTGGYGATGAACTAGACGGTCCTAGAGGAAGAATTTATTTAATACAAGACATGTTAGAAAATGATAAAAAACCTACAGCAAATGTTGTAAAACATATAGATAGATGTCTTTCATGTTATGGGTGTATGACCACTTGCCCAGCAGAAGTAAACTACATGCATCTAATCGATCATGGTAGAAAATATATTGAACAAAATTTTCAAAGGCCTTTTTTCGATAGATTATTAAGGAATTTTCTATCATTGGTTTTACCAAATACAAAATATTTTAGGCTGGCAAGTATTTTTGTAAAAATTGGTAAACCTTTTAGTTTTCTTTTTCCARGTAAARTMAARGATATGATGAACTTAATGCCAACATCTTTYCCTAAAAAAACTTTAAAATCTAAANAANTTNAYAAKKYKWANAANYCAWAAAAMAARWARCWMSWAWWGCNYTRWWAAYTNSSATRWRWWYAAAAARAAATTTCTCCACAAATAAATGAAGCAACTATAAGAATATTAAATAGACATGGAGTAGAAGTTGTTACRCCAAAAAAAATTAGATGCTGTGGATCTTTAAGTCATCATCTTGGAAAAAATGAAGATGCTAATAAGTATTTTATAAATAATATAAATATTTGGTATGATGAGTATTTAAAAGGCAATCTAGACGCTATTTTATCYAAYACWTCAGGYTGTGGAACAACTTTAAAAGATTATGGATTTATTTTTAGAAATGACAAAGAATTGAARAAAAAAGCMAAAAAAATTTCAGAATTAACCAAAGATGTTTCGGAGTATTTATTAGAAAATTTAAATCTAAAAATAAAAAGTAAAGAAAAAAAATATCGAATTGCTTACCATTCTGCATGTTCTATGCAGCATGGTCAAAAAGTTCATGCCCAGCCAATAGAATTACTTTTTAAAACAAAAAACGAAATATTGGAAATTCCTGAAGGACATCTTTGCTGYGGATCAGCAGGTACTTACAATATTTTACAAAGTGAGATAGCTAAACAATTATTAAAAGATAAAGTTAAAAATATTGAAAGTTTGAACCCTCAAATTATTTCAACAGGAAATATTGGTTGTATTACTCAAATATCTAGTGGTACTAATATTCCAATTTTACACACAGTAGAATTGTTGGATTGGTATACAGGTGGCCCTAAACCAAAAGTTTTATATTAAGGAGAAAAATAATTATGGAAAATGACGATGTAATTATAACAAGTGCTTTTAGAACAGCAATTGGTTCATTCAATGGATCACTTTCTTCGAAAACAGCACCARAGCTTGGATCTACTGTCATAAAAAAATGTATTGAAAATTCTGAACTTAAAAAAGAAGAAGTTGATATGGTGTATATGGGTCAAGTTTTGAGCGCTGGGGTTGGACAAAATCCAGCAAGACAAGCTTCTATTTATGCAGGACTGCCAAACACAACAACTAACACTACTATTAATCAAGTTTGTGGTTCGGGACTTGCTTCTGTTGCATTAGCTTATAACTCAATAAGATGTGGAGACGGTAATATGATTATTGCGGGTGGGCAAGAAAGCATGAGCAATGCCCCACATTATATTAAACTTCGTAAAGGCGAAAAAGTAAATGAAGATAAAATAAAAGATACAATGATTATTGATGGATTGTGGGATGTTTATAATGAATATCATATGGGTATGACGGCTGAAAATGTTGCAAAAAAATTTAATATAAAAAGACAAGATCAAGATAAATTTGCATTAAATTCGCAAAAAAAAGCTATTAAAGCAACAAAAGAGAAAAAATTTATTAACGAAATAGTTCCTGTAGAAATAAATAATAATATTTATTTTAAACAAGACGAACATCCAAGAGAAAATACTTCAATTGAAAAGTTATCAGAATTAAAAACAGTATTTAAAAAAGATGGAACTGTTACTCCTGGTAATTCATCAGGTATTAATGATGGAGCAGCTGCCGTTTGCTTAATGGCATTTGAAAATGTTAAAAAAAAAAAAATTAAACCATTAGCTAAAATAGTTTCCTGGGCACAATGTGGGGTAGATCCTTCAATTATGGGAACGGGACCAATTCCAGCATCTAAACTTGCACTTAAAAAAGCTGGCTGGGATATAAAAGAATTAGAATTAATAGAGTCAAAYGAGGCATTTGCYGCCCAATCAATTGCAGTTAACAAAGWATTAGGCTGGGAAACTAATAATTTAAATGTAAATGGAGGTGCAATTGCACTTGGYCATCCTATAGGAGCCTCTGGAGCAAGAATATTAGTTACATTAATTCATGAAATGCAAAAAAGAAAAGTTAAAAAAGGTTTAGCAACTTTRTGCGTAGGTGGAGGCATGGGAATAGCAATGTGTATCGAAAATATAGTTTAATACATTAAAATTAATTATGAAAAAAATTTTAATTACTCGTAGAATGTTAAGATCATGTGAGGAGAAAGCTTCAACTATTTTTGATGCAAAATTAAATGTTAATGATGAAATATATTCTCAAACAAAATTAATTGAATTAAGTAAAGGATGTGATGGAATTTTAACATCAATTACAGATAAAATGAACGAAGAAACAATTAATAAATTACCYGATACTGTAAAAATTATTTCAAATTTTGCAGTGGGTTTTGGAAATATTGATTTAGAGGCAGCAAAAAAAAGAGGCATAACTATTACTAATACTCCTGATGTCTTAACTGATGCTACAGCAGAAATTGCAATGTTATTAATTCTTGGTGCTGCAAGAAGAGCATCCGAAGGTATGGAGTATGCAAAGAATAGTAAATGGAAATGGTCTGTAGATTTTTTAATTGGCAAGCAATTAACTGGTGCAAGACTCGGAATTTTGGGAATGGGAAAAATTGGAAGAACCGTTGCAAAACTTGCAAGAGCATTTGGCATGATCATTCATTATCACAATCGATCTAAATTAAGTTCTGAACTTGAAATAGGAGCAATTTATCATGATARCATTAAAAGTTTGTTTTCTATTTCAGATGTTCTTTCAATTAACTGTCCAGCAACAAAGGAAACAGAGAATATAATTAATGCAGAAACTTTAAAATATTTTCCAACTGGTGCAATCATAACAAATAGTGCAAGAGGTGATATGATTGATGATGAAGCAATGATAGATGCTTTAAATAGAAGAAAAATTTATGCCTTAGGTTTAGACGTTTATAAAGGTGAACCAAATCTCAATCCTGGATATTTAAATATAAAAGATGTTTTTATTTTACCTCATCTTGGAAGTGCTACTAAAGAAACTCGTATTGCAATGGCAAATCTAGCGCTAGATAATATTGATGARTTTTTTGAAACTGGAAAATGTAAAAATAAAGTGAATTGATTCAATAAAATATTTTTTTTTATTTACACTACTTTAAATTGTATATCACAGTTATTCTGGTAATTTTATTTCTACTATAATACTTGAATACCATTCAGAAACATTTTCTATATCTTCATCATTAAGCATTTGGGCTATTAAGCTCATTTGAGGATGATCAATTTTAAGAGATTTATAATCCTTTAACTTTGCAATTAAATAATCTTTTTGCTGCGCTGTTATATTTGGTGTTATGGCTGAATTGCCTCCAGTAGTTGCCTTTCCATCTATCCCGTGACATGTAGAGCAAATGGTAGTAGCTATCTCTTTACCTAATATTAAATCTCCTGAAAATGAAATATTAGGAATAAAACATGTAATTATTAAAACAATAAAGACTTTACTGAATTTTGTACTCATTTTAACATAGTAAAACTTATAATTGTAATTGCTTCAATTAATTTATTTTCGCCTTCTTTAAATTTACCAGCATCACACAGGGCTTTTCCCTCTTCTTTAAGAGCTTTAATTTTTTTTAATTTTTCCTCGGTATATCTATATTGTTTTTTTCCATATTCTCTTTCAGATTCTTTCCAAATAGATTTTTGATAATATTTACAAAGGTAATCTGGTGAATTTAAGTAGGCATTATATTCTGCCTCTGTAATACAATTTCCTTTSCCATCACAAATTTTTTTATCAGGATTAACTTCAACTGTTGAAATTTCTTTGATAACTGTTTCTTGCTTTTYRWATACAAAAAAAACAMCCAAGCYYAAAATAAGAGCAAGAATTAAAAATATTACYAATTTTTTGAGCATGATTATTTTTAAACTTTAAAACACTGAAAATGGACCGGCGGTTAACCGGTCCATTTTATTTAAGTTATTTTATGTTCCTGAATATGAAATACGATAGATAACACCAGCTTTATCATCCGAAACTAGTAATGATCCATCAACATATTGTTGAACGTCTACTGGTCTTCCAAGGTACGTTCCTATATCAGTCATCCAACCATCTGCAAAAACTTCTGTCTTCGCAGCATTRCCTTTTGTATCTAGGAAAGTAACCATAACTCTAGCACCTCTTGGCTTCACAGCATTCCATGATCCATGTTGAGCATAAAATATTGCATTTTTATATTTAGCTGGAAACATAGTACCAGTGTAGAACATCATTCCAAGGTCAGCAGCATGTGCAATCGTCTCAACTTGAGGTTTGCAATATTTGCTTTTTTTAGCATCAGGAATTGATTGCCCTTTGTACTCATTAGTTCTTACGTTTCCACCACCATAATATGGATGGCCGTACCAAACATCAGGTCCTAAGCCACAAGCTTTATTAAGCTCTCCTGGTGGAGTTTCATCTCCCATTCCATCTACTTGGTTATCTGTAAACCAAAGATCTCCATTACTTGGATTAAAAGCATGTCCTACTGAATTACGAATTCCAATAGCCACAACTTTTCTATCTAGCTCTCCTGGAAAACGATTGAAACTAATAATTCCACCAATACCTACTTCATCATAAAGTGGGTATTTTTCTGGACCCGCAACGTTAAATGGTTGTCCCATACTGACGTATAATTTGTTGTCTGGTCCAATCACCCATACACGAGCCGTGTGGTTATAAGATTCTTCTTCAGGTGGAATCAGATCACCTTGATCTATTATTGGTAT
>NVSV01000019.1:0-13380 GCA_002732835.1 Candidatus Pelagibacter sp.
TCATTTCTTGTAAATAATTCTTGAATTGCTTGCGATAGACTTAGTTAAAAAAAACCAAAATTATGAAATAATCCTATTATTTTCTAATAATGCATTTATAACACTCAGTGCAGAAATAATCGAAGTTACCTTAGAGGACCAAAAAAAATAGATGATAAAAACATTTAATTATACTGGTAAAAATTCTATCTATAAGCTTGAAACTTATTTAAACAAAAGAAGATCAAGTAAATCAGTTAATACTTCAATTGTTAATAAAATTATAAGAGATGTTAAAAGAAATAAAAATAAAGCTGTCTTAAAATACGAAAAAAAGTTTAGTCAAAATAATCAACTTCAACCATCTAAAGAAAAAATAAATAAAGCAATTAAATCTTTAGATATTAAAGTTAAAAAAGCCATAGATTTTGCGTACAATAGAATTTACAAATTTCACTCAAAACAAAAAGTACAAAATTTATCATTCAAAGATAATTTAAACAATAAGTTAGAGTATAAACATGTGCCCATCCAATCAGTTGGAATATATGTGCCTGCAAATCTTCCCTCAACATTGTTAATGAATGCTATTCCTGCAAAAATTGCCAAAGTTAAAAGAATTGTTTTGGCCAATCCAAAACTAAATGGATCTTTAAATCCTGCAGTTTTATATGTTGCAAAAAAAACTGGTATCAAAGAAATTTTTAACATGGGTGGCGTGCAAGCAATTTCAAGTTTAGCCTATGTGCAAAAAGTAGATAAAATAGTGGGACCTGGAAATATATATGTAGCTAAAGCAAAACGGGAAGTTTTTGGTGATGTGGGTATTGAAAGTATGGTGGCAGGTCCAAGTGAAATTTGTGTAGTTGCAGATAAATATACAAATGCAAACGCCGTAGCAACTTCATTAGTTGGTCAAGCAGAACATGATATAAATTCACAGTGTATATTAATTACAAAAGATAAGAATTTAATTATTTCAGTAAAAAAACTAATTTCTAAWAWTKTAWMARSMWWWMCWRGKWWAAMAAWKGYWGAARWARRWKYWRWAMWWAATGNKWYWWWTAAKKAARKTWTWWMKMSMTYAASMARKARYRAAWRKAWTRARTKAARWKGYWYYRGARCATTTAGARTTAAWCAWTAARWATAATAAAAAAATATTRGAAAAAATAAATAACGCWGSAAGTATWTGTATTGGYARATATTCAGCTATGGCAGTGACRGATTATAATGTWGGTACCAATCATGTATTACCAACATATGGATCAGCTAAATTTTCTTCGGGTTTAAGTGTTAGCGAATTTTATAAAAAAATTAGCCACATAACATTATCAAAAAAAGGCATTGAAGTTATTGGCAAGAAAGCTATAACTCTTGCGGAGAATGAAGGWYTAWWYGGWCATGTACAAAGTATTAAATCTAGAATGAGGAGTAATTAGGTTTGGCAAAACAAGATACACTTGARTTTAAAGGAAAAGTAATTGATTTACTTCCAAATGCAATGTTCCGTGTTGAATTAGAAAATGGACATATAATAACAGCTCATACAGCAGGCAAGCTGAGAAAAAACAGAATTCGAGTTTTACAAGGGGRCTAGCCCCCGACTCTTTTGGGTTGGGGGCTAGTCACTCTTAAATAATTTGGAGATAATGTTACTGTAGAAGTTACTCCTTACGATTTAACAAAAGGAAGAATAATTTTTAGATTTTAAATAATGGGTCTCTGGTGTATGTGGTCGGCACAAAGGTCTGAAAAACCTTAGGTCGCAGTTCGATTCTGCGGGGACCCACCATTAAATAGGCTAATATTTTCTTTCATTTAACTTGCAATAAATATTAAAATCTACTAATTAGTTTCAAGCTAAAGTTTAGCTAAAGTTAAATAACAAAAGAGAGAGTAAAATGAGTCTAAAAGGAAAAGTAAAATGGTTTAATGGAAAAAAAGGTTACGGTTTCATTGAACGTGAAGATAAAGAAAAAGATGTATTCGTACATGCTTCAGCTGTAAGAGAAGCAGGTTTAAGATACTTAAACGAAGGCGACGAACTTACATTTGAAGTTGAAGACGGAGAAAAAGGTCCTWCCGCAGTAAAACTGCAAAAAACCTCTTAATTCTAATTCAATCATAATTGTATAGGGAATATCTACTAATCTTATTAGTATCTATATTCCTATACAATTAYATGTTGCATAAGATTTTTAATTTGTTAAAAGTCTCGCAATGATAAAAAAAATAATATCTCTGAGATCAATACATAGACACCATTTTCATGCTGGCTAAAAGCTAGCTATTAATCATTTATAAAATTAATCAATTAATATAAAACAACAATAGGATGCACCGGTAGCTCAGTTGGTTAGAGCGCTAGTTTGTGGAACTAGATGTCGGCAGTTCGAGCCTGCCCCGGTGTACCAAAAAATGGCAAAAGAAAAAAAATTACAACCTAATTTACCTTTAGGCTTTACTGATAGATCAGGAAAAGAATTAAGTATTAAGGATAAATTAATAGGTATTATAAAACAGAATTTTGAGAGATTTGGTTTTTCACAATTAGAAACACCAAGTTTTGAGATATCAGAAAATATTGGAAAATTTCTTCCAGATGAAGGYAGACCTATGTCTGGAGTRTTTGGATTTCAAGAAGAAAATAATAACTGGATGTCGTTGAGATATGATCTAACAGCTCCTCTAGCAAGATATGTGTCAAAAAATTCTAATGAAATTAGCAATCCTTTTAAAAGATATCAGRTAGGTACAGTTTGGAGAAATGAAAAGCCTGGGCCTGGACGTTTTAGAGAATTTACTCAAATTGATGCAGATATAGTAGGATCAAAAAATAACTTAGCAGATGCTGAAATGTGCAGTTTAATTTCAGATACTTTAATTAAATGTGRTTTGGAAAAAAAAGATTTTAAAATCAACTTGAGCAATAGAAAACTTATTCAAGGTTTAATTAATCAATTGAAAATTAATGATGATGAACAAAAATTAATAGTAATTAGAGCGATTGATAAATTAGACCGCATTGGTGTAAACGGAGTTGAACAGCTCTTAAAAAAAGGAAGAAAAGACCAGTCAGGTGATTTTACTAAAGGGGCTAATCTTTCAGATAGCCAAACATCAGAGATTATAAATTTTTTAAATTTGAAAAATATTTCAGAGGTTAAAAATATCCTAACTAATGAACTTGCTGTTGAAGGTATTGATGAACTTCAAAAAATTTTAGAAGGAGTTAAGTATGGTGGATATGAATCTCAATTAAATTTTAATCCTACAGTTGTAAGGGGACTTGAATACTATACAGGAGCTATCTTTGAGGCAAATTTAACTTTCAAAGTCAAAAACCTAAAAGGAAAAGAAGTAGAGTTTGGTTCAATAGGCGGCGGTGGCAGATATGATAATTTAGTTTCAAGATTTAATAAAATTGATCTACCAGCCACAGGGATTTCACTAGGGTTAGATCGTTTAATATTTGCATTAACTCAATTAGAAAAAGTAGATTATCAAAATAAAGAACCCGTTATTATTTGTATTTTAGATAATAAATATTTACCAAAGTATTATGAAATTTTAAAARAATTAAGAGATAAAAATATTAATTCAGAAATTTATCTTGGAGATGCAAGTCTTAAATCACAACTTAAATATGCTGATAAGAGAAACTCTCCAGCCGTAGTTTTATGTGGCGATAATGAATTTAAAGAAAATAAAATCACTATAAAGAATTTAAAAAAAGGAAAAATAGAGTCTGAAAAACTTCAATCTAGAGAGGATTGGAAACAAAGTGAAAATATTCAAGTAACTTTTCCAAAGGAAAATCTAATAAATGAAGTCAAAAAAATTATCTGAAAAAATTCTTAGATCTATTAAATCTAGGGGTTTTAAAGTTATAGAGCTAGATYCTGTMATAGAGACAAAAYATATCCTTCAAAGATCAGGTGAAAAWTTTARGAAATTTTTATTTTCATTTTATGATTTAAATGGCAAAGAATTGTGCTTACGGCCTGATTTAACGGTTTCATCTGTATTAAGATTTATTCAAAATAAAGCAAATAGAAAAGAAAAAGTTTGTTATAGYGGTGAAGCATTTAGAAAAACCTATCAAAAAAAAGACAGCTTYATTAAAAATCAAATTGGATTTGAAATTTTAGGTTCAAACAACCGCCAAAAGGATGACAAGGMAATAATAGATACATCRCTAAATATCTTAAGAAACAGTCCTTTTAAAAAATCAGTTTTAAAGATCGGAAATGTTGAGTTATTTAATTTGTTAATTGAAAAATTAGACATTCCAACAAGATGGAGAAATAGACTAAAAAGACATTATTGGAATGAAAGTTACTTTAATGAATTATTGAAAAGATTAGAAACCAATTCTGACATAGATCCAGTTTTTGTTGAAATAGATAAATCAAGATTTCTAAAAATGCGAAAAGATAATCAAAATAAAATAGTTGCCGGAAGATCTTATCACGAAATTCTTGATAGATTTGATATGAAAATCAAAGACCCAAGAAAAACACCAACAGGAAAATCTAATTCAAAAATAATTAAAGAATTTTTAAAAATCAAATGTCCATTAGAAAAGGCACCAAAAGTTTTAAATCCATTCTTTAAAAAAAACAAAATTAACATAATTGTTGAAAAAGGTTTTTTTCCTTTAAGTAAAAATAATAATAAAAACTTAAGAATAGAATTTTCAGCTGCTAATGGCAGAGAAGTTGAATTCTATAGTTCAATGATTTTTTCTRTAGAAGTTAAAATAAGATCAAAATTTAGGAATTTTATATCTGGCGGAAGATATGATCAGTTAACTACTAATTTAGGATTTAGAAAAGTTTCAGCAGTAGGTGCCGCAGTAAACATGAATTTATATGACTAAAAATATTATTAACATTGGGCTTCCATCCAAAGGAAGATTAAAACATGACACAATTAATATTTTTAAAAAGAAGAAATTAAATATTTATTCTGAAAGAGGAGAAAGAGATTTATTTGGATACATTAAAAAACTTCCTAATGTTAAAATTATCTATTTGCATGCTAGAGAATGCATTGAACAACTATCTTTAGGAAATATCGATATTGGTTTTTCAGGATATGATTTACTTAAAGAGAGTGAATTCAATATTCAAAAAGATATTTTAATTAAAAAAAGATTAAATTTTGGACATGGCACGGTTGTTCTTGCAATTGCTGATCTCTGGCTTGATGTGCAAACTTTGCTTGATCTTGATGAAGTKGCAGACGAATTCAAAAAAAAGAAAAAAAGACTTTTAAGAGTTGCAACAAAATATCCAAATTTAACTAGACAATTTTTATACTCCAARGGWGTAACMCAATTTCAATTAGTTCAGAGTCTAGGAAGTACTGAAGTCGCTCCATTTACGGGCACTGCAGAAATTATWTCAGATATAACYWSWACAGGWGCWACAYTAAAAGCWAATAAYTTAAGARTYTTAAARGATGGTRAAATYTTAAAATCRCAAGCTTGYWTAATGCAGTCAAARCTATCWAMTAAAAAARYTGGAATTAAAAAGATAATAARWYTWYTWWCYWAAWGWTKRWAWYMWTTWRWRWYTMWWWKTWTMAKTTTWSAMKTWWTWTTTKKNAATAATMAWTGRWWKCTWWRWYRTWATKKYRWTTTATCAATTCGCAAAAAAAAATAACGATAACGCTTCTTTAGAAACTAAAATAATAGCAATTAAGACTTTACTCGATGAAATAAAAACCAGTGAAAATCAAAGAACAGGATCAATTAATACTACACTTACAGATATTAAAACAGCAAGCCAAGAAATCAGCCAACGTTCTCATGAAATTAAAAATACTCTAATTTCTGGACCTGGGCAGAGACAGGGTGCTTGGGGTCAAATGGTACTAGAATTTATATTGGGAAAATTAGGATTTACTGAAGGTCAAGAATTTCACACCCAAGTATCTATGAAAACAGAKGATGGAACAACAAAGATTCCAGATGTTATAGTTCATTTTCCTGACAAGGATGGTCAGAGAGATGTTGTTATTGACTCCAAAGTATCACTGACTGCATGGGATGAATATGTAAATTCAGATGATGAAAATATAAAAGAGGATGCTTTAAAAAGACATAAAAAATCAATTAAAGATCACATAGACTCTCTTACAAAAAAAAATTATCAAAAGGAATTAGGAATTAATAGTTTAGATGGTGTTATTATGTTTTGTCCTAATGAAGCAGCTATCTCATCACTAGGCAACTCTAGCAGATTAATGATGGAGTATGCAATTCAAAAAAAAATAACATTAGCTGGACCTGCAATGTTGTATTTTACACTAAAAACTGTTGAATATTACTGGAGAGCTGAAAAACAATCTAAAAATACTCAACAAGTAATTAAATTAGCAGAGGATATAGGATCAATAAGTATAAAAGTGTATGAGGGTGCAAAAAAATCAGTGGAGAGTATTAAAAAAACTAGTGATGGAATAGATGAAGTTATGAATAAAATAAAAGATGGACGTGGTTCTCTGCTTGGCAAAGTAAATAAGATGGAGAAAGTTGGTGGAATTTCAATTAAAGAAAGTCAAAAAATTCCACAAGAATCAAAAATAGATGAAGTGGAATAATAAATTTAYATATCCTAAGTCTACGCGTTCTATTGTTAATGGCTCAAGACACTATAATTTAGATGGTTCAAATTTACCTAGTGTTACAACCATACTTAAAGCAACTCAAAGCGAAGAAGATAAAGCCGGGATAGCAGCTTGGAAAGAAAGAGTAGGTCATAAAGAAGCTGAAAGAATAAAAAATGAAGCCTCAAACAGAGGAAGCTCAATGCATTCATATATTGAACAGTTCTTATTAGGTAAATTTAATTTAGATTTATTAGATGAAGACAATAAATCAAAAAAAATGGCAGTAGAAATTATTGATAATGGATTRAAAAATAAACTCTCAGAAATTTGGGGMACGGAGGCAACAGTATATTATCCAGGCAAGTATGCAGGAACAGCCGATTGCATTTGTATTTATGAGGGCAAAGAGACAATTTTAGATTTTAAACAAAGTAATAAGCCAAAAAAACAGGAGTTCATTTTGGATTACCTTTTACAAGGTAGTGCATATTCACTTGCACATAACACAGTTTATAATTCTAGAATTACACAGGTAGCGATTCTTATTTGTACTGTTGATGGACTATTTCAAGATTTTAAAATAGAAGGTAACGAATTAATAAATTTTCAAAATCAATTTCTTGAAAAGGTTGAACAATTTTACCATCAATTAAGAAAATAAAGTTTGACTTTAAAAGAATTTCATATATYAAAAAAACAACTTTGCTACTTGTTTAGATGCGAGTTTCTTAAAAAAATTCCCTCACAAATAGCATTAAAATAAGGAGAAAAATTGAATTTAGCTATTTGGGATATTGAGTCATCAAACGCCAACACAGATTTTGGAAGTATTATTGAAGTTGGTGGTATTTTAGTTGATGAAAATTTTAAAGAAAAAGATCGATTTAATTTAAGATGTMGACTKCCRGAAGGYGAAATTCCYCARKSTATGGCWYTRATMGTWAATMRWACWRGWGTKGAKTTATTAACTAAARSYAATCTYAGYCAYTATCARATGYTGGGWGAATTAGAAAAAATTTTCAAAAAATGGAGTCCRGCAATATTTTTAGGTTGGTCGAATATTGGATTTGATGACGAAATGATTAGAAAGGAATTTTTTAAAGGGATAAGATATCCATATATTACAAACKCYTCYCCAAATAAAAGACATGATGGCCTAAATATTGCAAGAGGCGCTTATGCATTAGATAACAATGTTTTATTGACTGAAATTAATGAGAAAGGTAATGCCGTTATGAAGCTTGAGTCACTTGCAAGGACCAATGGTCTAGAAGTTTCAGGAGCTCACTCAGCATTATTTGATGCGGAATTAACATTAAAAATTCTTGGATTGATCAAAAAAAAACAACCTGATACTTGGGATGCATTTTTACAAACTGCAAACAAATTAGATGTAGAAACAATATTCAAGAAAGAGAAAATTATTACTCTCAATGAATATTTTTATGGAAAATCTAGAATGTATCTATGTGCACCTTTAAATCCAAAATATTGTATTCATCCGGTTTATCAATGGGGACAAGCTGTTGATCTAAGAATAGATGTTGAGCCGTTATTAAATTTATCGATTAGCGAATTAAAACGTGAAATGAAAAAAACTCCAAAATTTCTTAGAACTATTAGATCAAATAAGGCACCAATTATTTTAGATGAAAGTTATGGAATGAARGTTGAACCTTATAATGCTATTGATCCAAATTTAATTAAAAAAAGAGCTGAATTAGTAAAAAGCAACGAAAAATTTTCTCAGAATATACTTACTGCGCTTAGAGAAATAGCTGAAGAAAAAGATCAGTTAAAATCACAAGAAGATATTTGTGCTGAAGAAAGTATCTATACAAAATTTACTCCAAAAAAAGATACAAATCTTTTTCCTCTATGGCATGCTGCATCTTGGAAAGACAAATTGATAATGTTAGATAAATTTGAGGACAATAGATTAGCAGGTTTTGGTAAGAAAATAATTTATCAAGAATCGCCCGAAACACTTCCTGCAGATATGTACAAAAGTATTAAGAGAGAGATTGCTGGGAGAATCTTGAGTGAAAGTAAAGAAAAGTGGTGGACCTGTAAAGARTTTTATTTTGAGTGTGACAATTTGAGAGAAAAATATACTARMGAAAAAGATRAAGAAAAATTGAAATTTTTAGATCAACTGAATGATCATGTTATGTCCATACAAAAAMAATATGAAAATGYWTAGTTGACTTTCTTGCTTTAACTACTAAATAAGAATTATRYWAANNTTGWTTTTAAAGWYNGATKNATTTTKWKASAAAAGTAAAGARCGAAGACATTTCTATTTTACAATACTCAGCTTCCTGGTGTKCTCCRTGTAGRGCCTTAAAACCTGTYATGGAAAAATTATCTGATGAGTTTAAAGATAAAGCTAATTTTTATTATGCAGATATTGATGAGAATGCAATTAATTCTGCCTCTGCCGCTGGYGTTAGRGGCGTSCCTACWGTAGTTGTTTATAAAAAGGGYCAAGARRTAGCAAGAAAAGTTGGTGGATYACCTGAACAACAAATGAGGGAATTTTTAAAAGAAAATCTTAGTTAAGATTTAATACTTCTCCAATTARATATAAGCTGCCCRAAACAAGRCAGATTTCGTTTTGATATTTATTGATTGATTGAATACTTTCTTTGATAYTTTTGCATAAATTAATTTTTTTATTAATYCCATTAAGYTTGTTTTTGAATTCCTCTTTTGAAATTGATCCTTCCTGATTGGGTATATCTATTAAAGTAATTGATTTTACTTTATCTTTGAAACAATCAATAAAACCCTGATGATCCTTGTCTTTCATCATCCCAACAATTAAGTGAACGTCCTGGTTTTGCTGATTTATCCAGTTTGCAATTGCTTTTGCTGCATTAATATTGTGGCCTCCATCACAAATTAATCTATTTGAACCAACTAAATCTTTTAGTTTTCCTGATTTGATCTCTTGAAGCCTTCCTTTRAGTTCAATTTTAGTTATTCCAGTTTTGATATCTTGATCTTTAATATTAAATAACTCTCTAGCTGCAGCTATGGAAGTACTTATGTTTTCAAGCTGATGATCTCCCAAAACATTAGGYTCTGGTAGTATTATTGARCTTTTATGATCTTCATACTGAATAAATCCATTTTCAGCCCTTAAAATATTAAAATCTTTTCCAAAAAAATATTTGTTTGATTGATTGTTTTTCAAGGCYTTTTCAATTTTTGATGTTATTTCTTTATTTTCTTGTTTRTTTACAAATATATTTGAGTTTAAAAGTTTTGCTGTTTTTTCATATATTACTCCATCAATTGTTTTATTTTTGATCCATTGCAAATGATCCAGTCCAATAGGTCCAATTATTGATGCTAGATTTTTATTAAATACATTCGTACTGTCGTAATGATGCATTAAACCAGATTCTAAAATCGAAATATTCTGTTTGAATTGTTCGCAGTATTTTAARTAAGCACAAGTAAGAAGTTCAAAAAGAGTTGCCTGGTTTTCTCCTAAAACTTTTTCTATATCTTCAAGAAGATTAATAAGTTCTTCTTCGCTTATTTCATTATCATTATATATAAATCTTTCAGTATAACTTTGGAGATGAGGYGATAGATACAAATTGCACTTATATCCAGATTGATTGAAAATTGCTTTTAAACTTTGGCAAATACTATATTTGGAATTTGTTCCAACAACCGATATAACATTTTTAAGTTTATCCTGAGGGTTTCCTAGCTTTTTTAATAGATCAAAAGTTCTATTTAAAGTTAGATCTATTTTTTTAGGATGCTTTTGCTGTAGTTTCGAAATTAGTTTCTGAAGTTTCATTTTCTTCTGAATTTACTTCAGAATTTTTCTTAAGCAAGATTGATAAAATTAAACCAATTTGGTGTTTTATATCTTTTCTATGTACTACTTTGTCCACAAATCCATGCTTTTCTACAAACTCAGCAGTTTGAAAATCTTGTGGAAGTTCTTCTTTTACTGTCGCTTGGATCACTCTTTTGCCCGCGAAAGCGATTAAACTACCAGGTTCAGCAAAATGTATATCACCGAGCATTGCAAAACTTGCAGAAATTCCTCCTGCACATGGGTCAACGAAGCATACAATATATGGCAAATTATTTTTTTTAATTTCATTAATAGCAAGAGTTGTTCTTGTCATGTTTGCTAAAGCTATTGGGCTTTCAAACATTCTTTGGCCGCCTCCACACGCAAAGAAAATATACGGTGTTTGATTGTCTATTGCATGTTGTGCACCATAAATTATTGCTTCACCTTCTGCTGCACCAACTGAGCCACCAATAAAGTCAAAATTTATAGCACCTACTGTTACATCAATGTCATTTATCTTTCCTCTGGCAATCATTGCTCCACAATTTTGTCCAGTTTTTTTTCTCGCTTCCTTTAATCTATCTTTGTAAGATTTTGTATCTACCCAATTTAGTGGATCTTCTATTGGAAGAGGTGTTTCAAGGATTTCGTATCTATTTTTTCCAAAGAAAATATCAAACCTTTGACGACAGCTAATTCTATGATGTTTTCCGCAAGAACTACAAACAAATAAGTTTTCTTCAAGCTCTTTTTTTAATACTGGGCCCTTACAGCAACTTGTCCATTCAGAACTTTCAATTTCTTCTTTTGAAGGTCTTTTTTTTAAAATTTTTTTAATTTTTTCACCAAAGACAATAGTTTTTTTTAGCCAATTCATATAATTTTATTTTTTAATCTTTTTACCATATTACTTACATTTGTGACAGGATTTTGTCTTTTTGCCGAGCTTTTGCTTATTTCTTTACAGATTGCACTACCAATAACCAATCCGTCAGCAAATTTTAAATTTGATATTGTTTTTTCAGTAATTCCAAAACCAATTACACAATTTTTATTTTTATTTATTTTTTTTATTTTTTGATAATTTTTTAAAATTTCTTTTGGAGATACTTTAAGTTTTCCTCCAGTGGTTGATAACATGCTAATATAATAGATCATATCATGAGAATCTTTTATGATTCTTTTTAATCTATATTTAGAAGTAGTTGGAGAAACTAGTTGCACAAAATTAATAGAATTTCTTTTACATTTTTTYGAAAAATTTTTATTTTCTGGCCATGGTAGGTCAACAATAATTAATCCATCAACGCCAACCTGTTTGCATTTTTTGATAAAACGATTTTCACCATATTGGAYAACCGAATTATAGTAGCCCATAAGAATACAAGGTTTAGCATTTTTAGTTTTTTTAAATTTTTTTACAATTCTAAAAGTATCTTTAATTTTTATACCATTTTTTATTGCTCTGTAGGTACTATCTTGAATTTGTTTTCCATCGCCTGTATTGCAATTATGACCAACACCTATTTCACAAATATCGGCATGTNAAGAAACAGCTTTTAGAATTTCAAATGATTTTTTTTTGTTAGGATCTCCAGCGACTATGTATGTTAAAAGAGCAGGTCTATTTTCCTGTTTGCATTTTTTAAATGTGATTGCTAGATTTGAAGAACTCATAAACTTTTTCCTAATCTCTGTTTTATAATTTTCATATCTTTTTTTGCATCACCACAACTATCCACACAAATAATAGTATCCTTGCTTAGTTTTGGTGCAATTTTGATAGCTTCAGCAAATGCATGAGCAGGTTCTAATGAAGGTTTAACTTTTTCCAATTTTGTAACTAATTTAAATGCTTCAAGAGCTTCTTCATCTGTAGCAGCAGTGTACCTTGCTCTTTTTGCATCTTTTAAGAAACAATGTAATGGAGATACACCAGGATAATCTAAACCAGCACTAATTGATTCTGTTTCTTCTATCTGGCCATCTTCATTTTGAATTACATATTGTAGTGCTCCATGCAAAACACCAATTTTAGAACCATACGTTAGTGGAGCAGCATGTTTTTTACTATTTTTTGGTCCACCTGCTTCAACTCCAATTAATTCAACACGGTTTTTATCATAATTTATAAATTCATTCCAAAATCCAAAACTTGAGCTTCCACCWCCTACACAGTTTATTAATTTTAATTTTTTAGGAACTTTTCCAAATTCTTTTTTTATTTGGATCATAAGTTCTYTRGAAATTTGTGAAGTGCTCCAACCACAAATTTTTACAAAAATATTTGGYCCAACAGTTGAACCTAYACACATATGTGTTGTATCACAATTTGAAACCCAATATCTCATACATTCRCTAACTGCATCTACTAAGGTTTTACTCCCTGCATCAACAGGAACAATTTCAGCACCATTTTTTCTCATGGCTCGGCAATTAACAGCTTGGCGTTCAATATCTTTGGTTCCCATAAATATTTTGCATTTTAGACCAAATTTCTTTGCAGCCATRCTTAGCATTTTTCCAGCATAGCCAGCACCWGTATCACCAATAATRTATTTTTTTCCTGCTCTTTTACAAATTAATGCRTGAACTGTAGCATTATAAATTTTRTGTGCACCACCGTTGGCCTTTGAAACCTGTTTACACCAAATTTCAGCACCCCCAAGATGCTTAGTCAAATTTTCTAGTTTAAAAAAAGGAGTTGGCG
This sequence comes from Candidatus Pelagibacter sp., assembly GCA_002732835.1. Lineage (GTDB taxonomy): Bacteria > Pseudomonadota > Alphaproteobacteria > Pelagibacterales > Pelagibacteraceae > Pelagibacter. The sequence goes on from NVSV01000019.1 coordinate 13,134, forward strand.
CGCCRACATAGTTTTTAAAGTAATAATTTYTTTCCTTTAAAAATTTTTTTTCATATCGAAGTTTTTCAAATARTTTTGTTAAATCTTCAACWGGYTTTTTTAATGTTTCTGGAATRTAGTTACCRCCRAATTTTTTWCCATATAARTAGTTTTTATCRTGTTGATCTATTAAAGGTATKTYTTTTTTAATTTTCATTATTATATTTTTTTATATTGCTTAAAAAATTTTTGATTTTTAAAATATCTT
>NVSV01000020.1:0-13003 GCA_002732835.1 Candidatus Pelagibacter sp.
TTGGCTGCAACATTGGAGCATTATTCAGTGGTATTGCCTCTGGCAGTTTACATGGTTGGGCTTGGTTTTTGTTTGCTTTCATCGGAGCCTATTTTGGAGTTAAAACAAGAAGGTGGTTTTATTCATGAAATCAATAATTTTTGTAGTAGTTTTTTGTTTTTTTATAGGATTGGGTTACATTGACCACTCGAGATACGGCATAGTTTATAATCCGCTTGAGAAATTTAAATCAGACTTATTAGAAGATAGTGAAGAAAAACAATTATTAAGTGCTCCATGCTCAGAATTTGGTGGCGGCTAAATGATAAYCTTCTACCCCCAACTAAGAAACCTATCGTTGGATAATTTATTTAGTANGCCATATAGTTAATGGATAAAAAAATTTACATAATACACGAAAATGATGAGTGGGTAGTTCCATTAAGAGAAGAATTAAAAAAAACAAATGCCCCTTACAAAGAATGGCATATGGGTAGAGACAAAATTGATTCTTCAAATATTCCACCCAATGGTGTTTTTTATAATCGTATGAGTGCAAGTTCACATACTCGAGGACATCGTTATGCTCCAGAGGATACAAAAGTGGTTTTGAATTGGCTAGAAAATCACAAACGAAGAATAATAAATAATTCAAAAGCTTTRAAGCTAGAAATAAGYAAGCAAAAWCAGTATCAAGAAMTGAAARARCATAATATCAGATTTCCTAAAACCTTTTTTTGTAAAGACAAAAATAGTTTATTAGAAAATTCTAATAATTTTGACAAACCATTTATTACAAAACATAATCGTGGCGGTCGTGGTTTAGGAATTAAATATTTTAACAATGCCAGTGAATTAGACAAGYATGTAAATAGTGATCAATTTGAATSTTCTATTGACGGCACAACTCTTCTTCAAGAATATATCATTGCTGATCCTCAAATAATTACCAGAGTTGAGTTTGTTAATAGCAAGTTACTTTATGCTGTTCAAGTCGATGCAACAGAAGGTTTCGAATTATGTCCAGCTGATCCTTGCAATTTAGAAGAAAAATTTTGCCCAGCCAATCCTGATGGAAATAAATTTATGATTCTAAAAAATTACAAAAATACTGAAATTTCTAAATACCAATCGTTAATAAAATCAAATGGAATTGAAATTRYTGGAATTGAGTATATTAAAGGGAAAGACGGTCAGTTTTACACTTATGATATTAACACTAATACAAATTATAATTCTATTGCTGAGAAAAAAAGTAGTTCAAAAGGAATGCAARCTATTGCAAAATTTTTGTTCGATGAATTGARTTTAAGAGTCTAATGAAAAATTTTACTGTGTATATGGTGTTCTACTAAATATTTTTTTAACATAAGGTTCAAGGTCCTTGAGAGTTAAWGATTTGTAGTTTGGATCAAAAGATTTTTGGTCCCARTTTTCRCAAAAATCTACWGTWTCTTKAWARTAYTTRYGTCCYYTGTATTTATCTCTTTSATTTTTRTTTCCWYCTARRTGRTGCGCATAATAATACATTTGAAATTCCCCATGTTTTTCAACTATCCAATGTGTTTTTTCATTGACATAGGGCTTGAGTACTGCGGCAGCATAACCRGAGTGATTTAATGGAGCTAGCTCATCACCCATATCATGCAGCAAAGCAGCAACAATCATTTCATCATCTGCTTTGTCATTTAAAGCTCTAGTAGCTGTTTGCAATGAATGTTCCAATCTATTTATTTTGTAGCCCTCTAAAGTTTTAGTTAATCCACTCATAAATTTTATTAYACGATCGGCGGTACCCTCAATGAATTTTTTTTCATGTTTWCTTAACAAAAGATAATCCTCCTTGGTACCTTTCCCCATTTCTGTAAAACTTACAGTTGCCATTTTTAGTTATTTGACCCTGTGCTTAGTAAAGAAAGTTGAGTTACTTTACGATCTCCAAGTTCATCGATAATTTTTAYAGGATACTCACCAGTAAAATAATGGTCAGTTAATTGAGGATATGTACTGTTTCTTTTTTCAAATCCCATAGCTTTGTACAATCCATCAATAGATAAAAATTTTAAAGATTTAGCACTTACAAATTTACAAATTTCACTTACAGATTTRTTTGCAGCCAAAAGCTCTTTTTTGGTKGGCATATCGACTCCATAAAAATCAGGATATTTTATTTCTGGACTAGCAATTCTAAGGTGAACTTCTTTTGTCCCCGCATCATATAACATTTTTACGATTTTATGYGCYGTTGTTCCTCTAACAAGTGAGTCATCAACTAAAATAATTTTTTTACCTTTAATTGATGATTTGTTAACATTTAATTTTAATTTAACTCCCAAACTTCTTATTTTTTGAGTAGGTTCAATAAAGGTTCTTCCAACATAATGGTTCCTAATTAAACCTAAATCAAAACTTATACCTGTTTCTTGACTATATCCTAAAGCAGCAGCATTCCCTGAATCTGGCACAGGAACTACAAGATCAGCTTTAATTTTTTCTTCTTTAGCAAGTTCTATTCCAAACTTTTTTCTATATTCGTAAGCTGTTTTGCCATTTAGYAAACTATCAGGCCTTGAAAAATAAATATATTCAAATACACAAGGTTTAATTTTTTTTGGAGGAAAAGGTTTTAGGCTTTTTAGTTCATCGTTTTCCACATACGCAATTTCACCATTTTCTACTTCACGGACAAATTTTGCTCCAATTATATCTAATGCACATGTTTCTGATGYAAACACATAAGAATTTTTTAATTTTCCAATCACTAATGGTCTAATTCCGAAAGGATCTCTAACGCCTATCAAAGTTTTTTGTGTAAGCATAACTAAAGCATATCCACCTTGTATTTGAAAAATTGCATCAATGACTTTATCTATTTTTCTCTCTCTCTTGGATTTTGCAATTAGTTGAACAATAGTCTCAGTATCAGAAGTMGTATAAAATATTGCACCTTCCTGAACCAGCTTATTTCTCAGAGTAATTGCGTTAGTTAAATTACCATTATGYGAAACCCCAATACCACCCGCATTAGTATCAGCAAAAAAAGGCTGAATATTTCTTAAAGCTGCTCCGCCTGTTGTGCTATATCTGTTGTGTCCGATTGCAAATTTTCCAGGTARTTTTTTTAATACYTTTTCTTTATTRAAATTATCTCCKACTAAACCAAACCTTTTTTCTGAATGGTATTGTTGACCATCAAAGGAAACTATTCCACAGCCTTCTTGTCCTCTGTGTTGTAGAGCATGTAGTCCAAGGGCYGTTAAAGTTGCRGAGTCAGGAGTATTGCTTATTCCAAATACTCCACATTCTTCTTTTATTTTCGGATTATAATTCTTGTAYTTTATCTTTTGTATCCTCATATTGTTTTTTGTCAGGAAATTCTTTGATTAAATAGTTACTACCTTTTTTAACATATGGAAAGGTTAAGGAATCATTAAGTTTTATCGGCCATTTACTATGATTATAGAATATATTTACAGTTGMAAAAATACATACGCTTATAATATATCCTCTTAAAAATCCAAAAAAGAATCCAAAGATTGTATCCAATTTTCCAAATCCAGAATAACTTACGACTTTTCCTATTCCTTTATYAATCATTAAAATAATAAAAATAACTACTACGAATAGAGCAATGCCCAAAGTAACATCTAATACATATTCATTCTCAATAATATCTTTTACATAAGGCTTAACTCTTGGAAAAAGMATAAGGGTAATTACATAGGCTAATAACCATTTTGATGCYGCCAATATACTTAAAACAAATCCTTTTCTAGAACATTTAATTAACGAGAGTATAGTTATTATTAAATAAAACAGATCAAAACTTGAAATATTATCAAAGAAATCTTTTAATGTTTCTAACATTAATTATTTCTTTCCAAATGGTTTAGTTAATAAAATTAATGATGGAAGAAGAGTTAAAACAGAAATCATTGCCAACAACATAGCCAAACCAGTAAATACTCCAAAATAAATAGTTGGTATAAAGTTTGATAAGACTAAAATAGAAAATCCAAAAACGATTGTTATTGAGGTATTAAGTATAGCTATACCAACTGTAGAATGACATAATTTTATTGTTTTTTCATAACTATTGTTTTGAAAAAACTCTTCTTTAAATCTATATATGTAGTGAATACTGTTATCYACAGCTATACCAATTGTAATTGCTGCAATAGTTATAGTCATCATATCTAGRGGAATTTCAAGCAAWCCAATTATYCCTAATATAAAAAACGCAGCAATGAAATTTGGAACRACACCTATTAARGAAAGTTTTATATTTCTGAATAATATTAAAAAYAWWRCAAATATACCTGACATAACAAAACCTAATGTAAGAATTTGTGACTTAAATAAACTTTGTAAGAGATTATTAAATAATATTAAAACTCCAGCTAATTTATATTCATTACTTTCAAGTCCTATTTGATTTTCTAAATCATATTCAATTTTTTTAATTAAATCATTTCTTCTTAGATTTTTTTCTGAATCTTTAATTCTAAGGCTTATTCTAGCTTCGTTATCTTCAATTGAAATGTAAGGATCTATGACTTCTTTTTTTATTGTATCTGGTATTTTAGAATAAAAAACTCCTATTTCTAAAGTATCAAGAGGTTTGTTATTATTTAATTGTTTTGCTACCTTTAAAATTGATGAAAAAGACAAAACTTTACCCACAAAAGGATTGCTTTCCAAATAGCTATGAACTTTTTCTATTTTCTCTATTTTATCCTTAGTAAACCAGTATTTTCTGTTATCATGGTTTTCTTCGTCACCCCAATCTTCAAATTCGTCATCGGCTACTGTTAATTTATCTTTTTCAAAAGTTGGAAATTTTATAATTATATCAAGAGGAGTTGTGCCACCCAATTTTTCATCAATCAATTTCATACCTTTATATATTTCGGTGYTTTTATTGAAGTAGTTAATAAAACTATTTTCAACTTCTAATCGACTAATACCTACGATGCTAGAGATTATAACTACTAAGGTAATTAAAAAAATTGTTGGCMTACTATTTATTGAAATTTCTCCTAAAAATTCTGTTATTTTTGATTTACTTTCTCCTTCAATATTAATTTTTTCAGTVGATAATAAATTTATCAGAGTTGGTAATAATGTGAATGTTATTACGAAGGATATTATTAAACCTAAAGACATCATCCAACCAAAGTCTATTACTGGTTTTATTTCACTAAAGATTAAAGATAAAAATGCACAAATAGTAGTTAAAGCAGTATAMATTATTGGCCAAAACATTTTACYTGTTGTCATRAATATAATTTCAGAATTTTTAAGATTTGGATTATTTTTTTTTAATTGAAGAAAACGAGTGCTCATATGAATATTCATGGCCATTGTTAAGATCAACATTAATGCAATAAAGTTTGAAGATATGACTGTTACTTTCCACCCAATTAAACCAAGCAGACCAGTCATAATTAATACTGAAAAAAAACAACTACTTAAAGGTACAATGATCCAAATTAATTTTTTAAATATGAACCAAAGAGTAACAATTATAAATAGCAATACGCCTATTCCGAAAACAATAATGTCATTTTTTATAAAAGACATCATATCATCAGCAATCATTGGAATTCCACCTAGATAWATTTYTSCNAWATTWTYGNAWGRNNTTTAATWATWTYTCTWATYTCWAMAATATTTTYRTGATTTTTTTTYTKAMKAAGATCTTTATACTTTTCTATTTCTTYTTTACTTTTATCATCTAARTTTTTTAAATTTACATCTTCTTTTATATTAACTATTATTCCAGTTGTTTTGCCATCTTCGCTTATTACAAAATTTTTAAAAACAGGACTGCTTAATATTTCTTCAAAACCTCTTTCTATATCTACGTTTTCACTTTTAAGAGTTGTAAAATTTTGAAGTCTTTCTGCTAATGGAGCGTCGGAGTTGTTCAAGAGTGGAACATCTAATAATGTAATGACACTATAAACCCAATCGAGACTTTGAATTTTGTATTTTAAACTTARTARATTATTAAGWGATTTYTCCGAGWTCATRGCTTCCTCGGGCGTATAAGTTAATATCAAGAATTCTTTAGAACCATATCTATTATTAACCTCTTTTAAATATTTTAAATCCGGATCGTTTTCCAATAAAAGTGTATCCGATGAAGCGTCAAGCTTGAAATCTTTTGAATAATAGCCAAAACTAACTAATAATAAAAACAATACTAAAATAGTAAGTTTTGGTCTGTAAATTATATTTTTTCGATAAAACTGTGAAAACATTCAATACTAACTTATATATTTTAAATTAGTTATTTTGAAGATCTTTRAATTTAGTAAACATAGCTTCAAATTCAAGCATTACATTGCCTGTTGGACCGTGTCTTTGTTTACCAATAATTATTTCAGCTAGATGAGAGATATCATTCATTTTTGCCTGCCATTCAGCATGCTCTACRGTTGCTGGTCTCGGTTCCTTTCCTTGAAGATAATATGCTTCTCTATAAACAAACATTACAACATCAGCATCTTGCTCAATAGAGCCCGATTCTCTTAAATCTGAAAGCTGAGGTTTTTTATCATCTCTATGTTCAACTGCTCTAGATAGTTGAGAAAGAGCTAATACTGGCACAGATAGTTCTTTTGCTAAAGCTTTAAGTCCTTGTGTRATTTCTGAAATTTCTTGGACTCTCCCTTCTCTAAAGTTTGATGCTTTCATCAATTGTATATAATCAACAACAACCATATCCAGTCCATATAATCTTTTTATCCTTCTAGCTCTATTACTTAATGCGGCAATACTTATTGCTGGTGTTTCRTCAATATAAAGCGGCAACTCTGATATATTTTTTGAAATTTCTATAAATTTATCAAATTGTTCCTCAGAAATTTTCCCACGTCTAATATCATTAGATTTAATTCTGGATTGTTCAGCAAGAATTCTTGTTGAAAGTTGCTCAGATGACATTTCAAGTGAAAAAAAAGCTATTGTAGATTTTCTTCCATCATTTTGAATTTTTTTAGCAGCATTAAAAGCTATATTTGTTGCTAGAGCTGTTTTACCCATTGAKGGTCTTCCCGCAATTATAAGTAGATCTGATTTGTGCAAACCTCCCAATCTATAATCAAGATCAGTTAATCCAGTTGGGACTCCAACTATACCTTCTTCATTTTTGTATGCGCTAGAAGCCATTTCTATTGTCATCTTCATTGCTTCATCAAATTTAACTAAAGAAGAACTGAAAGAACCTTTTTCAGCAAGATCAAAAAGTGATTTTTCAAAATTTTCAATTATTGATTTACCATCATTATCTAAATCATTTAATTTAGCAGCATCAATTATATTTTCAGAAATTTTTATAAGTTCTCTTTTAACATACAAATCRTAAATTAACTTTGAATACTCGATAGCTTGGCGAGAAGATGTAGAAAATTTAGTAATTTTAAATAAATAATTTGGAATATTTAATTCATCTTTTTCGTTTTCAAAATAGTTTTTTAAAGTAATTGGATTAGCTAACATACCACTATATATTAACTTTTCTATAGCCATAWAAATTTTTTGATGCATAGGATCATAAAAATTTTTACTATTAATCAACAAATTAATTTCATCAAAAATTTCATTGTTTAATAAAATTGAACCAATTAYAGACTGTTCTGCTTCTATATTGTTTGGAAGTTCTTTTATATCGTTTTGAATTACATTAAATGCTTTAACCATGATGCAAATTAAATAATAAACGGTTTTACCTCAAGATTAAAAAAAGGCTGGGGAAAATAATGTATAAATTATTTTGTAGTTTCTTCGGAAACTACCTTGATAAATATTACTGATTGAATTTTAGAGTGTAAGTTTAATATTACTTTAAATGTTCCAAGAGATTTTATTTCTTTAATARGTTGTATTATTGACGGATTAATATCAATTTTTTCTTTCTCAACTAAAATTTTTGCAATTTCYGTTGGTGTTACTGAACCATAAAGTTCTTTATTTTCGGTACTAAGTTTTTTCACTTCAAATTCTTTATTTTGAAGTTTTTCTTGAATGATCTTAGCTTCTTTTTTCTTTTCTTGATCCTTTTTTGATAGTTCTTGCTTGATCTTATCAACTTCTTTAATATTTTCTTTTGAAGCAAATAGGGCTTTTTTTTTTGAAATTAAATAATTTCTTGCAAACCCTCTTTTTACATCAATAACATCACCTATTGATCCGACTTTTCYAACATTTTCTAATAATATTACTTTCATTTAAATTAATGCTAAGTTTCTAGCTCTTTTTATTGATAATGAGAGCTCTCGTTGTTTTTTCTGACTAACAGAAGTTATTCTTGATGGCATAATCTTTCCATTTTCAGTTACATATTTCTTTAAAAGTTTAATATTTTTATAATCAATTATTGGTGCTTCTTTACCAGACAAAGGACACTTCTTTTTAAATTTGTATTTWTGTGGTTGRAATATGCTTAATTTATWAAAGTTGCTTTGACTTGACYTTTTTTTATTYCTTTTTTTCATAAATTTAATTAGTTCGTTTTTTTTCTTTTTCTTCTTCTTTTTTACCGAAATAATTAGTTTTTAAATCAAATTYTTTTACTTTGACCGTTAAATATCTAAGAAGATYAGTGTCTATTTTTTCATTTTTTTCTAATTCAGAAATAGTTWWKCCATTTCCTTTAATTTTAAAATGAATATAGTTTCCTTTTTTATTTTTTTTAATTAAATAAGATAAATTTAACAGTCCCCAATTTTCAGTTTTAACTATATTTCCATCAAATGTTTCAACTAATTTAGTGTATTTTTCTTGAATTTTTTTTAATTGGTTTGGACTTCTATCCTGTCTTGCTACTATTGTGTGTTCATATAAGTTCATAATTTATTCTTTTAAAAAAAAGAGGGTATACTATTATAAAAATTTAAATACAACACAAAAAACACTAAGTTTAATAAGGTTTTCTATGTTTTCAGTTATATTTCCTGGTCAGGGATCTCAATCAGTAGGAATGGCCAAAAATTTATATAACAACTATAGATTTATAAAAGAATTATTTGATAAAGCAGATGAAATATTGGGTTTTTCTTTAAGCAAGATAATTTTAGAAGGTCCAAAGGAGGAATTAGATCAAACTGAAAATACTCAACCAGCAATATTTCTAGTTAGTTATTCAATATTTGAAATGATAAAACGAGAGACAGAATTAGATTTGGGAAAAGCAAAGTATTTTGCCGGTCATTCTTTAGGAGAATATACTGCTTTAACAGCTAGTGGATCTCTAGATTTTGATCAGGCAATAAGACTTTTAAAAATTCGAGGAAATGCAATGCAATCAGCTGTACCGAAAGGCGAAGGAGGAATGTTAGCAGTACTTGGTACAGAAATAAAAAATATTTATGATTTATTACAAGAGAATGAAAAAAAATATGAATGCTTTATAGCCAATGACAATTCCAATGGTCAAGTAGTGTTGAGTGGTAGAAATAAAGATTTGGGTTTATTAGTAGAGGATTTGAAAAAGAAATCTATTAAAAATATTAAGCTACCTGTCAGCTCCCCATTTCATTGCAAATTAATGAGCTCAGCAACCGAAATTATGAGAAAAGAAATTTCAAATACAGAATTTAAAAATCCAAATAATGTAATTATTTCAAATGTAACAGGCAAAGAAACAAATAATTCAAATCGAATAAAAGATTTATTGATTGAACAGATTGAAAGCCCAGTTAGATGGAGAGAAAGTATTATTTATATGATAAATAAAGAAGTAAGAAAATTTATTGAAATTGGTCCAGGGAAAGTATTATCCGGCTTAATTAAAAGAATTGACAAAAGCGTTAACTTAATATCTGTGAATGAAATAGAAGATTTAAAAAATATAAATTTGAATGATTGATTTTAAAAATAAAAAAATTTTAATTACTGGAGCAACGGGTGGTATAGGACAATCATTAGTAAAAAAATTTGTTTCCTTACAAGGAAATGTATTAGCAACAGGTACAAAAAGTGAAAAATTAGACTTATTAAAAAAAAATTTTCCAAATATAAGTATTTTAAGATTTGATATTTCTGAACATTCTAAAATAGATGAATTTATTGAAAATGTTTCATCACAACTGGTTGGTTTAGATATTTTGGTTAATAATGCTGGAATAAATATGGACAATCTTTCATTACGCATGAAAGATGAAGAGTGGAAAAAAGTAATTGATGTTAATTTAGGATCAACATTTTTGTTATGTAAATATGCAATTAAAAAAATGTTAAAAAATAAATATGGAAGAATTGTAAATATAACTTCTATAGTTGGGCACACGGGAAATCGTGGACAAGCAAATTATGCCGCTTCAAAAGCTGGAATTATTGGAATGACAAAATCTTTAGCCATTGAATATGCAAAAAAAAATATCACTCTCAATTGTTTATCTCCAGGCTTTATTCAATCTAATATGACTGATAAAATTGTAGAAAGTATAAAGGCGGTTTTAACATCTAGAATACCTATGTCAAAATTAGGCACTGGAGAAGACGTTGCTAATACAGCTGCATTTTTATCATCAGATGCAGCTTCATATATCACAGGAGAAACAATCCATGTTAATGGGGGCATGTATATGGCTTGACAAAACCTTTTAATAAATTAATACGGATAAAACAAAAAGGAAGATTATGTCTGATGAAATTTCAAGTAAAGTTAAAAAAATAGTTGCAGATCAYTTAGGTATAGATGAATTAAAGGTTACTGAAGAAGCTAGTTTTATAGATGATTTAGGAGCTGATAGTTTGGATACAGTCGAACTAGTGATGGCATTTGAAGAAGAATTTGGTKCAGAAATTTCTGATAGTGAGGCAGAAAAGATATTAACAGTTGGTGATGCAATCAAATTTATAGAGAACAAAGCAAACTAATAACTCYAACAAATGTCTACAAAAGATGGAATAATAATTATTCTATCTTCTCCATCCGGAGCAGGAAAAACTACACTAGTTAAAAAGATTTCTTCTTTAAATAATTACGTCATATCAATTTCACATACAACCAGAACACCCAGAAGTAATGAGGTTCATGGAAGAGATTATTTTTTTATCACCAAAGAAGAATTTAAAAAATTAATAGATAATAATGAATTATTAGAGCATGCAGAAGTATTCAAAAACCTTTATGGATCATCTAAAAAATTTATATTCGATAATTTAAAAAAAGGAAAAAATGTAATATTTGATATCGATTGGCAGGGCACAGAACAAATTAAACAAAAAAAACTTAATTATAAATTGATAACTTTTTTTATCTTACCRCCAAGCAGAAAGGTTTTATTTGATCGTTTGTCAAACAGAGACATGAAAAATAAATTAATTGTTGAGGAAAGAATGAAACAATTTGATMAAGATCTTTTACATTGGAAAAAATATGATTTTGTGGCAATTAATGACGACTTGGAAACTTGTTACTATCAAATTGTTGAAATAATTAAAGCTAAATTAAATCAAACTACAATTAATTATGATCAAAAATTTATAGACGATCATATAAAAAAATTAATTCAATAAATTTTCATATTCTTTACATAACTTAAAATAAACTAATGGAGAAAGATTTTGAGGTCTTAAATTAAGATTTAATTTTAATTTTTTTGAAATTTCATCTTTATTTTTAAAAAGGATACTTAGGGGTTTCTTAATCATCTTTCTTCTTTGGTTAAAAAAAATATTAGTTATATACTCCAAGTTTTTTGGATTTTTAATTTCAAAAAAATTTGTTTTTGGTTCTATGAGCAAAATAGTACTTTTTACTTTAGGTGATGGAAAAAAAGATTTTGGAGATATTTCTTTAATTTTTTTTATATTCAATCTCCATGAAGATAATATTGAAAGCCTACCATAATTTTTTTGATTAGTGTTAGCTAAGATTCTATCYGCAACTTCTTTTTGAAACATTAAAATAAATTTTTTACATATAGAATTTAAATTTTTATGTTTAATCCATTTAGCAAGAATTTGAGTTGAAATATTATAAGGTAAATTTCCGAATATAATCATTTTTTYATCYGAYAATTCATTYTCTTCCACATTTAATATGTCATCGTTAATTAACATRATTTTGTTATCGAATTTTTCAAGAAGATGTTTTGCTAGATTTTTATCTTTCTCAATAAGAATTAGTTTTTTTGGATTTTTTAATAATATTTGTTCAGTTAGGTTGCCAGTACCTGGACCTACTTCAACCAGAATATTATCTTCAATTATTCCTCCTAAATTTATGATTAATTTTATTATATTTTTATCAATAAGAAAATTTTGTCCTAGGCTTTTTTTAGGTCTAATTTTCATTTAATTTATTAAAAAAATTAATTGCACAAATAAGTGAAGCTGGATCAGATTTATTTTGTCCAATCATTTCATTATTCGTTCCATGATCTGGTGAAACCCTGATAAATGGAAGTCCTAGAGTTAAATTGATTGCATTGAAATTATATAGGGTTTTCATGGGTGTTAGAACTTGATCATGATACATACCAATTGCTACGTCAAATTTTTTTAAATTTTTTGTTGCAAAAAAAGTATCAGCTGAAAATGGGCCTTTAATAACGATTTTTTTCTTAATCAGTTTTTTTATTGCAGGAATTATAATTTTATTTTCTTCACTAATTTTATTTATGCTTTCGCAATGTGGGTTTAGACCTAGCACTGCAATTAATGGTTTTTTATTTAAATGATTTATATAGAATTTGTTTATTTCTAAGACACTGTTAATTATTTTTTTTGAATTTAAACTTTTACTTACAGAATTTATAGGCAAATGAGTAGTAATAGGGCACACAGAAAAATTTGAATTGTAAATTAGCATTGTTCCATTATTTTTCACTTTAGTTTTTAATGACAAATATTCTGTAATACCTAATTGTTTTTTTTTTAAAAAATGTTTTTTTGAAATAGGTCCATTTATTAGTGCATAAGCATATTTTGTTTTTAATAAATTTAAAGCTATTTCAAAACATTCTTTAATATAATTGTTTGATTTATTAGTAATTTTATCGAATATTTT
>NVSV01000021.1:0-12889 GCA_002732835.1 Candidatus Pelagibacter sp.
ATTTTGTTCAAAAAGCATTAGAAAATGATTTTACCAAAGCATTTTTAAGTCCTTTTAAATTAAATATTAACTATCAAAAATATAAAAAAATATTTGATTTATTTTCACAAAAAATAAGACAAGGAGAAACTTATCAAATTAAAATTTGCACAAAATATAAAAATAAATCTGAAATAAACTCTGTTAATTTTTTTTGGAAGCTTATGAAGATCAACTCTTCGCCAGAGTCCTTTATGATCAGAGATAAAGATTTTTCGRTAGTTAGCTGTTCTCCAGAAACATTAATAGATAAAAAAGGAAAAAATATAATTACAAAACCTATAGCAGGTACGTTGCGTAAAAATAAAAAAACAAACAAGTCTCAAGCTTTAAGTTTCTTTAGAAATAACGATAAAGAAACAAAAGAACACAATATGATCGTTGATATGGAAAGAAGTGATTTATCAAGAATATGCAAATCTGGCACAGTAAAAATATTAAAAAAAAAATATGTAGAAGAATACAARCATCTTTTTCACTATGTAACCACAATACAAGGCAAGCTRAGGRATAAAACTAGCCTAAAAGATATCATAAARTCCATGATGCCCGGTGGTTCTGTAATTGGCTGTCCTAAGATAAGAACTCTTGAGCTTTTAAATAATCAAGAAAAAGAAGACAGAAATATATTCACAGGAAGTTTTGGTTATATAAAGTTTAATCAAGATATGAGATTTAATATTATTATTAGATCTATTTTGAATTTTAAAAAAATCTCAGAAATCTCAGCGGCATCTGGTGTAGTTTTAGATAGCTCTCCTAAAAAAGAATTTAATGAAAATTTTATAAAAGCTAARTCGCTAYTGGAGCTGTATAAATGATTTATATTATYGATCATCAAGATTCATTTACATGGAATGTAGYTCATCAATTTTCAAAATTTGAAGAAGTGTATTGCWCAAATTATTTTGAAATAAACCAAAAAAAATTAGATCAATCTAATACAATTGTTTTATCACCTGGGCCAGGCTCACCAAAAGATTATCCATTTACGTCAAAGATATATAGAAAATATAAGGGTAAAAAGAAATTAATAGGGATTTGTCTTGGTTACCAACAAATTTTATTCAACGAAAAGGGAMAAATTGTACAGCAAAARAATATTTATCATGGYTAYCAATCAACGGTTAAGGTTACAAAAGAAAGTAAATTATTTAAAGAAAACATAAAATTTAGAGTTGGAAGATATCACTCTCTAAAATTATTTGAGCCATATGACTCTAATAGTATWAAAATATCAATGAGATGCGATAAAACAAATATTCCTATGGGTATAGAAGATTTAAAAAACAAAGTTTTTGGATTTCAATTTCATCCAGAATCTTTTTTGACTGAAAATGGTAACTTTATTATTAAAAAAATCTTATCGGCATAAAGATCTTAAAGAAATAAAATTTCATGATCTTTGGAACTCTTATGGAGTTTTTACAACAATGAGAGTCATTGAAAAACCTGCTAAAATTATATTTTTTAAAGAACACATAAATAATTTAATTAGATCATTAAAAGTTTATAAAATTAATAAGAAAAATATTAAACAAAATATCCTTAAATTAATTAAATTAAATTTAAACAAAAATAAGAAATATGATCATTTATTTAGAGTGGCTGCAAATAATAAGATGATCTCAATTTCGTTGAGGAAAAGATTAAAACCAAAACTAAATTTCAGTCTTAAATTAATTGATTATAAAAGAATAAAACCTGAATATAAAAATTTGAAATATAAAAAAATTCTGAATTTTTTAAAAAAAATGGATACAACAAAATCAGACATAGCTCTATATAAAAATAAAAAAATATTAGAAAGTGGAACTTCTAATCTTTTGTTTATTAAAAAAAACAAAATATACTCACCAATTAATAATTTCTATAAGGGAACTACTTTAAAATTTTTTACAAAAAAATTAAAAAAAATAAAAAAAATAAAAAAAAGAAACATTTTTATTGATTCATTAGAAAGTTATGAAGAAATTATTGTTATTGGTTCTGGCAAAGGAGTAGTTTCAGTTAATTCAATTGAGAAACCATTTTGGAAAAGAAAAAGTTTAAAAAATTACAGAATTTTATCAAAAATCTATCAACAAGCTATTACCAATTGCCCTCGATATAACGGTTGATCTATTATATCAACTATACTAGAAACTTAATTTATTTGTAGGGGATAAATAATTATGATCACAACCAATCCATTTTCTATACTTAGCGAAACCGTCCCAGCCATAGCAACGCAGTCATTTGTAGTAGTAATGGCACTTCTTGTGGTCATAGGAACACTTGTAGATATTATTCATAAAAAAAACGTTAAATATTTTTTTGAAAATGCAAAAAAAGCGAAACAATCAGCAAAAAAAAAACTTACTACTAGAGAAAAAACTTCAGTAGCAATTAAAACAGTCGCGAGTGATATATTAACTACTTCCGAATTAGGTGCTGGCAAACGTAGAGTAGCTCATCTATTAGGAATGTATGGTACATTATTGTTTTGGTTTTCCTCGGTAATTATGATTTTCTGTTATTCATCAATTGACACTGTTACACCTACTATCTGGCCGATATTGTGGCACGTTGGAGCCATAATGACTTGCCTTGGTGGCTTTTGGTTTTGGCTTTTTTTAAGAGTTGATGTTTATTCAGAGGCACACCCTTGGTACCGAATTATACAAGCTGATCTATTTGTACTGTCTCTGCTTGCAACTGCAACATTTGGATTAATTTGGTCATTTTTACAATCATTAAATATAAGTGGATGGGACAATTTATTTTTAATTTTKTTTATTATATCCAACATTATTTTATTTGGAGGAGTATATTGGTCAAAGTTTGCACACATGTTCTATAAACCAGGAGCAGCATTACAAAAAAATTTAGCTGAAGCAGATGGTTCAAGAGATAATCTTCCTCCTCCTGCTGATGCTCCTAAACAATATGGTYTRGGAATAAATAGAGAWAAAGCGAAACATTATTAACATGATAACAATAAAGAAAGAGAGAAAATAATATGTCAACTTTTGTATATATGACTCGTTGTGACGGGTGTGGGCAATGTGTTGATATTTGTCCTTCTGACATTATGCACATTGATGAAACTATTAGACGAGCAAAAAATATAGAACCTAATTTTTGTTGGGAATGTTATGCATGTGTAAAAGCATGCCCAAACCATGCAATTGATGTTCGTGGATACGCTGATTTTGCACCTATGGGCCATAGTGTAAGAGTTAGGCGTGAGGAAGAAAAAGGTACAATATCATGGAAAATTAAATTTAGAAATGGAACAGAAAAAGATTTTGTCTCTCCAATCACAACCAAGCCATGGGGTAAATTTATTCCAAAACTTGCAGAAGGTAAAAARCCAAGCCAGGAAGAAATTAATTCTCAAAAACTTTATTTAGAACCCGAAGGTCTAAATACAAAAAAAGAATTACCAACAGTTCCTAAAGATTCCTTTAAAAAAGGAGTTTATTATTAATGGCTAAAGTTAAAACGCATTATGAAGAGTGCGATATCCTTGTCGTTGGTGGTGGAATGGCAGGTACAGGAGCTACATTTGAAGCAAGACATTGGGGAAGAGATTTAAAAATTGTTTGTGTAGAAAAAGCGAATATAGATAGAAGCGGTGCAGTAGCTCAAGGTCTATATGCGATTAACTGTTATATGGGAATGCAGTGGGATGAAAATCAACCAGAGGATCATGTGCGTTATGCACGTAACGACTTAATGGGCTTAGTACGTGAAGACCTTGGCTATGATATGGCTCGTCATGTTGACTCAACCGTACACATGTTTGATGAGTGGGGTTTACCAATGATGAAAGATAAAAAAACTGGACGTTACCTTAGAGAAGGTAAATGGCAGATAATGATTCATGGAGAAAGCTTTAAACCAATTGTTGCAGAAGCTGCGAAAAAATCTGCTGATAAAATATACAATAGAATTATGATAACTCACTTGCTAATGGATGAAAGCAAGGAGAATAGAGTAGGTGGCGCAGTAGGYTTTAATATGCGTACTGGTGACTACCATGTTTTTCGTGCCAAAGCTGTTATAGTGGCTGCCGGAGGTGCTTCACACATCTTCAAACCAAGAGCTGTGGGTGAAGGTATGGGAAGAACTTGGTACGCACCTTGGAGCAATGGTTCTGCTTATGCATTGCCAATTGCTGTTGGTGCAAAAATGACCCAAATGGAAAATCGTATCGTTTTAACAAGATTCAAAGATGGTTATGGGCCAGTTGGTGCTTATTTTTTGCATCTTAAAACTTATACTCAAAATGCTAATGGAGAAAATTATGAGAAAAAGTGGTATAACCAAACTAAAGAAATAGTTGGTGAATATATTGACCATCATCCAGTACCAACTTGTTTACGCAACCATGCTTTTGTTCAAGAGGTTATGGCAGGTGGTGGCCCAATTCATATGGTTACAACTGAAGCTTTTCAAGATCCTCATTTAGAAACAATAGGATGGGAAAATTTTCTTGGYATGACSGTTGGACAAGCTGTAGTTTGGGCYTCKCAAAATATTGATCCAAAATATACAAACCCTGAATTAACTACATCTGAACCATATGTTATGGGTTCTCATGCTACTTGTTCAGGTGCTTGGGTAAGCGGTCCAGAAGATCTTTCACCACCTGAATATTTTTGGGGTTATAATAGAATGTTAACTGTTGATGGACTTTTTGGTGCAGGAGATACAGTTGGTGGTAGTGCTCATAAATTCTCCTCAGGTTCTTTCACAGAAGGTCGTTTAGCTGCAAAAGCTGCAGTTAAATATATAGAAGATCAAAAAGCAGAAAATATTAAAGTYACTGATAAACAGTGTGAAGATTTTAAAGAARCTATATACAAACCTTTAGAAAATTACACTGTAGGTCGTAATGAAATYACAGGAGGAACAGTTTCACCAAGTTATATTTTACCAATACAAGGGCTGCAACGTCTTCAAAAGATTATGGACGAATATGTTGGTGGTGTTGGTGTTAACTATATGACTAATGAGAATTTGCTTAAAAGAGGTTTAGAGTTATTAGATTGGTTACAAGAAGATCTAGAAAATGTTGGCGCTGAAGATTATCACCAACTTATGCGTGCTTGGGAGTTAAAACACCGTGCTCTTACTTCGCAGTGTGTAGCAGAACATACATTGTTTCGCAAAGAGACGCGCTGGCCTGGCTATTATTACAGAGGCGACCATTTAAAATTAGATGATGAGAACTGGCATGTATTAACTGTATCTAGACGTGATCCTAAAACTGGCAAATTTACTATGGAAAAAGCACCCGTTTACCACATCATTGATGAAGAAAAGAAAAAAGTAGCTTCTTAAAATAAAAGTATACAAATGAAACTTCTTGAGAAATCAGACCAAGAGATAATAGATATTGCTAACCCMATATGGGACAACCTTGTTAAATCATCTAATATTAAAGATTATGGCGGTTTCACAAGAGATTTTTCATCACAAATGTTATTCGGTGCAAATGAAGTAGAGCTAGGTAAGCAATGGGCAAATAATAAATTATTAAATAACTTATCAGATAAAAAAGAAGTTTTTGGATGCTTGAGAAGAGATATTTATATTTCAATACTTTATAAACAGACAAGCAACGCAATKCCGGGGGAATTTCTAGGTCGTTTAGTTCTGGGCGAAGAAGATGGTGAGGTAAAAGTTTTTGGAGCAACAATCTTTTAAAGCGCTCAACTAACAATAAAAAATAATTTGAATCTATTAAAATAACCTTAGACAAACTATATAAGTTTTGCTATTGRCAAAGAATGTTACAGTCTTTTAATCAAATTTATAATAAAATTTTNAAAAAAAACCCGAAACAATTAATTTTATCAACCTCTAAACCTTTTATTATTTTAGGACTTTTCTTATACTGGGGAGYGATTCTTTTAGGCACTTTTTTACAGCTAAATTAATCATCACTAAACAAAGTAAATTCTTCTTTTTCTTTAAATCTATTGATTGACAATCATAAATTTGAAGAATAATTACTGATTAATGGAAATTTTTCTACCCATWGCAGAAGTTTCAGTAAACATAATTACAATTTTTTCTCTTAGCACAATTGTTGGTATTCTTTCAGGATTATTTGGAGTTGGTGGGGGATTTCTTATGACTCCATTTTTAATTTTTTTAGGCGTACCCCCAGCATATGCGGTAGCAAATGAAGCTAACAATATATTAGCTACATCTGTCTCAGGATCAACAACCCATTGGTTAAAAAATACATTAGATTATAAAATGGGAATRATGATTGTTGTTGGYGGTGTATTTGGAACCATTCTTGGAATTCTTACCTTTACTTATTTTAAGGACATAGGAAAAATAAATATAGTTATTCCTTTGGCATATATGTACATACTTGCTATCATTGGAACTGCAATGTTAGTTGAAGGCGTTGCAGAAATAGACAGAGTTAAAAAAAAAATCTTTTTAAAAAAGAAACTACACTCACATTATTGGATACAYGGTCTTCCTTTAAGAATGAAATTTAAAAAATCAAAATTATACGAAAGTGCATTTACTCCAATTATAATAGGTTTGWTTGTAGGTTTTATTGCTGCAATTATGGGTATTGGAGGTGCATTTATATTAGTCCCTGCAATGATTTATATTATTGGTATGCCAACTAAATTAATTCCTGGAACTTCTTTGTTTGTAACAGTTTTTGTTAGCGCAATTGTAACTATTCTGCACGCATTTAATTACGGATCTATAGATTTAATTTTAGTTTCCATGTTAATTCTTGGTTCAATAGTAGGTGTTCAATGTGGACAAAAAATCGGAGAATTTATTGATAGCACTGAATTAAAAACACTTTTAGCAATTCTTTTACTATTAGTAGGTATTGCTATTGCTTATGACACTTTTTTTGCTCCAGATGYAATTAAAGAAGTGGCTTTTGATSRCACAAAAAATTTAGGTCCTTTTTCAACTTTTATAAGAGAACTTTCCAAAAATTTTCCAATTCAATATGGAATAATTTCTATTATTTTTGCAGTATTATTAGGAGTTGCGGCTGCATTTRTCAGAAGATTTTTTTCTGATTTAAGAAAAAAGCATTTTAAAAAAGCTTAATATTTATTTATGAAAAAAAATAATTTTTTTTAYTCTTTAATTGTAATTTCAATTCTTTCTTTTATTCCTGTAAAAGCAGATCAAAAATTTGATTTAGGCAAAGATTTATTTTTAAATAAAGGAAATTGTGCAATGTGCCATATGCTTGCGGATGCCCAATCTTCAGGGATGATTGGTCCAAATTTGAATGAATTAAGACCTGATAAAATGATAATAGAAAATGTTGTTAAAAATGGAATAGGGGTTATGCCCGCCTTTGAAGGAATGTTATCTTCAGAAGAAATAGAAGCAGTAGCTCACTATGTTTCTATTGCTGCAAATAATTAGTTTTCAGGCGCTCCTATARAGTTTAGTAATAACGAAYTCTTTGTGACCCAATGYTTCAGCGCATGTTAGCCTACCGTTAGCAACTCTTAAAGTGACTTTAATTAATTCATCTCCAGCTTGATCTAAATTCATTTCTCTTTTTAATATTTTTGATACATCTAAATCAATATGTTCGCTCATTGATATAGCAGTTTTTGGATTYGCGGTTAATTTAATTACTGGTTCAATAGCATTTCCAATAATATTTCCTTGTCCAGTTGGAAATAAATGAATRTTAAAACCAGCTGCTGCTTGTAAAGTTAGACATTCAGCTGCTGCAGAAGATGTRTCCATAAAATATAAACCAGGCCCTTTTTTAGGTTCTTCAGCTGGTTCCAATACATCTATATATTTAACTTTTTTCCCAATTTTTTGTAAATTTCCAAAAGCTTTTTCTTCAATAGTTGTTAGTCCTCCAGCTATATTTCCTGCAGTAGGCTGTGATTCTGATAGATCGTTTGTTTTATTTTCTAAGATAAAATCATTGTAACTATTCCAAGTATCTAAAAATTTCTTTTTAACAGTTTCATCTTTAGCTCTTGTTGCACATACCTTTTCTGCACCTGTGATTTCTGAAGTTTCTCCAAAACAYATATRAACTCCATRCGGTTCTAACTTATCCATCAAATTTCCAACAGTTGGATTTGAGGCAAGGCCAGACGTTGTGTCAGATTCACCACATTTTACTGAAATCCATAAATCGCTTAGCGGACATTCTTCTCTTTGTAGTTCACTTGCCCATTGTGAAAATTCTCTAGCTTTTTTGGAWGCTTTCATTATAGATGCAATATCTCCGTTTCCTTCAATACTAAATCCTTCAACYGGTTTTCCAGTTTTTGCTATTTCATCAACAACTTTTTTTGTCCATTTCGGTTCAATTCCTATTAYTATTACRGCTGCAACATTTGGATTTTTTCCAGCYCCTATAATTGTGTTAAAGAATAATTCTAAATCTTTACCAAATTGTAATCTTCCATAAGAGTGAGGTATTGCAATAGTACCTTTAATATTATTAGCGACTGCTTCAGCGCAAGCATTAGAAATATCATCAACAGGCAAAATGATWACGTAATTTCTTGTTCCTGCTCTGCCATTTTCCCTTTTATAACCTAAAAAACTTTTTGGAATTTCCATATTACCATTTTTTTGTTTTTACATTGTGAACATGAACATGTTCACCTTTTTTGATTGATTTAATAACTTTACCAATGTCATGCCCATATTTTAAAATTGTATCACCTTCATTCAGGTCAACCATAGCTATTTTATGGCCTAAAGAGATCTCATTTAGTGATTTTATTGAAACTGTTTTGTCATTTTCCATTATCCAGCAGCTACAGTCTTGATTAGCTTTAGTTTTRTCAATAACAACAACTCCCACGTTGTCTTTTTCATCATGTATTATAATATCTGTACTTGCCATTGTAACGATTTCTTACTAGAAATTTAGCTGAACTTATATATTAATTCTGATTTTGCAAATATAATTYTTATATAATTTACTAGAAAGRTTGTAAATCGGTATGACAAAAATGACTACAGAAGAAGCATTTGTAAAAGTTCTTCAAATGCATGGCATTGAACATTCTTTTGGAATTATTGGATCAGCTTTTATGCCTATATCAGATTTATTTMCTAAAGCTGGAATTACTTTTTGGGATGTAGCACAYGAGACAAATGGAGGTTTAATTGCYGATGGTTACACTAGAGCAACTGGAAAAATGTCAATGGTTATCGCTCAAAACGGTCCAGGAATAACTGGTTTGGTTACACCAATTAAAACAGCTTACTGGAATCATACCCCATTACTTTTGGTAACACCTCAAGCTGCAAATAAAACTATAGGACAAGGCGGTTTCCAAGAAGTAGAACAGATGAATTTATTTAAAGATATGGTTTGCTATCAAGAAGAAGTAAGAGACCCTTCTAGAATGGCTGAAGTTTTAAATAGAGTTATAGAAAAAGCAATAAGAGGTTCTGCACCAGCTCAAATTAATATTCCAAGAGATTATTGGACTCAAATTGTAGATATAGAGTTGCCACCAATCGTAAGATTAGAAAGACAAGCAGGAGGAGCTGAAGCAATTAATAGAGCTGCAAAATTATTATCTGATGCAAAATTTCCAGTTATTTTATCTGGTGCTGGAGTAGTTATTGGTGGAGCAATAGAAGATTGTAAAAAACTTGCAGAAAAGCTAGATGCACCRGTTTGCAATGGTTATCAACACAATGATAGTTTTCCTGGAAGTCATCCGTTAGCAGTTGGACCTTTGGGATACAATGGATCAAAAGCTGCTATGCAACTAATTTCAAAAGCAGATGTTGTTTTAGCTCTTGGTACCAGATTAAATCCATTTTCAACTTTACCTGGATATGGATTAGATTATTGGCCTAAAGATGCAAAAATAATTCAAGTTGATATGAATTCAGACAGAATTGGTCTAACAAAAAAAGTTATGGTTGGAATATGTGGAGATGTAAAATTAGTAACTCAGCAATTATTGTCTAAGYTAGCATCAAACGCTGGTGATACAGGTAGAGAAGAAAGAAAAAATTTAATTCATCAAACTAAATCTGCTTGGCTTCAAACTTTAACAAGTTTAAACCATGAAGAAGATGATCCAGGTACTGTTTGGAATAAAGAAGCAAGAGAAAGAGATAAAGATAGAATGTCTCCTAGGCAAGCTTGGAGAGCTATTCAATCAGGGATGCCAGAAGATGTAATTATTTCAAGCGATATTGGAAACAATTGCGCTATTGGAAATGCTTATCCAACTTTTGAAAAAGGAAGAAAATATTTAKCACCTGGTTTGTTCGGACCTTGTGGTTATGGTTTTCCATCAATTCTTGGAGCAAAAATAGGTTGTCCAGATACTCCCGTTATAGGTTTTGCAGGTGATGGTGCTTTTGGAATAAGTATGAGTGAAATGAGTTCTTGYGCTAGAAAAGAATGGCCTAAAATTTCTATGGTTATTTTTAGAAATTACCAATGGGGAGCTGAAAAAAGAAACTCAATACTTTGGTTTGATAATAATTTCGTTGGAACTGAGCTTGATCCAGAATTAAGTTTCGCAAAAGTTGCGAATGCTTGTGGTTTAAAAGGAATTACYGTCAAAACAATGGAAGAGACTACAAAAGCTATTAAACAATCTTGCGAAGATCAAAAAAAAGGGATTACTACTTTTATTGAAGTTATTCTTAATCAAGAACTAGGCGAACCTTTTAGAAGAGATGCTATGAAAAAACCTGTAAAAGTTGCAGGAATTAATAAAGCAGATATGAAGCCCCAAAAACCAATAATATAAATTTATTAAAATTCAAAGTTTAAAGATTAATACTATTAATTTATAAAATCATTTAAATAGGTAAACTTTGAACAAAATTTACCATTTAAAGCTGTAGTAGCTCTATTTATTCGACCATCATCTTGATCTATTAAATAAGGTAAAATTTCCGATATAACGCYACTTCCAAATTCTTCACTAGCGTCTCTCGGCAATTCTGAAGGTAAATTATCAACTGCCATAACAGCAATACCTTTATTGCCTAATTCAATTTCTTTCAWTGAATCTGTATTAATTGAATAATAAGGTTTTGCAATTGACGTAGATCTTATAGTGGTAGGTACTGATCCATTAATATCGCATGTAACGTCACCTATAATTTTTAAATTTTTAAATTCACTAATTTCCTTTTGAGAAAATAATTTTGGAAATTTTGGATCCCAATAATGACATGCTATAAACATATCTGTATCAAAAAGATAATTTTTTATTTTGTAATTATATTCATGAGGATTTAAAATAAAATCTTGATAAGAAGAAGCTTTACCGTCATTTCTTTCAACATGTTTTTTTGCAGAAATATTAGAAAAAATAGCTTCATCATATTTTTTGTTTAAATAATCATTAATTGAAACCTGTCTAATATTAGCATGTTTCAACATTTCTATAGCGCCTTTRGAAGCACGTCCGCTTCCAGTAAGTAATATTTTTAGTTTATTAAAATTTTGYTTRCTAATTAGTTTTTTWATTTGTTCATAGTTRTTAATTTCAAAAGCTCTTGGAAGTGGTTGTTKATTGTATAATTTTAGGTAAAGATTTAARGTATTATAGGTRCCAATAATRCCTGCAAATCTRCCAAATCCAAGATATCKATAACCTTCTCCTGAAATATTTCTTACATTTTCATAGTCAATCAGTGTTATATTTTTTTTTATMACTTCTTTTAAAAGCTCTTTCTTATATATAATGGCTTTGTCTTCTATGATTTGACCAATATATTGACGAACTTTRCTTGTGTGTGAAAAAAACAAATAAGTTTTATYCTTRATAAGAGTTGATAWTTYYACTTCTTTAACYCCAAAAATRATRTCTGCAGAACTTAAATCATCTGTTATATGAGCTCCTGCTTTTAGGTAATCTTCATCTTTAAAACATCTTCTTTTTGATGGTTGAACTATTATTTTTAAATTAGAAAATTTATTTAATAAATTAGAAATTTGAGTAGGAGAAAATGGCGTCCTATTTTCATCAATTCTTGCTTCTCTAAGAATAGATAAAGTARTTTTATTGTTTTTCATGTGATGCATATGKTTTTAAAGTTTATTATCCTATTAGTAAACAAGATCTCTCTATAATATTAATCATTAATATAGGCATATATTCAAGATTGTTTTATGAAAGAATTAAAGTTACTAGAGAAATATAAATGAATAAAATTTATTCCATTGAAGAAATTAAAAAAATTGAGCAACATGAATTTAAAAGACTCAAAGACTCATTTATTTTGATGAATAGAGCAGGAACAAATTGTGCTAAAAAAATTCATAAATTACATACTAAAAAAAAGATTATTGTTTTATCYGGACCAGGAAATAATGGARGYGATGGTTTRGTTATTTCACAAKTTTTAAAAAAATTAAATAGAAACGTAAATTTATAYTGTCTAAGGCRTAATTTTTATAAAGGYGATGCCAAAAAAGCWTACAAAAARAATAAATTARTAAAAAATARYTTTAATAAATTRGWGATTTATARAAATTCAATAATTGTAGATTGTATATCCGAAGATAAAACTTTTGGATAATCTGGTTTTTTCGCTGCAAACAAACCTGCAATCAATAAACCCAATAATACTGCTTTTTTCATGGATTTCATCCTATTTTTCTTATTTAATAAAATATTAATAGTTGCATACAAGTGAAAATTACAGCTTTTCAAGGAGGAAAACATGTCGCATACTCCGATGCGTCATTGAATATGGCCCATCGCACTCTGGGGGTGGCAGAGACTGGGTGAGGGCGCATGCGCTCGCAGGATCCTGGGCAGCGATCCGATCCTGGGCTCGTCCCACGTCGGAGAGTCGGTGCGGGAGGGCTTGAGACGCGAGG
>NVSV01000022.1:0-12719 GCA_002732835.1 Candidatus Pelagibacter sp.
TAGGGATAGGTTTTGTTCCACTTATATCTCTTACGTCTTAAAATTTTAGTTTGTCTTTCATAATTTCTTGTTATAAGTAAAGGGTTTTGGTAGGTAGGGCGGTTAGCTCAGTTGGTAGAGCATCTCGTTTACACCGAGGGGGTCAAAGGTTCGAGTCCTTTACTGCCCACCAAAATTCTGGGGGTGTAGCTCAGTTGGTTAGAGCACGTGCCTGTCACGCACGGGGTCGAGGGTTCGAGTCCCTTCACTCCCGCCATTCATCATTAATTTATTAATAAAAAAACCAAAAAAAACGTTATCTATGTCCACTTTTAGTTAATCCAAAAGCTGATATAGATATCATCATGTTATATGAATTTTTGAAAGATTATTTTCCAATAATTCTATTTTTAATTATTGCATTTGGATTAAGCTGTGTATTTATTATTCTAAACTATTTGCTATCTCCAAAAAATCCAGACCCTGAAAAATTATCTGCATACGAATGTGGGTTTGAACCTTTTAACGACTCTAGAATGGAATTTGATGTAAGATTTTATTTAGTAGCAATATTATTTATTATTTTTGATTTAGAAATTGCTTTTCTTTTTCCATGGGCTATTTCACTTGGAAAAATCGGTCTACTTGGTTTTTGTTCAATGATGATATTTTTATTTATTTTAACTGTAGGATTTATTTATGAATGGAAAAAAGGAGCTTTAGATTGGGAATAATTTATGAATTTAGAAGAAAAAAAAATACCAGACGAATTTAAGCAACTTGCAAAAGACTTTAGTGAGAAAGGTTTTGTTACAACTTCATTAGATCATTTAATTAATTGGTCAAGAACTGGTTCATTACATTGGATGACCTTTGGTCTCGCTTGTTGTGCTATAGAAATGATGCAAACTTCTATGCCAAGATACGATTTAGAAAGATTTGGTGCAGCACCTAGAGCGTCACCAAGACAATCAGATGTAATGATTGTAGCAGGAACATTAACAAATAAAATGGCACCAGCTCTTCGAAAAGTTTATGATCAAATGCCTGAACCACGTTATGTTATATCAATGGGAAGTTGTGCAAATGCAGGAGGTTATTATCACTATTCATATTCTGTAGTAAGAGGATGTGATCGAATTGTTCCTGTTGATATTTATGTGCCAGGTTGTCCTCCTTCAGCTGAGGCGCTCTTGAATGGCATTTTACAATTACAAAAGAAAATTAGAAAACAAGGTTCTTTAGAAAGATAATCATAAAGTGATTAATTTAATAGATTTAGAAAAAAAAATTAAYTCTGAGCTTACAACTAAAATTAAAAATTCTAAAATCAATCATAATCAATTGTATTTAAATATAGATACTGAAGATTTATTGGAAGTAATTATATTTTTAAAAACCAGTAGCGAAACTAAATTTAGACAATTAATTGATATCACTGCTGTTGACTACCCAGAAAAWRAWMARMGWTTTRAAKTARTATATTTRWTTTTAAGCCATGAATTTAATCAAAGAATTATTATTGATTCTTTTATAAATGAAAATGAAATTGTTCCTACAATAACTTCAATATTTCCTTCAGCAAATTGGATGGAGAGAGAAGTTTTTGACATGTATGGCATAAAGTTTAAAGACCATCCTGATTTAAGACGAATACTTACAGATTATGGGTTTGAAGGATATCCTTTAAGAAAAGACTTTCCTTTAACAGGACATATTGAAGTTCGTTATAGCGAGGATGAAAAAAAAGTGGTTTATGAACCTGTTAAACTTGAACAAAATTATAGAAATTTTGATTACGAAAGTCCTTGGGAAGGAACAAAATATATTAAAGAACAAACAAAAAAATAATGCCAAAAGAAACTAAAACTTTAAATTTAAACTTTGGACCTCAACATCCRGCAGCACATGGTGTTCTACGATTGATTTTAGAATTAGATGGTGAAGTTGTTGAAAAAGCTGATCCACACATTGGTCTACTTCATCGAGGTACAGAAAAATTAATTGAAAACAAAACATATATACAAGCAATTCCTTACTTTGACAGATTAGATTATGTWGCTCCAATGAATCAGGAGCAYGCATTTGCTTTAGCTATTGAAAAAATTTTAAAAATAGAAGTACCTATTAGAGCACAATATATAAGAGTTATATTTTGTGAAATTGGTCGAATAYTAAGTCATATATTAAATGTAACTACTCATGCGCTTGATGTTGGTGCATTAACACCATCTTTATGGGGATTTGAAGAAAGAGAAACTCTAATGACATTTTATGAAAGAGTTTCTGGATCAAGATTGCATGCTAATTATTTTAGACCAGGTGGCGTTCATCAAGATATGCCAAGAGGTTTGGAAGAAGATATAGSAAAATTTTGTAATTCATTTCCTAAAATTATTGACGACATAGAAACACTTTTAACTGACAATAGAATTTTCAAACAAAGRAACGTTGATATTGGAGTAGTCTCGAAAGAAGATGCATTAGAATATTCTTTTTCTGGAGTTATGATGAGAGGATCAGGTATACCGTGGGATTTAAGAAAATCTCAACCTTATGAATGTTACGATCWACTAGATTTTAAGATACCTATAGGAAAAAATGGAGACTGTTATGACAGATATCTTTGTAGAATAGATGAAATGAGAGAGAGCGTCAAAATAATTAATCAATGTTTAGTTAATATACCAAAAGGTCCAATAAAAACATTAGATGGGAAGATTAGTTTTCCTCCAAAAAAAGAAATTAAAGAATCTATGGAGGCATTAATTCATCATTTTAAATTATTTACAGAAGGTTTTCATGTTGAAAAAGATGAAATTTATTCAGCTGTAGAAGCTCCAAAAGGTGAATTTGGTGTCTATTTAATATCAGATGGGTCAAACATACCATACAAATGTAAGATCAGAGCACCRGGRTTTTCTCATTTACAGGCAATGGATTATCTTATCAAAGGTCATATGTTAGCAGATGTTCCAGCAGTTTTAGCTTCTTTAGATCTTGTATTTGGAGAAATAGATCGATGAGTATAAAAAAAATTTCAAAASATCAACCAAAAAGTTTTGAATTTACTTCAAAAAATTTAGAGMTAGCAAACAAAATTATAAAAAATTATCCTGAAGGGAAACATCAAAGCGCTGTTATGSCTCTTCTTTATATTGCKCAAAAACAAAATGATAACTGGATACCTTTAGTGGCTTTGAAATGTATAGCTAAATTTTTGAATATTCCTTCTATAAAAGTTTATGAAGTAGCCACATTTTATACTATGTATAATTTATCTCCAGTTGGAAATTATTTTATTCAGGTTTGCACAACTACCCCATGTATGATCAAAGGTGCTTATGAATTAGTTGAAGTATGCAAGCAAAAAGTATCAGAAAATGAAAATGAACTTTCAAAAGATAAAAGTTGTTCTTGGATGGAAGTTGAATGTTTAGGAGCTTGTATTAATGCTCCAATGATGCAGATTAATGACGATTATTATGAAGATTTAAATAAAGAAAAAACCGAGAAAATAATAGATCAAATTTTAAAAAGTGAAAAACCAAAACCAGGTTCATATAGAGGCCGAACTAATTCAGAACCTGAAAATAACAGAAAAACATTAGTGGATATTAAAAATGCTTGAGGACAAAGATAGAATTTTTCAAAATCTTTATAATGATCTTGGTGAAGATGTCTTTTCAGCTCAAAAAAGAGGCGATTGGGTAAATACTAAGGAAATTTGTTTAAAAGGAAGAGATTGGATTATTAATGAGATCAAATCTTCAGAGCTAAGAGGAAGAGGAGGTGCTGGATTTCCTACTGGACTTAAATGGTCATTTGTACCAAAAGAAATTGGTTCTAGACCACATTATTTAGTAATAAATGCTGATGAATCTGAGCCTGGCACATGTAAAGATAGAGATATATTAAGATTTGAACCTCATAAACTGATCGAAGGATGTTTAATTACATCTTATGCAGTTAATGCACATGTTTGYTATATCTATATTAGAGGCGAATATGTAAATGAGGGAAAAAAATTACAACAAGCGATTGATGAAGCTTATGAAAAAAAGCTAATAGGTAAAAATGCTTCTGATATTGGTTGGGATTTTGATATTTATATTCATTACGGTGCYGGATCTTATATTTGYGGAGAAGAAACAGCATTACTTGAAAGTTTAGAAGGTAGYAAAGGYCTACCGAGATTAAAACCTCCTTTTCCYGCGCTAGTTGGATTATATGGTTGTCCAACAATAATAAATAATGTCGAAACGATAGCTGTTGTGCCTACAATTTTAAAAAGAGGATCTAGCTGGTTTGCTTTGCTTGGAAGACCAAAAAATACTGGCACAAAAATATTTTGTATTTCAGGAAATGTAAATAATCCATGTAACATTGAAGAAGAAATGGGAATACCTCTTAAAGAGTTAATTGAAAAACATGCTGGTGGTGTTGTAGGTGGTTGGAATAACCTACAAGCTGTAATTCCTGGYGGATCTTCAATGCCTTTATTACCCAAAGATGTTTGTGAAACAATTTTAATGGATTTTGATTCTCTAATTGAACAAAAAAGTGGTTTAGGAACAGCAGGCGTAGTTGTAATAAATAAAGATCAAGACATCATAAAATGTATAGCTCGAATAGCTAGATTTTATAAACATGAAAGTTGTGGTCAATGCACTCCTTGTAGAGAAGGAGCTGGTTGGATGTGGAGAATGTTAGAGAGAATGGCCAAAGGCGAAGCTTCTAAGGAAGAAGTAAATATGCTAGAGGATGTTACAAAACAAATTGAAGGACATACYATATGTGCTTTTGGYGAAGGTTCTGCATGGCCAGTGCAAGGATTATTAAGACATTTTAAAAAAGAAATTGAAAAAAGAAATAGTTTTGATCCAATAATAAAAMCAAATAAAAATATTCCTTATTTAGTGGATCAACATTTATTAGATAAAGAAAATGCTAAAAGTTAAAGTTAATGACACTGATGTAGAAGTTGAAGAAGGATTAACCGTACTACAAGCTTGCAAACAAGCAGGTGTTGAAATACCTATATTTTGTTATCACGAGAAACTTTCAATAGCTGGAAATTGTAGAATGTGTTTGGTCGAAATAGAAAAATCTCCAAAACCGGTAGCATCTTGCGCAATGACTATTACCGAAGGAATGAATATTAAAACCAATACATCAATGATTGAAAAAGCTCGCAAAGGTGTTATGGAATTTTTATTGGTTAACCATCCTTTAGATTGTCCTGTTTGTGACCAAGGTGGAGAATGTGATTTGCAAGATCAATCAATGTTTTATGGATTAGATAAATCTCGTTACAAAGAAAATAAACGTCAAGTACCAGAAACATATATGGGTCCACTAATTAAAACTCAAATGACGAGATGTATTCATTGTACACGCTGTATAAGATTTGCAACTGAAATTGCAGGTGTTCCGGAACTCGGTGCTATTGGCCGTGGTGAAAATATGCAAATTACAACTTACTTAGAAAAATCAATGGAGTCTGAATTATCAGCAAATGTAATTGATCTTTGTCCTGTTGGAGCATTAACATCAAAACCATATGTATTTGAAGCAAGGCCATGGGATTTAAAAAAGACTGAAACAATAGATGTTATGGACGCTGTAGGATCAAATATAAGAGTTGATACTTATGGTTGGGAAGTAAAAAGAATTTTACCTAGAATTAATGARGATATCAATGAAGAATGGATATCAGATAAAACGAGATATGCTTGTGATGGAATTCAAAACCAAAGATTGGATACACCTTATTTAAAAAGTGACAATGAATTTAAAAAAATATCATGGGATTTAGCCTATAAAAAAGTTGTAGAAAAGATTAAAGAAACTTCACCAGAAAAAATAGCGGGATTAACTGGCGACCTAACAAATATGGAAACAATGTTTATTGTYAAAGAATTTTTTCAAAAAACAATAAAGTCACAGAATTTGGATTCAAGATCAGATAATTGTTATGTTAACAACAATGATAGACGGAATTATATATTTAATTCCTCATTAAATGGTATTGAAGAAAGTGATTTAATCATTTTAGTTGGTGCCAATCCAAGATATGAAGCCACTATCCTCAATGCAAGGGTTAGAAAATCATTCTTAAATAACAAAACTGAAATATATTCTTTTGGTGATATTGGTGAACTTACATATCCATATAAAATATTAGATAATAAAACTGATACTATTAAAGATATTTTTGAAAATAAAAATGATTTATTTGAAAAAATTAAAAATTCAAAAAAACCAATTATAATTATAGGTCAATCAGCACTTAGACTTAAATCGGGWAAATTTATTTTTGAAGAATTTAAAAAATTTCTTATTTCTATAAATAAAATTACCAAAGAATGGAATTCTTTAAATATACTTTCAAACAACGCATCAACAGTTGCTTCGTATGATTTGAATATATTAAACTCAAAAGATGGAAAAAATGTAATATTAGATAAAATAGAAAACAATAATTTTGATATTTTATTTTTATTTGGTCAAGACAACTTAAATTTTAAAAAGAAAAATGAATTTATTATTTACGTAGGTAGTCACGGTGACAAAGGTGCTGAGATGGCAGATGTAATTTTACCCGGCGCAGCTTACACAGAACAAGATGGATATTATATAAATTTGGAAGGAAAAATCCAGAAAGCTTATAAAGCTTCTTACCCACCTGGCGATGCCAAAGAAGATTGGGAAATAATTAATGAACTTTCAGAACTYTTGNAAAAAAAAAAAATCTRCAACAATAAAGAAGAACTTATAGATAGAATGATGAACTATTTAAAATTAGATCAAAAAATTAATAATAAAGATAAAATTATAACTGAATTTTTTAGCGAAAAAATTGTAATAGATCATTTTGACTATTATTATTCCAATGTTATTGCTAGAGCATCAAAAACTATGTCAGAGTGCAGAAATGAAAAGCTAAAAGTTAAATCAACAGGTACYGATGGWTAATATTTATTATTATTTAAATTTACTTTTTATAGAAACTTATAAAATATTCTTTTTATTAATTCCTATACTTGTTTCTATTGCAATGGTTATTTGGCTTGATCGAAGAGTTTGGGCATTTGTTCAAAAAAGAAGAGGACCAAACGTTGTAGGCCCGTTTGGTTTATTTCAATCTTTTGCTGATTTTTTAAAATATATTTTTAAAGAAATTATAATTCCCGCAAGTTCAAATAAAATTATTTTTATACTTGCACCAATAGTTACTATGACCTTGGCATTAATTGCATGGGCCGTAATACCTTTTGGTGAAAATTTTGTATTAGCTGATATTAATGTTGGTATACTTTACTTATTTGCTGTCTCGTCATTAGGAGTATATGGAATAATCATGGGTGGATGGGCATCAAATTCAAAATATCCTTTTTTAGGAGCAATAAGATCAGCTGCACAAATGGTTTCCTATGAGGTTTCAATTGGTATTATAATTGTTAATGTTTTACTTTGTGTKGGTTCTTTAAACTTAAGCGACATTGTTTTAGCTCAACAAAAAATTTGGTTTGTTGTTCCTTTATTTCCAATGTTTGTAATATTTTTTATATCAGCGTTAGCAGAAACTAACAGACCWCCTTTTGATTTACCAGAAGCAGAGKCAGAATTAGTTGCTGGATACCAAACTGAGTATTCTGGAATGATGTATGCAATGTTTTGGTTAGGAGAATATGCAAACATTTTGYTAATGTGCGCAATGGGGTCAATATTATTTTTAGGAGGTTGGCTTTCGCCAATAGAAATTTATCCATTTAATATAATTCCAAGCCCTCTTTGGTTAATTTTTAAAATCTTGTTCTTATTTATTCTTTTTTCTTTAGTKAAAGCAATAGTTCCAAGATATAGATATGACCAGCTAATGAAACTAGGATGGAAAATTTTTCTTCCATTATCATTAATTTGGGTTGTTTTAACGGCAAGTTATTTATTTTATTTWGATTTATTACCCGCAAACTGATTATGAAAATTTCAAGAATATTTAAAACTGTTTTTATGATCGATTTTATAACCGGTCTACTTATTGCAATTAAAGAGATTTTTAAATCAAAGAAAACAATAAATTATCCTTTTGAAAAAGGAAAAATTAGTCCAAGATTTAGAGGAGAACATGCTTTACGCAGATATCCAAATGGAGAAGAAAGATGTATCGCATGTAAACTATGCGAAGCTATTTGTCCTGCACAAGCAATTACAATTGAATCTACTGAAAGAGAAGATGGTAGTCGAAGAACAACTCGTTATGATATTGATATGATGAAATGTATTTATTGTGGATTATGTGAAGAATCTTGCCCAGTTGATGCAATCGTTCAAGGACCAAATTTTGAATTTGCTACAGAGACAAGAGAAGAATTGTATTATAACAAAGAAAAATTAATGGATAATGGTGATAGATGGGAAAGTATTTTAGCAGCCAATATTAAAGCAGACGATCCTTATAGATAAATATATGATAGTACACTCAATATTTTTTTATATTTTTTCCATAATAGCAATTGTTTCTGCAGTAATGGTAATAGTTTCTAAGAATACCGTTCATTCAGTTTTTTTTTTAATTTTGGATTTTATTAGTATTTCATGCCTTTTTATTATGATCGGAGCTGAATTTATAGGAATGATCATGTTAATAGTTTATGTTGGAGCTGTAGCTGTTCTATTTTTGTTTGTAGTGATGATGTTGAATGTTGCTCAACAAAAAAATCAATGGCTTAGTTCAACAAAAAGTTCAACTCATATACCAGTAGGATTAATCATCAGTCTAGTAATATTTTTTGAACTTATTATTGTTATTGGCGGATGGAAATATAAACCAGATTTAATTAAATCTTTATCTTCATTGGGTATTTCTCCKGAAGTTACTAATACTCATGCCATAGGAAATGTATTATATACTGATTATATTCATCTATTCCAATTAAGTGGAATGATCCTTCTAGTCGCTATGGTAGGAGCGATTGTTTTGACTTTTAGACAAAGAAAAGGAATAAAAAGACAAAGTTATTTTAARCAAATTTCACGAGAACGCGCTGATGCAGTTCAACTAGTAGAAGTTGAAAGTAATAAAGGAGTAAAAATTGATGTTTGAAATTGGTCTGGGACATTACTTAACACTTGGAGCTATTRTTTTTACAATAGGTTTGGTTGGAATATTTTTAAGCAGAAAAAATATAATTATTATTTTAATGTGTATAGAATTAATATTGTTAGCAGTTAATATTAATCTAGTATCTTTTTCTATATTTATTAATGATTTAACAGGGCAGATATTTGCTTTATTTATTTTAACTGTTGCAGCTGCGGAGGCAGCAATAGGTTTAGCAATTATCGTAGTTTATTATAGAAATTCTGGAACGATTAGAGTTGAAGAAATAAACAACTTGAAGGGCTAGAATGGAATATATAATTGTTTTTTTACCATTAGTAGCTGCRGTAATTTCTGGTTTTTTTGGCAAAAAAATTGGCGAAAGAAATTCTGAAATAGTTACAAGTTTATTTGTTTCAATATCAGCAATTTTATCAATAGTTATTTTTTATAAAGTAACAATTTTGGATTATAATAATAATTTGCTTATTGYTACTTGGATAAACTCAGGATCATTAAATGCAAGTTGGTCAATAAATATTGATACTCTATCAGCAGTAATGTTAGTTGTTGTGACATTAATTTCAGCATTAGTTCATATTTATTCTATTGGCTATATGTCTAATGATCCACACAAGCCAAGATTTATGGCCTATTTATCTCTTTTTACATTTGCCATGATAACTTTAGTTACATCAGATAATTTTCTCCAATTATATTTTGGGTGGGAAGGTGTTGGATTATGTTCTTATTTTTTAATTGGTTTTTGGTATAAAAAAGAAAGTGCAAATGCAGCCGCAATTAAAGCGTTTGTTGTAAATAGAATTGGAGATTTTGGTTTTGCACTTGGAATATTTCTAATTTTTTATTTATTTGGAACTGTAAATTATAATGAAGTATTTCATTTAGTTCCTTCAACTCTAGAAAAAGAATTAATATTTTTAGGAATTCACATAAATGCAATTGATTTAATTTGTATACTTCTTTTTATTGGAGCAATGGGTAAATCTGCTCAAATTTTTTTGCATACTTGGTTACCAGATGCTATGGAAGGACCTACACCTGTTTCAGCCTTAATACATGCTGCAACTATGGTGACAGCTGGTGTATTCCTTGTTGTAAGATGTTCTCCAATTTTTGAATATTCTGAACTGGCATTAAATTTAATTACAATTGTTGGGATGAGTACTGCGTTCTTTGCAGCGACGATTGCTTTAGTGCAAAATGATATAAAAAAAATTATTGCATATTCCACTTGTAGCCAACTTGGCTATATGTTTTTTGCTGCTGGTGTAGGAGCATATAATGTTGCGATGTTTCATTTATTTACGCATGCTTTTTTCAAGGCATTATTATTTTTGGGCTCAGGTTCTGTCATACATTCTTTTAAAAACGAGCAAGATATAAGCCAAATGGGTAATGTTTGGCAAAAACTTCCTTACACATGGATTTTGATGATAATAGGCACTTTAGCTTTAACTGGATTTCCTTTTCTTTCAGGATTTTATTCAAAAGATGCAATTATTGAATTTGCTTACTTAAAAGGTAATACAACAGGTTATTATGCAGCTGGAATAGGAATTTTTACTGCTTTTTTAACATCAATTTATTCATGGAGACTAATTTTTAAAACTTTCCATGGGACATATAATAATCAAAAACTTAAAAAAGATAGCATACATGAATCTCCAATGGTTATGATAATACCATTAATAGTTCTTGCAATTGGCGCAATATCATCAGGTTATTTATTTAAGGAATTGTTTATTGGTCAATATAGTAGTACTGAGTTTTGGGGTAATTCAATTAAATTTCTAGAACCATTAAGCACCAATCATCCACCAATGTGGTTTTTATTGTTTACACCAATATTGGTAATTAGTTCCATACCAATTGCATATTATTTATTCGTAAAAAATAAGTCTATTTTAGATGAGTTAGTTAAAGGCAATCAACCTCTTTACAAATTTTTATTAAACAAATGGTATTTTGATGAACTTTATGATCAAGTTTTTGTTAAATTTTCAAAAAATATTGGCTTATTTTTTTGGAAAAAAATAGATGTAAAAATTATTGATCGATTCGGCCCAGATGGCATTTCTAGTTTAATAAAAAATTTTTCTATTCGAGCAGTTAAATTTCAAAGTGGTTTAATTTATCAATATGCATTTGTAATGCTTCTTGGTTTTACTATTTTATTGACTTTACTAATATTAAAATAATGAATTTTCCCATTTTATCATCATTAATTTTATTGCCAACAATTGGAGCGCTGTTTATTTTTTTTTCAAAAACTAATTCAAAAAAATATCAGAGTAGTAAGTATGTTGCTTTATTTGTCTCTTTTACAAATTTTTTTTTATCTTTATATCTTTGGTTTTTATTCGACTCCACAACCCATGAATTTCAATTTGTAGAGAATCGTGAATGGATTAAAGGTTTTGTAAACTATAAAGTTGGAGTAGATGGAATTTCTATTTTATTTATTATTTTAACAACTTTAATTTCTCCTTTATGTATTGTTTCTGTAAATAGTACTGTCAAAAAAAGTCTAAAGAATTTTCTAATTGCAATATTATTAATGGAAACATTAATGATTGGAGTCTTTTGTGCACTAGACTTATTTGTTTTCTATCTCTTCTTTGAAGGAGGATTAATTCCAATGTTTTTAATTATTGGAATTTGGGGTGGTGAGCGACGAGTTTATTCAGCTATTAAATTCTTTCTTTATACTTTACTTGGTTCAGTACTAATGTTGATCGCAATTATCTCAATATATTGGATAACTGGTACAACTGATGTTATTGAATTATACGAAATAGGTATAGATATAAAGTACCAGAATTTACTTTGGTTAGCATTCTTTAGTTCTTTTGCAGTTAAAACACCAATGTGGCCCTTTCATACTTGGCTACCTGATGCTCATGTAGAAGCTCCTACTGCTGGATCTGTTTTGCTTGCTGCTATTTTACTTAAGATGGGCGGTTATGCTTTCATCCGGTTTTCCTTAGGCTTATTTCCAATTGCTTCTGATTATTTTGTTCCATTAATCTATTTTTTGAGTCTAGTTGCGATTGTCTATACTTCTTTAGTTGCATTGATGCAGGAAGATATGAAAAAATTAATTGCCTATTCATCAGTAGCTCATATGGGTTTTGTTACTTTGGGCATTTTTACAATTACTCAACAAGGTATCGAAGGTAGTATATTTCAAATGATAAGCCATGGATTAGTTTCGGCTGCACTATTTTTATGTGTTGGAGTTGTTTATGAGAGAATGCATACAAGGTTAATAAATAGATATGGAGGTATCGTATCTATAATGCCAAAATATTCCCTATTATTTATGATTTTTATTTTGGGCTCCATTGGATTGCCAGGAACAAGCGGTTTTGTAGGTGAATTTTTGATATTAATTGGAACATTTAAGAAAAGTTTTTTAGTAGCTACGATAGCTAGTCTAGGAGTTGTACTTGTAGCTGCATATATGCTTTGGTTATATCGTAGAATAATATTTGGTGAATTAATCCATAAAGATTTAAAAAAAATGCTAGCCTCGTGAGCGCTGTACTTGAGGCTGAGCTCGCGGACGTGGTCGTGGGCGTGGTGGAGCTCGTGGACTACCGAGCCGCTC
>NVSV01000023.1:0-12511 GCA_002732835.1 Candidatus Pelagibacter sp.
ATAAATTTAAAAAATAATTAATTATAGATAGTGCAGAAATTGCAGCTGTTTCTGTTCTTAAAATATTGTCGTTTATTTTTAAAGATTGAACATCCTTAAAATTAAGAATTTGCTCTCTTTCAGCTTYTGTAAAATCTCCTTCTGGTCCAATTATTATGCAAATTGGTTTATCTTCTTTTTGTATTTTTGGATCTAGCTTTTGATTTTTAGTGTTTATATCACCAAAAATAATATTAATTTTATTATTATTTTTTTCTAAAAARGATTTCAAATTCTGGATTTTTTCAACTTTTGGTACTAGCAAACGATTAGATTGCTCTGAAGCTTCTATTGTTATGTTTTCAACCCTTTCGTAGTTTATTTTTCTCACAATTGTACGATCAGTAATAACAGGTATAAATTTTGTTACACCTAGTTCGGTTGCCTTTTGAATCATAAAATTAAAATAATTAGATTTAATGGGTGAAAAAGCTAGCCAAATTTCTTTTRAATTTTCTTTTTGTCTTAATTGCTTTGTAATAATAAATCCAACTATCCCATTTGAAATTTCTTTAATTTTTGCTTCCCACTCCACACTCTCATTAAATAAAGAAAAAGTTTCATTAACTTTAACTCTCATAACTTTATTAACGTAGTGTGATTGGGGTTTATCGAGCTTAGCAGTTAAATTAAGTGATAAATTTTCAGGGAAAAATAATCTAATATTGCTCATATAAAGCTATGTGGTTGCTTGATATACTTTAACATATGTTTATATGATATTCATATGAAACAAATAGAAGTAGATAGAATTATAGATCCAATACCAGCATCGGATGGCGCTGGTGTTAAATTAAAAAGAAGCATTGGAACTGACCCTAATTATTTTGACCCTTTTTTAATGTTAGATGAATTTGGCTCAGAAAATAAAGATGATTATATTGGTGGATTTCCTCCTCACCCTCATAGAGGAATTGAAACTGTAACCTATATGCTTAATGGAGAATTTGAACATGAAGACAGTACCGGCGCAAAAGGAAGAATGTCTTCAGGTGATGTTCAGTGGATGAAAACTGGCGGTGGAATAATTCATTCTGAAATGCCAGCCATGTCTGAAGGTAAACTCCATGGATTTCAATTATGGGTAAATATGCCCGCAAAACTAAAAATGAATAAACCTGAATATATCTACATAGACGCTAAACAAATGCAGGTTTATAAAGATAACGAAAAAAAAATTAAAATTATTGCTGGAAAATTTGATAATTTTGAAGGACCTGTAAAAGGTCACAA
The DNA here is from genome assembly GCA_002732835.1 of Candidatus Pelagibacter sp. Lineage (GTDB taxonomy): Bacteria > Pseudomonadota > Alphaproteobacteria > Pelagibacterales > Pelagibacteraceae > Pelagibacter. The sequence continues at coordinate 1,273 of NVSV01000023.1, forward strand.
TGTTGAACCAATATATTTTGATGTTGARCTTGAAAAAGACAAAGAATTTAATTTTAATCTTCCTTCAACCCATAATTCTTTCATTTATTTAATTGAGGGAGAAATTAAAATTGGAGAGCAAAATCATGACCCAGTTAAAAACTCGACTTTAATTCTTCTAACAAAAGGTGAAAAATTAAAAGTTAAAGGTGTAACTAAGTCAAAATTTTTATTAATTTCYGGAAAACCAATTGGAGAGCCTATAGCTAGAGGAGGTCCGTTTGTTATGAATACTAAAGAAGAAATATTAAAAGCTGWACAAGACTATCATAATGGTACATTTGTAAAATAATGAAAGCTGTAAAGATTGAAAAAAATGGTAGCCCTGAAGTAATAAAAATAGAAGAAATTACATTAGGTAAACCTGGCAATGATGAAGTTTTAATTGAGCATGTTGCAATTGGGTTAAATTACCTAGATAATTATCATAGATCAGGCTTATATCCTGTTAAATTGCCTTCRGGCATTGGTATTGAGGCTTCAGGAATTATTAAAGAAGTTGGACCTAACGTTTCAAATTTTTCTATTGGTGATAAAATAGCTTATTCTGCAATGCCTTTGGGRGCATACTCTACTCATAGAATCTTTCCTACAAAAAATTTAGTTAAAGTTCCTGATGGRATAGACTTAACTTTAGCAACAACTTTAATGACTAAAGGCTTAACTACTTATTATTTATTGCACAAAACCTACCCAGTCTCTTCTGGTGAAACCATTTTATATCACGCTGCTGCAGGAGGTGTTGGACAAATATTTTGCCAGTGGGCTAAAAGTTTAGGGTGTAAGGTCATTGGCACAGTTGGAAGTGATGAAAAAATTAATTTAGCAAAAAAAAATGGATGTGATGAAGTAATAAATTATTCTAAAGAAGATTTTGCAAAAAGAGTTATGGAATTAACTAATGGAAAAGGTTTGCCTGTGGTTTATGACGGAGTTGGAAAATCAACATTTGAAAAATCCCTTGCATGTTTAAAAACCAGAGGAACGATGGTGTCTTTTGGAAATGCTTCTGGAGCACTATCACCAATAGATGTACCGAAGATGCTTCAGCCAAAAGGATTGTTTTTTGTAAGACCTTCAATGGGTCAATATTTAAGCACAAGTGAAGAATTGAACGAAGCTTCAAAGATGTTATTTGAAAAAATAAAYTCTRGACAAGTTAAAATARAAATATTTAAAAAATATAAATTAGATGAAGCTATGCAAGCTCATATAGACCTCGAAAATAGAAAAATTATTGGTCCAGCAGTAATTATTCCTTAGTCTAAATCTATTTTCATATCTGATAAATGAAGTTTTAATGTTTGTGTGGAAAGAAATATATCTCTGATAAAAAAAATAACCGAAACTATCATTGCTAAACAACAAGATCCAAAAATAATCCTTGCCAAAAAAATCATATTAAAATAAAGAGCAAAAACTGTTAACATATTGAACAAAAATCCAAAGCTTGCACATGCAAGCGTATACTTTAACCATTTAACCCTTGCACTTAAATTAATAAGCTGCTTTTCCCATTCTGGAGGAATGTGTTTTTCCCAAACGTACTCGTCATGTATTTTTCTGATTAAATTACTTAGTGTATGAAAACGATTACCATAAACGCTCATCAATAGAGGTATGGCTGGAAACATAAGTGCCGTAACTGTGTAATCAATATTCATATCGAATCAATTTGATTATGAATCTAGGCTTTGTTATTTACAAGTAAATTATAATGAAAAATCTAAATTTATTCATTGAACTGACAAGATTAAATAAATCAATTGGTTACATGCTACTTTTTTGGCCATGTTTATGGGGACTCACAATTGCTTATGATTTCAACAATGATTTAAATATTTATATTTTTWAWWWATTTTTATTTTTTGCTGGATCAATTCTAATGAGATCAGCAGGATGTATAGTTAATGATATAACTGATAGAAACTTTGATAAAAAAGTTGCAAGAACAAAAAATAGACCTATTGCTTCAGGAAAAATATCAATTTTTTTAGCAAGAGTTTATGTGATAATTTTATGTTCTTTAGCTTTTTTAATTCTAATTAATTTTAATAAACTTACAATAATTCTAGCAATTGCATCCTTGCCTTTGGCTTTCGCTTATCCATTAATGAAGAGATTTACATATTGGCCCCAATTATTTTTAGGAATAACATTCAACTATGGCTTAATCCTAGGCTGGWCATCAATTAATGAAAGCATAAGTTTGATACCATTAGTTTTTTATTTTGGAGCCATATTTTGGACACTCGGATATGACACGATATACGGATACCAAGATATTAAAGATGACGAAATTATTGGAGTTAAATCAACCTCTATAAAATTTAAAAACAATCCAAAAAAAGTTTTATTTTTATGTTATTCAATAACTTTTTTATCGCTTATCTATATAGGRTTGTTAATGAATTTTAATTATATTTATTTTTTGTTTCTAATTTTTCCATTTGYTCATTTGTTTTTTTTCCAATTAATTAAATTAAATGCAAAAAATCCAAACTTATGTTTAAAAATATTTAAGTCTAATAACTTATTAGGTTTAATAATTTTTTTAAATTTATTAGYAGGTAAATTAACCTTATGAGAAATATAGATATCATAAAAAGATTATACAACAATTATACAAAACAATTTTTACCAAAAATTTTATTATCAGTATTTTTTTCTGTGTTGGTGGCTGGAAGCACTGCTTCAATTGCRTGGTTRCTTGACCCGGCARTTAAAAAAATTTTTATTGATAAAGATCAAACATTAACTTTGGTTATTCCATTAATAATAATCTTAGCTTTTTCTACCAAAGGTGTTTCTCTTTATTTTGCAAAAATAATTCTTRTTAGAGTAGGTCAAGAAATAACAAAAATACTTCAATTCCAAGTTATGAAATCAATTATTRAWGCTGACASTCAAATAGTTGATARTAAACATTCRGGAAAATTTATAWCTCATTTAACTTTTGATGTGRGCWTGATSACTRATTTAGTTAGYACRGTAATACTTAATWTAACYAAAGATACGTTWACTTTAAKTGSTTTATTGGGAGTTATGTTTTATCAAAATTGGARATTAGCTTTATTTGCTATAATAATGATTCCATTAGCTKCTTTTGCKGCTCGGTCACTTGGTAAAAGAATGGGAAAAGTTACTACTGAAGCWGCAGATAGAGCRGGAGAATTAACTTCRTATTTATTGGAGATTTTTAAAAATCACAAAATAATTAAAATTTTCCAGAAGGAAAACTTCGAATTTTCAAGAACTGAAAAATTTATTAATAATCTTAAAGAAAAAGTAATTAAAATTMAWACGGTTTTGRTTAGAGCTTCACCAATAATGGAGATATTAACTGGATTTATGATTGCTGGTCTAATTTTCTATTCTGGAAAGCTGATTTTAAAAAATGAATTAGATATCAATAGCTTTTTTTCTTTTCTAGCTGCAATGATGTTRGCCTACCAACCARTAAGATCATTAGCCACATTAAACATRGGAATAAACCAAGGATTAGCGGCGGCTAAAAGAATTTTGCCAATTATAGATATGAAAAACCAAATAATAGAAACAGAAAAGCCAAATAATTTAGAAATAAAAAAAGGAGAAATAAGATTCAATAAAGTTAGATTCAAAYATAATGATGATGAAAGAGATGTTCTTAAATCAATTGATTTAACCATTAGTGGAGGTGAAATGACATCAGTTGTAGGTCATAGTGGAGCGGGAAAATCTACAATTTTAAATTTAATACCAAGATTTTATGATAGTAATTCTGGAGATATTTTAATTGATGACCAATCTATTTACAAAAGTAAAATTTTCTCATTAAGATCAAACATATCTTTAGTTAATCAGGATACAACTTTATTTGATGATACAATTAAAAATAATATTGCTTATGCAAAACTAGATGCTTCTGAAGATGAAATTTTTGAAGCAGCAAAACTTTCATTTTGTGATGAATTTATAAATAAATTACCAAATAAATTTGATACAATTATAGGAGAAAATGGAATAAGGCTATCAGGAGGAGAAAAACAAAGATTATCTATTGCAAGAGCAATGTTAAAAAAAAGCAAGATAATACTTCTAGACGAAGCAACATCTTCTTTGGATGCAGAGACCGAAAGTAAAATTCAAGAAGCTATCAAAYTTTTAACAAAGAATAGAACTACATTAGTAATTGCTCATAGACTATCTACAATTATGAATTCAAATAAAATTTATGTTGTTGATGATGGAAAAATAGCAGCTGAAGGCAATCATCAAGAATTAATAAAATCATCAGAAATTTACAAAAATTTTTACGAAAAACAAYTAAGAAAAGATTAATGTTGTTTTTATATAGAATATTAATTAATTCAATATTATTAATTTCGCCTYTAATAATAATTTATAGAATTTTAAATAATAAAGAACATCCTAAAAGATTTTTAGAAAAAATTGGAATATTTAGTRATAAACCAAATGCCGCMAAGTTGATTTGGTTTCATTGCTCAAGTGTAGGAGAAATACTAAGCATAATTCCATTAATTGAAAAATTAGAAAAAAAAAGAGRTATAAAGAAAATACTCTTGACTTCAARTACATTAAGTTCAGCAAAAGTATTTAATAAATTTAAATTTAAAAAAACTATTCATCAGTTTTTTCCAATTGATGTAAATTTCATTACTAATAAATTTTTAAGTCAGTGGAAGCCATCGGTAGCTATTTTTGTTGAGTCTGAAATCTGGCCAAATATGATATTTAATTTAAAAAAAAGAAACATCCCTCTAATATTACTAAATGCAAGAATAACTAAAAAATCATTTAATAGATGGAAAAAAATATCTATATTTTCAAGGTTATTATTTAATAAATTTGACATTTGTTTATCTCAAAACAATGAAACAAAAAATTATCTTAAAAAACTAGGCGCTAGAAACATCAAAAAATTAGGAAATTTAAAATTTTCGGAAACAGGTTTAAAAATAACTAATAAGTTAAATAAAAACCAAAAAAATTTTTTTAAATTAAAAAAAATATTATTTGGAGCAATAAGCACTCATAATTATGAGGAAATTTTTTGTGCAAAAATACATAATGATTTAAAAAARAATTATATAAATGGAATTACTATAATTATTCCTAGACATATTCACAGATCTTCAGAGATTAAGGAAGATATAGAAAAAATTGGATTAAAAGTGCACCTGCATAGYTCTAATCAAAAAATTAAAGAAAATACTGACATTTATTTAGTGGATACCTATGGAGAAACAAAATCATTCCAAAAAATTTGTAATATTGTATTTCTAGGAGGTTCCTTGATTARACATGGCGGCCAAAATCCTTTAGAAGCWGCAAGACTAGGATGTAAAATTATTCATGGTCCTTATATTGATAAYTTTTTAGAAGTATATGATTTGTTAAACAAAATTAAAATTTCTTCAAAAATTAGAACTCTTAGACAAGCAAAAAATATTATTAACAAAAATTTAAATAATAAATTCAATTCAAAACAAATTGTAAAAAAGATAAATTCTATCGGAAATGAAGTATTGGTTGAAAATCAAAAGGAGATTAGCAAATATTTTTAAATGAAATTGAAAAAACCAAAATTTTGGGATAGTTCCAGATTTTCCTTTTGGGCTATTTTATTTTTTCCAATTTCAATATTATTTTTGTTATTTTCTTTTATAAATAAATATAAAATATCCAAAAAATTTCCAATACCKATTATTTGCGTGGGAAATATTTATGTGGGTGGCACTGGAAAAACGCCTTTAGCATCAGAAATTTTTAAGATCACTAAATCTCTAGGAAAAAATCCTGCATTTGTTAAAAAATACTACGATTATCTTAAGGATGAAATAACAATGCTAAAAAAAGTAGGAACAACATTCGTTTCCAAAAGCAGAAAAGAAGCAATAGAATCTCTAATAAAAAATAAAAACGATATTGCAATTCTTGATGATGGATTTCAAGATTATACTATTAAAAAAAATTTTTCAGTTGTTTGCTTTAATCAAAAGCAATGGATTGGAAATGGACTCGTAATACCATCTGGACCGTTGAGAGAAAGAATTACAGCTGTAAATAGATCTGATTGCATTGTTATAAATGGTGAAAGAAATATTAAAATTGAAGATCAAATATATAATAAAAACAAGAATGTTAAAATATTCTACTCAAAATATAAACCCGTAGATATTAATAGATTTAAAGATAAACAAATATATGCTTTCTCTGGAATAGGAAATCCATCAAATTTTTTTGATTTATTAAAAGAAAATAATTTGAATTTAATAGGCACAAACTCTTTCCCAGATCACTGCCACTTTACTGTGTCTGATTTGGAAATGCTAATAAAAAAAATTAATAGTGAAAAGAATCAAATTCTATTAACTACAGAAAAAGATTATTTTAGAATCCATGATAATTTTAAAACACATTTTCAATATTTGAAAATTGAACTGGAGATAAAAAATAAAGATAATTTTATAGAATTAATAAAAAAAAATATATGAAAATTATAAAATATTTTTTTGAGTTTATAAGTATAATTTCTTTATTTTGTATTTTTAAAATAATAGGACTTAAAAATGCATCTAACCTTGGAAGTATTCTGGGAAAAATTATTGGTCCYTTTTTTAGATCAAAAGATATAATTAAACAAAATATTAAAATTGGATTAGGTGATATTGATAAAAAAAAAGAGGAAGAGACCATAAATAAAATGTGGTCAAATATTGGAAGAACTTTTGCTGAATATATTTTCTTAAAAAATTTCAAATTAAACAAAACTGGATTTGATCACATGAAAATCACAGGAATTGAATATTTAGATCAAATAAAAGAATCAAATAAACCGGTAGTTTTTTTTTCTGGTCACTTTGCAAATTTTGAACTTATGGCAATGGARCTRGATAAATTTGGGATTAAACTTGCWGCAATTTATAGACCTTTAAATAATTTTTTTTTAAATCCATTCATGGAATATTTAAGAATGAAATATATTTGYCCTATACAAATTCCAAAAGGTGTAGCTGGTTCTAGGGAAATAATAAAAAAAATCAAAGATGGGTATAGTATTGCTATAATGGTAGATCAACGTGTTAGCGAAGGACCAAGAATATCTTTTTTCAATAAAGAGGCACATACTACCACTATTCCAGCACAAATAGCTCTGAAATACAATTGCAAACTAGTCCCAATATATATTGAAAGAAAAAACGGAATTAATTTTGAAATGGTGATTCATAAACCATACGAAATAACAAAAACTGGAGTTCATRAAGAAGACTTAAAAAATAATTCTTTAACAATTAATCAAAATATTGAAAAAATGATTATCAAAAACCCAACTCAATGGATTTGGACTCATAATCGTTGGAAATAATTTAATTTTTTTTGATTAATTCTTCTCTCTTTCTAYCTGCTTCTACATAAGAAAAGTAGGCTTCTTGTAATTCTACATTCCAATAGGTAAGTTTATCTAAATAAATTTTCTTTCCTGATACCRCACAAATTACATGATCTCCATCTTCTATTATTTCAAAATTATTTGGCAGATATTTTATTGTGGCTAMTTTATTTTTCATTGGATAGAAGGATACTTATATATGATTATAAGTATTATAGGAAGTGGTGGGAGAGAACATRCAATCTGTAAAAAAATATCCGAGTCTCCRCAAATAAGTAAAATTTATTGTATACCCGGCAATGCTGGGACAAGTGAAATAGCTGAAAATATTGAAATCGATTTAGATAATTTTGATAAAATAAAGAATTTTTTAATAAAATCAAAAGTTGATTTAGTTATAGTTGGTCCAGAAAAACCTTTGGTTAATGGAATAGTAGATTTCTTAGAAAAAGAAAAAATTAAAGTTTTTGGYCCAAAAAAAATTCCTTCTCAACTTGAAGGATCAAAAATTTTTACAAAAAAAATTTGTAAAAAATATAATATTCCTACAGCAAATTTTGGTATTTTCGAAAATACTAAAGATACAATCAATTTTATAAAATCTAGCAATTTTCCAATTGTAGTTAAGGCAGATGGRTTAGCATCAGGTAAGGGAGTTTACATATGTGAAAATTCATATTCTGCAAATGAAGCTGTAAAAGAAATATTTGATGGAAAATTTGGTGAAGCAAAAAATGTTTTAATTGAGGAATTTTTAAAAGGTGATGAAATGAGTTTTTTCGTAATATGTGATGGAAAAAACTTTCAAAACTTTCAAACAGCCCAGGATCATAAAAGAGCATTCGAAGGAGATAAAGGAAAGAATACAGGTGGCATGGGTGCTTATTCGCCCTCAGCATTAATTAATAATGATTTAGAAAAAAAAATAATTGATAAAATTATTATACCTACTTTAAAAGCAGTTAAAGATTTAGGAGAAAATTACAAAGGTTTTTTATATGCAGGTTTAATGATTAAAGATAATGAACCTTATCTTATTGAATATAATGTAAGAATGGGTGACCCGGAATGTCAAACTATATTGCCATTGTTAGAAACAGATTTTCTTAAAATTCTTAATTCGTGTTGTGATGAGACATTAGATAAAATAGAAATTAAGTGGAAAGATCAAAAAAGCTTATGCGTTGTAGTATGTTCTAAAGGATATCCAGRAAAGTTTAAAARTAATATCAAAATAGATAATTTAAAAAAACTAAATTTAGATAAAAATAATTTTATTTTTCATGCAGGAACAAAAAAAAATAATGGTGAGATTTTTTCTAATGGAGGAAGAGTRCTAAATTTTGTTTCTATTTCTTCAAACTATAAAGAATCAAGAGATAAAGTTTTAAAATTAATTAATAATTTAAATTGGTCTAATAGTTTTTTCAGGAAAGATATTGGATTTAAAGTYATAGATAAATGAGAATTGTTGCTGGTGATTATAAAGGTAGAAAAATATATGAACCTCTAGATAAAAAAACAAGACCTTTAAAAGATTTAACCAAAGAGTCTATTTTTAATATTCTTGAGCATTCCAAAAATGAGAGAATTTCCATAAAAAAATCTAATATTTTAGACATTTTCTCAGGAACAGGATCTTTTGGATTAGAATGTATATCTAGAGGAGCTTCAAAGGTTTATTTTATTGAGCAGCATAAACCTTCAATAAAAATTTTGACAAAAAATATMAATAAATTTAATTGTGAAAAGAAAGTAAAGTTATTTTCAGAAAATGTATTTGATTTAAAAAAAATTAAAAAAATTGGAGAAAATAAATTCAATTTAATTTTTTTAGACCCGMCCTATAAAGAAAAAAATATAAGTTTACTTTTAAAYGAGATTAATGAAATGAACATTTTAATCGAAGAAGGAATTATAATTTTGCATAGGCATAAAAGATCAAATGATAGTTTTGATAGTAAATTTAAAATCTTGAGAACAGAAAATTATGGAATATCGAAGATAATTTTTGGTAAATTTATTTAAATTAAAATCTTTTTTGTCTCTTTTTTTACAAGTTCTACAGATGGTTGATCAAAAGAATTTACTTTCAAAGCCCTACCTAATAAAATTGTTTCTAAAATAAAAAAACAAAATAATTCTCCTAGTGTTTCTTCATTTCTTCTAAGCAACTCGAAGCTTCTAAATGGTAGTTTTCTTTTTTTAAATATGTTTTCTGTTGCTTTTTTTTGTGAATTTAATATCTGAAAAATAGATTTATTTTTTAGATATGCATGTGTATTTAGAATGTTTTTTTTATTAATAATTTCTGATTTTTTTTCGAATACATTAAAAAAAGTATAAAAATTTTTCTTAGGACCATCTAAATACAGTTGCAATAAACTATGATTATCCATGGGCATATTTGATATCATTGGTAGAAGTCCTTTAGATTTTTTACCAAGACTTTCTGCAATAAGCTGTTGATACCATTTTAATAAATTTTCAGATTTTTCATCATAATTTAAAATTATTGAATTAGATTTTCCTTGCTTAATAAATTTTAGAGTAGCATCAACATTAATTATTAATTTTTTTAAAAAATTATTATTATTGATTAATAAGTTTAACCTTTTAAATTTTCTTTCATCAAATCCCATAAGTTCAGCAGGTAGCATTCCAACTTCAGATAAAACAGAATATCTTCCTCCTATATAATTTTTGTGTTCAAAAACTTCTGCTCTGATCTTGTGTGCAAGATTTAATAAGTAACTATTTTTTTTTTCTGTAATAAAAATATTTTTACTTTTTTGATTTTGATTTATTAAAATACTTGTATTTATAATTGTCTCAAGTGTATTGCCAGACTTAGAGATAATGATGTTAACGGCTTCATTAGATTTTTCATATTTTGACAATTTGGGTTTTAAATTATCTATGAAAACAAATTTTTTTTTCGTTTTATCTTGTAAAAATTTATATATTGCTTTAGCTCCTAATGTTGAACCACCCATGCCAATTAATCTAAAAAAATTTTGTTTTTTTAAGTTTTTAATCTGTGCTTTTGTATAGCTGTATTTGTAATTTGGAGTGAGACTTAAAAGTAGTTTATATTTTTTAATCAAGGGCTGGAGGCTATTGACAACTATAACTTCAATCTCTTTCATTAAATTTATCACAATACGCTACATCTGAGTCCTTGACCATTTCAAGAACTTTATGTTCTTCATAATGATTATAGTAATGAATCAGTCTGGGTAGATGAAGATTTAAATGTGGTGCAAACAATTAAAAGTCCCGATTATTGGTTTTCTAAGGACCGTGGTGAAAAATATCCAGTTCCTGCATATAAGAATTTATTTGATGCGGTGTGTTCGCAGATACAGGAAGATGTTTGTATTATGCGTAATGATGAATTGGTAACCAATCATGTTTGTTTGCCATCTTGGTGGAGTCCAGAAGAAAAGATGGGAATGAGTATGAAAGAAATGCATGCTAATGTGCCGGGTATGGATAAAACAAGTTATGAGCACATTTGGAATACATGTTTGCATAAGGGACCATATAGAAGATACAACTGGACTCTTACGGATACTCCAATATTAAATCAACACCCTAGTAAGAATATAGGTAAAGAATTTGATAGAGAGAATCTTTTTCTGAGAATAGAAAGACAAGTATTACAAGGGTTTCCAGAAGTGCATGGGGTTTTGTTTTTGATTAGAACATATGTGGGTGATATAAAAACATTGGAAAAAAAGCAGAGAGTTACATTAGGTGATGCTGTTAATAAGATGACGGCTGATGAATTAGAGTACAAGG
>NVSV01000024.1:0-12401 GCA_002732835.1 Candidatus Pelagibacter sp.
TAAAAAACCCAATAATTAAAAATTATCCAACTACTAATTTATTAGAAGAAACGGGGCTTAAAATTACTAGGTTTAAATTATTAAATGTAATAAAAAAGGATTTTGAAAAAAATTTAAAAAAATTTTCATTAAAATGATGAATTTATTAATAAGATAAAATGTATTTAATAGGCGATATAGGCAACACCGAAGTAAAAATATGTGCTTTTAATAGGAATAAAAAATTATTAAAAAAAATAATTTTAAAATCTAATTTAATCACTAATAAATATTTATATAAACATCTAATTTTTTTAAAATCAAAAAAATACAAATTACACCATGCAATTTTTTGTAGTGTTGTTCCAAAATATTATAATAAAATTAAATTTTTTATTAAAAAAAAATTAAATATAAATTGTACTGAACTTAAAGAACTTAAACTTGATAAACTTATTAAAATAAAAGTTAATAGAAAACAGATCGGATCTGACCGTCTTTCAAATGCAATAAGTGTAATTGATAACAAAAATAATTATGTCATAGTTGATTTTGGTACGGCTACAACTTTTGATGTTGTTGTAAAAAATAATTATTTAGGAGGTATCATTGCCCCTGGTGTAAATCTCTCTTTAAATACTTTAATTTCAAAGGCTTCATTAATTCCATCTTTAACTTTAACGAGTGTTAATAATATATTAGGAAAAAATACTAAATCTGCTGTAAAATCGGGTTTTTATTGGGGCTACGCTGGTTTAATTGACAACATAATTAAAAAAATTATTGATCAAACTAATAATAAATATAAAATTATTTTTACTGGTGGTCTTTCTCATCTTTTCAAAAAAACTATAGATGTTAAGGTTAAGATTGATCGAGATTTAACAATTAAAGGTCTTTTAAAGGTTATCCATTTATTAAAGYAAAAATGAAAGAAGAATTATTATTTTGTCCTCTGGGGGGATCGGGTGAAATTGGCATGAACATGAATTTATATGCCTATGGTAAACCAGATGATCAAAAATGGATAATAGTTGATGTTGGAGTTACATTTGCAGATGATAGTTTGCCAGGAATTGATTTAATTTATCCGGATCCTGGATTTATAATTGATAAAAAAGATAAATTACTTGGCATTATCTTAACCCATGCACATGAAGATCATATAGGCGCTATTGCTTATGTATGGCCAAAATTAAAATGTAAAATTTATGCAACACCATTTACAGCTRYYTTAATTACACAAAAATTTAAAGAAAAAAAAATTGATATAATTCCTTATTTAACAATCGTTAGTTTAAATGGAACTGTAAATCTTGATCCATTTAAAATTGAATTTGTAACTCTCACTCATTCAATTCTTGAACCTAATGGTCTTAAAATAGAAACACCAGTGGGAAATATTTTTCATACAGGAGATTGGAAATGTGATCCAAATCCACTTATTGGTGAAAAAGTTAATTCAGATCAACTCAAGGAAATTGGTAATAATGGAGTTCTTGCCATGATATGTGACTCTACAAACGTGTTTAGCAAAGGTAGAGCTGGATCTGAATCAGATGTTAGAAAAAGCATGTTAAATATTATTTCAAGACTTAATAAAAGAATTCTCGTAACTTCATTTGCATCAAACGTAGCAAGAATGGAAACTGTTTTTTATTGCGCTAAAAAAACTGAAAGGCTGATATCTTTAGTTGGAAGATCGATGCATAGAATTTATAATGCTGCTAAACAATGTGGATATTTACAAAATGTTATTGAACCAATTGAKCCAAGAAAAGCAAAAAAAATTTCTAGAGACAAAATCATATATTTGTGTACTGGCAGTCAAGGCGAGCCTATGGGCGCTTTAAATAGGATTTCAAATTATATGCACCCAGATGTTTTTATTGAAAAAGGAGATGCCGTAATATTTTCTTCTAAAATCATTCCAGGCAATGTTCGTAAACATTATAATCTTCATAACAAATTATTAAAAGACGGTATTGAGGTTATTTCTGAAGAAACTGAATTTGTTCATGTATCAGGCCATCCTAATCGAGAAGATTTAAAAGATATGTACAATTGGATTAAGCCAAAATCTGTTATCCCAGTTCATGGTGAACATAGACATATGAAAGAACAAATCAATTTTGCTAAGGAAATGCAAGTTCCTTTTCCTGTTCAAGTAGAGAATGGAGATATTGTAAAATTATACCCAGGCGAAAAACCTCATGTTTACGATAAAGCTCCAAGTGGCAGATTATGTGTTGATGGGAATATTTCAATTGAAGAAGATTCTTCTTTTATTAAGGAAAGAAAAAACCTAGCAAATAACGGTTTTATAGCAGTTACTATAATTATTTCACCAAAAGGAAGCATACATGATAAACCCTTATTAACTATTAAAGGACTCCCTGTTTTTGAAAAAGATGATTTCAAATACGGACTTGAAGAAGAAATTAAAAAAACAACTAAAGCGTTTTCATTAAAAAATATTAAACAAGAAGAGAACCTTATCGAAGCTCTTAAGAACGTATGTAAGAAATATTCCAAAGAAAAAACTGGAAAAAAACCTGTAACTAATATTMATATAATGAGAATTTAATTACATGTAATTTTTTTTAGTTTATATATATTGATGATATAATAATTATTTTATTTTAATATTTAATGTACTTTTCAAAATCATTTATTCCTATTCTAAAAAACAACCCTACTGAAGCAAAAATAAAGTCTCATCAATTAATGCTTAGAGTTGGAATGATCAAACAATCTTCAGCAGGCATCTATTCTTGGTTGCCTTTAGGTTTTAAAGTTATGAAAAARATTGAAAAAATTGTCAGAGAAGAACAAGATAAAATTGGTACACAAGAAATATTAATGCCAACTATACAATCTAGTGAAATTTGGAAAGAGAGTGGCAGATATGAAGATTATGGGGATGAAATGTTGAGAATTAAAGATCGCCAAAATAGAGAAATGTTATATGGGCCGACAAATGAAGAATTAATTACTGATATTTTTAGAACAAGCATTAAATCATACAAATCTTTGCCTCAACTTTTATATCATATTCAATGGAAGTTTAGAGACGAACTTAGACCTAGATTTGGAATAATGCGATGTAGAGAATTTTATATGAAAGATGCTTACTCATTCGATATAAATGATGAAGAAGCTTCTTTTTCTTATAATAAATTTTTTCTTTCATATTTAAAAACTTTTAAAAAATTAGATTTGTCAGCAATTCCTATGGCWGCKGATACAGGACTGATTGGAGGGAATCTTTCTCATGAATTTATTATTTTAGCAGATACAGGAGAAAGTAAAATATTTACAGATAAAAGAATTTTTGATGTTAACAATGAGGATRCTAAAATTGAAAAAAAATCATTAASAGATTTAAGAAAAAAATATGAAGCATTTTATGCTGTAACTGATGAAAAATATAATCAAAATGAATTTGAGAAAAATGTTTCTGAAGAATATAGATTAAAAACAAAAGGTATTGAAGTAGGGCATATTTTTTATTTTGGAGACAAATATTCAAAATCAATGAAYGCTGCTGTTGATTTTAAAGGGAAAAAAGAATTTGTAAAAATGGGTTCTTACGGTATTGGAGTATCAAGACTAGTAGGAGCAATAATCGAGGCAAAATACGATGACAAACAAGAAATCATGAAATGGCCATTAGCAGTAGCGCCATATGATTGTGCTATTCTTCCACTAATCAACAAAAATGATAATACTAATTTAGAAAAGGCYAACAAAATATTTGAATATTTTAAAAACATACAGATAGATACTMTTATTGATGATACAAGCGAAAATTTTTCTGCAAAAATAAAAAAATTTAATTTAATAGGAATACCTTACCAAATTATGATTGGAAAAAAAGCAAAAGGCGATYTTTTTGAATTTAAAGAAATAGGAAAAGATTCCAAAAATTTAACAATAAAACAAATTTCAGATATTATTATCAATAAGAAAAAAATAAATTGATTTCAAAATTAGAAAAAGAAGTAACCTTAAGATATTTAAAAACCAGAAAAAAAGATGGCTTTTTAAATATAATATCAATTTTTWCGTTTGTAGGAATCAGTTTAGGTGTAGCKGTTTTAATAATAGTTATGTCAGTTATGAATGGATTTCGCACAGAATTAGTCGAAAAAATTATTGGGTTCAACGCACATGCTGTTGTTAAACCTTATGATCAGCCTATAAATAAAGAAAATCTTAAGAATAAAGAATTAAAAACTTTGTCTAATAAATTATTATTTAGCAACAGTAGTGAAGGTGTACTAATAAATAAAGATTACACCAAAGGYTTACAGTTAAGAGGTTATACAACAAATGGATTCGAAAAACTAGATATTGTAAAAAATCAAAATTTTTATGGGAATGGAAAAYTAATTTCAAAACATATATCTATTGGAAAAGAATTAAGCATTAATTTTAATATAAATATTGGAGATAAAGTTTTAATTATGTCACCTTCTGGAGTTCAAACAATAGTAGGAAATTTACCTAAACAAGAAACTTATATTGTYGACTCTATTTTTGATAGTGGATTAGCTGATTTTGATCAAAATATAGCTTTTATAAATATAAAAGATTTAGAGAATTTATTTGATTTAGATGAATCTGAAAGATTTTTAGAAATTTATCTAAAARAYCCAAAAAAAATTGATTTTGCCAAAAAAAAACTAAAAGAAATTTTTAAYAAWGAATACATTTATACTTGGTCTGATTTAAACAAATCTTTATTTTCTGCATTGAAAGTTGAAAGGAATGTAATGTTTATAATATTATCTTTAATAATTATTGTTGCTGCCTTTAATATTATTTCAGGATTAACAATTCTTGTAAAAAATAAAACAAAAGAAATAGCAATATTAAAATCTATAGGAGTTCAAAATAAATCTATCGCAAAAATTTTTTTTATGGTTGGTTTTTTAATTGGTTCAACAGCGACTCTTTTTGGAATATTAGTAGGAGTATTGTTTTCTATTTATATTGAAAATATTCGACAATTGTTAAGCAATATTTTTAATATTAGTTTGTTTCCTGAAGAAATATATTTTTTAAGTAAAATGCCGTCAGAAATTAATGTATATTCAATTTTTTTAATAGCTATATGTTCAATAATAATMAYYTYWAWTNTTTSWATWTAWYYKNCAATKAAWKNNCTKMTMMMWKAKAWSCARTAAWAGYWCNTRAWMYRTSAATWWYNTTWWTGTAATYWRRRRTNTTGWTNNAANANCNAATAYWWSKMCMRKWMWAWAATTRMKNATTTTANANANTAAAATTAATTTTTCATTCAAAAAAGGTAAAATTTATTCTTTAGTTGGTCCATCAGGTTCAGGCAAATCTACTTTGTTAAATTTATTATCACTTATAGATAGACCATCTTCTGGACATATARWAATTGCTAATAAAAATATAAATTTTTCAGACGCATCTATTAATGATGAATTAAGAGCTAATAAAATTGGAATTATTTATCAAGATAATAATCTCCTACCGGATTTTAATGCATTAGAAAATGTCTACTTGGCTAGATTAGCTATTGATAACAATAAAAATAAAGCAATTGARGATTCTAAAAAAATTATAAAAAATTTAAAGTTATATAAAAGATTAGAACATTTTCCATCTGAACTGTCAGGGGGAGAGATACAAAGAATAGCTATTGCAAGAGCTTTAATAAATTCACCTGAGATAATTCTTGCCGATGAACCAACTGGAAGTTTAGATTATAAGAATGCAAAAGAAGTATTTAAAATTTTATTTAAATTAAAAAGAGCCAATAGATTGATAATTTTTGCAACTCACAATAGATATTTTGCTAATATGGCAGATTGTAAAATAGAATTAATTGGTGGTAAGATAAAAGCTTCCTATGCAAGAATCGCTAAATAAGAATTTCAATCATTTAAAAATACACACTCAATATTCAATTTGTGAAGGAGCTGTAAAAATCGAAGAACTCAAAGATTTTTGTAAAAATAATATAATTCAATCCGTTGGCTTGTCTGACACTGTAAATCTATGTGGTGCATTAGATTTTTCTRTAAATATATCTAAATCAGGATCGCAACCAATTATTGGAACTCAWATTTTTTTTAAATTTAAWGATGTCTTAGGTTTAGTTCCATTAATAGCATTRAATAAAAATGGGTATAAAAGAATTATTGAACTTTCATCAAAATCATATTTAGAAAATGATAATTTATCCAGTCCTCATTGTAATTTTGAAGATTTATTAATTGAACATGAAGGAATATCGGTATTTTCAGGTTCAGTAAATGGGTTRATTGGCAAACTTTTTAACAARGGAAGATTAAATGAAATAGATGAAATATATAAAAAAATTAATTCAATTTATAAAGACAATTTTTTTATAGAAATACAAAGACATGGAGATCAAAATGAAAAGTCTTTTGAAAATTTTAATCTAAATAAATCAAAAGAATTACAAATACCTATTATAGCAACTCATGAAGTTTTTTATCTTGATAAAAGTATGCATGATGCACATGATGCTTTAACTTGCATTGGTTCAAAAACCTATGTTAATGACAAAAATAGAATAAAATTAACAAGTCACCATTACTTTAAAACCCATCAAGAAATGACTGATTTGTTTTCAGATCTACCCGAAGCATTAGAAAATAATTATAACTTTCCCTATCGTTGTAATTTTAGACCTCTACCTTCAAAGCCAATTTTGCCAAATATAAGTTCTGAAAAAGGAATAAATGCGAATGATTTATTAAAAAAGGAAGCTGAAGAGGGTCTTGTAGAAAAATTTTTGAAAGTTTTTAAAATAAAAGAAAAAGAAGTTGATCTAAATGAAAATTATAAAGAATACAAGGTTAGATTAAACCATGAAATTAAAATCATACAAGAGATGAACTATTCTAGTTATTTTCTAATTGTTTCTGATTATATCAAATGGGCTAAAAAAAATAAAATACCTGTAGGTCCTGGCAGGGGGTCTGGAGCGGGATCTTTGGTTGCGTGGTGTATGTCAATTACCGATATAGACCCAATTAAATTTAATTTGATTTTTGAAAGGTTTTTAAATCCAGATAGAATTTCTATGCCAGATTTTGATATAGATTTTTGCGAGGAAAAAAGAGATCTTGTTTTTCAATACTTGACTAAAAAATACAAAGATAGTGTTGCACACATTATTACTTTTGGAAAATTAAAAGCTAGAATGGTTATTAGAGATGTTGGAAGAGTATTAGGTCTTCCTTATGGGTTTGTTGACAGTATATGTAAAATGATTCCATTTAATCCATCAAGACCAATGAGTCTTTCTGAATGTATTAATATTGAACCAAGATTACAGAAATTAATTAATGATGATACACGAGTAAAAAAATTAGTTGATTTGTCATTAAAGCTTGAAGGTTTGAATCGAAATGTTGCAACCCATGCTGCTGGCGTTGTTATTGCTGATAAAAAATTAACTGAAATTGTTCCTTTATATAAAGATTCTTCATCAGATCTTTTATTACCCTCAACTCAATTTGATATGTACTCAGCAGAAAATGCAGGTTTAGTTAAATTTGATTTTCTTGGTCTTAAAACATTAACTGTTATAAAAAAAACAGAAGATTTAATAAACGCAAATAATAAAGAATTTAAAATTGAAAATATAAATTATGAAGATCAAAAAGTTTATAAACTTTTATCTAGTGGAAAAACTGTTGGCTTGTTCCAACTTGAAAGTTCTGGAATGAGAGAAGCTTTAATTCAAATGCGACCAAATCGATTTGAAGATATAATAGCTTTAGTTGCTTTATATCGACCAGGTCCTATGAGCAACATTCCAATTTACAATGATTGTAAGAATGGAAAAAAAGATCCAGATTATCTTCATCCTAAATTAAAAGAAATATTAAAACCAACCTATGGTGTAATTATTTATCAGGAACAAGTTATGCAAATTGCTCAAACTTTATCAGGATTTACAGCAGGAGAAGCTGATATTTTAAGATGGGCAATGGGTAAAAAGAAAAGAGCAGAAATAGAAAAACAAAAACAAAGATTTATTGAGGGTGCAGCTAAAAATGGAATTAGTAAAGAAATAGCAGCAGGAATATTTTTAAAAATAGAACCGTTTGCCGAATATGGTTTTAATAGAAGTCATGCTGCAGCTTACGCTATTATAGCCTATCAAACAGCATATTTAAAAACTTATTATCCTCATGAATTTTTTGCTGCTTCAATGTCTATGGAATTATCAAATCAAAATAAATTAAGTGAATTCTATGAGGAACTTAGAAGAATAAATATTAATATTGTAAGACCAGACATTAATAGATGTTTTGCTGATTTTAGATCAGATAAAAAAAATTTCTTTTATGCTTTGGGGGCTTTAAAAAGCGTTGGTTACGAAGCTATTTCAAATATTGTTAAAGAAAGAGAAAATAATGGAAAATTTAAATCTTTAAATAATTTTATAAACAGGGTAAACCCAAAAGATATTAATAAGCTTCAACTTGAAGGCTTGGTCAAAGCTGGAGCTTTTGATGAAATTAATTCTAATAGACAATATTTATTCAATTCTATTCCCAATATTATTCTTAAATCAAAAAATAACTTTGCAAATAAATCAATGAATCAGATTGGACTTTTTGATGTTGAAGATGATAATAATGATAATATTCAGGTAAAAATCAAAGATTGGTCTATTGAAGAAAGGTTATCAAAAGAATTTGAAACATTAGGTTTTTTTATTTCAGACCATCCACTTAATCAATTTAAATATATTTATAAAGAATATAAGATTATAGACTTTGCAGATTTTAATACTGTTCAAGAGATTAAAGAAACAAATATAGCTGCAACAGTTTTAAATATACAAGAAAAAAAAACACAAAAAGGTAATTCATATGCAATTGTTAAGTTTTCAGATCTAAGCAGTGTTTTTGAGCTTTTTATATTTTCAGATATTTTAGAAATGAATAGAAAAATATTAGTAGAGGGAAATTCATTAATTATTACTTTAGTAAAAAATCTCTCTGATGAAGAAAATAGATTTAAAAGAATTAATGTGAAAAAAATAACTTTACTTAAGGAATTAATTAATAAGCCAATTAAAGAAATTCAATTTAAATCTGAAAATATAAAGTTTTTCAAAAGCATATTTAATTTATCTAAAACAAATGCTCAAACCGAAGTAAAACTTGTAATCAAAGATAATGGTAAAAATTTAATAKTKAAMWYRMAGKATMWMWNGRTAWAYWGANAGAMMNAMCASTTSWMYSYYYRMWTGMWAARGSTATTTCWTYRWTAATYAATTAARAAWWYACTTGTTTTYYTTATAATWAATTTGTAAAYAMCWGCTTWNATTAACACGCACACAATTTGTGGTTTTATACCTCCGGTCCTTAAGTGGAAATAATTGTGGTGGCATAACCGGGAAAAAATATGAAGATACCTAACATAACTATCCAACAACTATTAGAAGCTGGAGTTCATCTTGGTCACAAAACACTTAGATGGAACCCAAAAATGAAAAAATATATCTTTGGAAAAAGAAATTCAATTCACATCATTGATTTAACTCAAACTTTAGAGCTAACCAATGTAGCTTTAGAGAAAGTTTACGATTGTATCCAAGGCAATGGTAAAATTCTTTTTATTTCAACTAAAAAACAAGCATCTGAAGCAATTGCAAATTTAGCCAAAAGTACTGATCAATATTATGTAAATCAYCGATGGTTAGGTGGCATGTTAACTAATTGGGGCACAATCTCAAATTCTATAAAAAAATTACAAAAAATTAATATAGATCTTTCTTCTGAAAATAGAGGTTTTACAAAAAAAGAACTTCTAAAAATGAGGATACTAAGAGACAAGCTTCTAAGATCACTAGGTGGAATTGTTGAGATGAAAAAAATTCCAGATTTAGTTTTTRTAATTGATACAAACTACGAGTCTTTAGCAATCAAAGAGTCGATTAAATTGGGTATTCCTATAATTGCAATTCTTGACACAAATTCTGATCCAGAAGGAATTGATTTTCCTATTCCTGGAAATGATGATGCCAGAAGATCAATTGATTTATATTGTAATTTACTCCAAGAAACTATTGAAAATGCAAAAAAAGAAACACCAAAAGTTTCTGAAGAAAAARTAATAAAAGAAGACAAAAAAGAAGAAAAGCCTTTTATACAAAAATTGAAAAATCTAAAGAAMAAGATACTTCTAAATTAAATTAATAWATCAAACTATTTATGAGTGATATAGAAAAAATTAAACAGTTGAGAAAATCAACTGGAGCAGGTTTTAAAGATTGTAGTTCAGCCCTAGAAGAGGGAAAGGRTGATATTGGCAAAGCAATAGAAATTTTAAGAATAAAAGGAATATCTAAAGCTTCTAAAAAAATGTTAAGAGAAGCTAAAGAAGGTGTAATTGCTGCAAGTGGAGATGGTCAAAAAACTTCAATCATAGAAGTTAATTGTGAAACTGATTTTGTAGCAAAAAATAATAATTTTATTAATTTCGTAAAAGAATTAAGTGAATTAAATAACCAATGTGATTCRAATGTAGAAAAGCTAAAAAATTCAAAGATGCAAAATGGCAAAATWGTAAATGAAAATTTAGTTGCCTTAATTGCTAAAATTGGTGAAAAAATAACTATAGGCAGAACAAAAACAATAAGTCACCCTGGTACCAAAAATTTTACTTATCATCATACAGTAGTTAAAGATAATTTATCCAAATTAGCTGTAGTTGCTTCATTAGAAACTAAAGAAAAATCCAAAAATTTAGATTTATTTGGAAAACAATTGACAATGCATATTGCTGCTTCTAATCCACTCGCATTAGATTCTGAAGGTATAAAAAAGGAAATTTTAGAAAAGGAACAAGAATTGATTTCAAAAGAGYTAAAAAATTTAGGAAAACCAGAAGAAATTGCAAAAAAAATTAGTATTGGTAAACTTAATAAATTTAAAGAAGAAAATAGTTTACTATCTCAGCCATGGGTTATGGAACCAAAAAGAAAAGTTAAAGATGTTATGAATGATCTAAAAATATCTGATTTAAAAATAAAAGATTTTTATAGATTAAAAATCGGYGAATAATGTTTAACGACAAAACTTACAGTCAAAAAATGGATAAAACATTTAATGTTTTTACTAAGGAACTTYCTTCGTTAAGAACGGGTAGAGCCAATGCAAGCATGCTTGATTTAGTTAAAGTTGAAGTTTATGGACAAAAGATGCCAATAAATCAATTAGCTACAATAACAACTCCAGAACCGAGGATTATAAATATTCAAGTGTGGGATTTAAACAATGTGAATTTAATTGATTCTGCGATTAATAAATCAGAATTAGGTTTGAATCCACAAATAGATGGTCAATTAATAAGACTTCCAATTCCAGATTTAAGCGAAGAAAGAAGAAATGAAATTAAAAAAATAATAAAATCAACTGGTGAAAAATGCAAAGTTTCAATAAGAAATATAAGACGTGAAGCAAATGATGAATTAAAGAAGTTATTAAAATCTAAAGATATTRGTGAAGATGATGAAAAAAAATTTGAAAAAATAATTCAAAAAACAACAGATCAACATATTAAACTAATTGATGAAAAAGTTATTTCTAAGGAAAAAGAAATAATGACCATATGAATCTAATACAACATGTAGCCATCATTATGGATGGCAATGGACGTTGGGGTGTAAAAAAAARAAAATCAAGAAATTATGGTCACCARCAAGGTCTTAAAWCAGTAGRATTAATAATAAAACAAACTATTRAAGAGAAAATAAAATTTCTTACACTATATGCTTTTTCAACAGAAAAYTGGAAACGACCCAAAAAYGAAATAAATTTTTTATTTAAACTTTTAGAAAATTTTTTAGTAAATAAGATTGATGATCTTAATAAAAATGGAATAAAATTAAAAGTTATTGGMGATAGAAATATATTTTCARAAAAATTAAAAAAAATYCTTAATAATTCAGAAAAAATTACGAACAAAAACAATAAATTACAAATAAACTTGGCATTAAACTACGGAGCCAAAAAAGAATTAGTTTCAGCGTTTAATATTATAAAAAAAAATAAACAAAAAATAACAGAAAAAAGTATTAGCAATAATCTCTTYACTAACAATATTCCAGATCCTGAAATTTTAATTAGGACTGGAAATACTCATAGATTAAGTAATTTTTTATTATGGCAAATTGCATATTCTGAAATTTTTTTTGTAAAAAAACTATGGCCTGATTTTAATACTAATGATTTTAAACAGATTRTTAATAAATTTAAAAATATWAAAAGGAATTTTGGTAGTGTCAAATGACAAAACAATTTTTTTAYAGAATTTTAACTTCTATTTTTTTATTCTTCGCGGTTTATTTGATGTTTATTGATAATATTTTTTTAATATTATTTTTGTCAATTATT
>NVSV01000025.1:0-8960 GCA_002732835.1 Candidatus Pelagibacter sp.
TTTAACAAAAAAGTTGGAAAATTATGTTTTCTAATTTTATTTTTCTATCCAATCTTTTTTGGTCACATGGCTATGAATAACAAAGATATGATTTTAGCATTWWKYCATGWATRGAKTNCKTACTTWANANNTMRAKAKKWCAMAANTWCWNNAWWTRWTMWRSWAWYRACRWRTWWANATWTNTATTTWTWTAKKWKTATTKKCWRYKRWWGRTNTMANGRTNATWCWWCYTRTTYTWYYMRRWYCATTAATTCCAATTTTTATACTCATATTTATTTATTTATCATTTCTTTCACTTTTTTGATTATACTTTCACTTGTTAAACTAAAATGCTTAAATATATCTTTGTATGGTGCACTTTTTCCAAAATCTTCTATTCCAAAACTTAATCCTTTTTCACCAATATACTTCTTCCACCAATCGATTGAACCGGCCTCAATAGAAATTTTATATTCTGTTTCATTTAAAATTTTTTGTTTATAATCAACAGATTGTTTGTTTAATAATTCATCGCAAGGCACGGATATAACTTTTGAATAGATATTTTCTGTGGCTAATTTATGACTAACTTCAACTGCCAAATTTAGCTCAGATCCACTTGCAAATATAGTTAAATCTACATCATTATTTGTTCTCAATATTTCGTATGCTCCATAAGAGCACTTGTTTTCTTTAAAAAATTCTTTTCTAACAGGATCAATTTTTTGTCTTGTCAATGTCAGAATACTAGGAGTATTTTTATTTTCTAAAGCAAGCTGCCAACACTCAAAAGTCTCTATTGTATCAGCGGGTCTAAAAACATTTAAGTTAGGAATAGATCTTAAACTTGAAAGTTGTTCAATGGGTTGATGCGTTGGTCCATCTTCTCCTAGACCTATTGAGTCATGTGTCATAACATATATCACTCTTTGCTTCATTATAGCCGCTAATCTAATAGCTGGTTTACAGTAATCACTAAATATTAAAAAAGTTCCACCATAAGGAATAAGAYCAGAGTGTAAAGCTAGTCCATTCATAATACCACACATTGCGTGTTCTCTAACTCCATAGTGAATATAATTTCCTTTAAAATTTCCTGGCCGAATTATTTTATGATATTCAGTTTTTGTATTGTTTGAACCTGTAAGATCTGCAGATCCTCCAATTAAATGTTTCCATAAAAAATTATGAGATCGAAGTGTTTTAAGAAATAATTCTGAAGATTTTCTAGTAGCCATTGGCTCTAATTTTTTTGATAAAGACTTTTTACCTTTTTCAATAATTTGATTTAATTTTAGACTGGAAGAAGTTTTTGTTCTGTTATATTTAGACCAATTTTCAAATTCTTTCTCTCCACGTTTACCRATATTTCTCCACTCATTTAATATTTCTGCTGGTATTACAAAAGGTTCATATTTCCATTYTAATTTTTTTCTAACTAAACTTATTTCATCTTTGCCTAAAGGACTTCCATGAGCAGAAGCAGTTCCAGATTTATTTGGGGCACCATATCCAATAATTGTTTTACATGAAATTGCTGAGGGAAGTATTGATTTTTGAGCTTTTTTTAGAGCTTTAAAAATTTGTTTTTCATTATGACCATCAATTTCAATAAACTCCCATCCGTAACTATTAAATCTTTTTTTAAAATTATCAGATACTGATAAACTTGTAGGCCCGTCTATTGAAATTGAATTATTATCAAATAGCAAAATTAAATTTTTTAGTTTTAAGTGACCAGCTAAACTTAAAGCTTCATGACTTATTCCTTCCATTAAACAACCATCACCAGCCAAAACATAAGTTTTGTGATTTATTATTTTTTTACCAAATTCTTTTTTTAGTATCTCTTCAGCAATAGCAAAACCAACRGCATTTGCTATACCTTGGCCTAGAGGTCCTGTAGTTGTTTCTATTCCAGAATTKGGACAATATTCTGGATGACCGGCACATATGGAGTTTAATTGTCTAAAATTTTTAATATCATTTAAAGAAATACTTTTGTACCCCGTAAGATATAGCAAAGAATATAGAAGCATAGAGCCATGACCTGCAGAAAGAACGAATCTATCTCTATTAAACCAATTTGGATTTTTTGGACTAAACCTCAAAAAATGTTTAAACAAAATCGTGGCAACGTCTGCCATGCCCATAGGCAATCCAGGATGTCCTGAATTAGCTTTTTCCACAGCATCAATTGATAAAAATCTGATTGCATTTGATAAATCTTTATTTAGCTTATTCAAAAAAATATCCTATCTAGACTTAGATGACTCAATTTAATATTATAATAATATATATATGAAAACTCTTTATGAAAAAGAAAAAAAACTAAATGAGGTTTTAGAAAAACTCAATCTTTTAAACCCTCAAACCCCAGATTTAAGGGAGACAATAGCTAATCTTGATTATCAAAAAAATCAATTAGAAATTGAAAAAAAAGATTTAGAAACAAGATATAAGAATCTTCTGAAAGAACATCATCAACTCAAAGTAAAGTTGGAAGAATTAAATAAGCGAAGGGTAATAGAAAATAAAAAAGAATTGGAGTTTTCAGAAAAAATAGATGAATTAAATCAAGAAACAGATACTTTATTAGAAGAAGTAGATAAATGGCAAATGTAAATATAAAGTTTAACGGTAAAGAATTTCTTTTATCATGCGATAGTGGCCAAGAAGAACACTTAGAAGAACTTTCAGTACATTTGAATGAAAAATTTAATAATTTAAAATCTTCCCTAGGAAATATTGGAGAGAGCAAGCTTCTTTTGATTACATCCATTACTATCATGGATGAATACTTTGAAACAAAAAAAAAAATTGATCAAAAAAGTACRGAACTTAAAAATTTAACTGATAAATTTAAAGAACTGAAATCATTAGTATATGAATATAAAGAAAATAAAGAACGAGAAATCAAAAGACTAAGTGATGAACAGTTGCAATTAAAAAATGAAATTGAACAGAGCAAAGAAGATTATGAAAGAATTATTGATCATGCAGCTGATCAAATTGATGATTTTCTCAAAAAAGYTAGTCCTAATAATCCTATACAATAAATTTTGTGTTAAAGTCTAATATAAGAAAAAAAATTCTTAATTTAAGAAAATTAAAAAATAGTAAAAATATTCAATTACAATTTTCAGCTATATACAATATTTTAAAGAAAAATAATTTAAAAAATAAATCTATAGGTGGTTATTATCCTGTAAATTATGAAATAGACGATTTAGGYATYCTTAAAGAATTAGAAAAAAAAAATTTTAAAACTTCTTTGCCTGTAATTAAAAAAAATAATGAAATGGATTTCTATAGATGGTCATTTAGAGACAATTTAAATTTAAATATATATGGAATTCCTGAACCCGAACAAACAAAATTGGTTTGTCCAGATATTATATTGGTCCCCCTTGTTGCTTTTGATAAAAGACTTTTTAGATTAGGTTATGGAGGTGGTTTTTATGATAAATACATTGAAAAATTATTAAAAAAAAAGAGTTTTTTWACTATTGGACTTGCGCYYTCTTGCCAAAAAATAAGCAGAGTTCCAAATAATAAATATGATAAGAAGTTAGATATAATAGTTACTGAAAAATATATTTTAAAATGAGAATTTTTTTTTTAGGAGATATTGTTGGCCAATCTGGATGTACTGCCATTAAAAAACATTTACCAAATATAATTAAAGAGAAGAAAATCGATTTTGTTGTGGTTAATGGGGAAAATGCGGCTGACCAGGGCGTTGGTATTACTGAGGAGATCGCTAAAAATTTATTTAATTRTGGYGTTGATGTAATTACAACTGGAAATCATGTTTGGGATCAAAAAGAAATCGTTAAACATATTGAAAGAGAAGAAAGACTTTTAAGACCTGAAAATTTAGTTTCTAATTCTCCAGGAAAAGGTTTTGGTGTTTATAATTCAAAAAATGGATTTAAAATTGGAGTCTTAAATCTTATGGGAAATATTTTTATGAAAAAATGTGATGATGTATTTGAAGCAGCGACTAATTTCATTAAAAAAAAYGCYTTGAAARATAATTATGATTTTCTTGTAGTAGATTTTCATGGAGAAATTACTAGTGAAAAAATGGCAATGGGACATTTTTTTGATGGTAAAGCAACTTTGGTAGTTGGAACTCATACGCATGTACCTACTAATGATGCAAGAATTTTAAAATCTGGAACAGCATACCAAACAGATGCAGGAATGTGTGGCGATTACAATTCGGTAATTGGCATGAATAAAGAAAATTCATTAAATCGTTTTATGAAAAAAGAAGCAAAAAAACATTTTCCTGCAGAAGGAGAGGCTAGTTTGTGTGGAATTATAGTAGATGGGAATCAAGAAACTGGMTTGGCACAAAATATTGAACATTTTATTTATGGAGGRGAATTAAAAAATATTAATTAAATCATGGCGGGACATTCTCATTGGGCAGGCATCAAACATAAAAAAGGTAGAGCAGACAAACAACGMTCAAAAATTTTTTCAAAACTTTCAAGAGAAATTACAGTTGCTGCTAAGTTGGGTGATAAAGATCCAGATATGAATGCTAAATTAAGATTGGCAATCCAATCAGCAAGATCAGAGAATATGCCAAAAGAAAACATAGAAAGAGCGATAGACAAATCTGAAGTAAACGCTGATTCTAATTTTGAAAGCATAAGATACGAAGGTTTTGGTCCAAATAAAATTTCAGTGATAATTGAAACACTCACAGATAATAAAAATAGAACAGCTTCAAATATTCGAACTCTTTTTCAAAAAAATGGAGGAAGCTTAGCGACACAAGGATCAGTTTCACACAATTTTCAACAATTGGGAGTAATTAAAATTGATAAATCAGAAATTTCTGATGATAAAATATTTGAATTAGTAATTGAAGCAGGAGCTGATGAGTGTTTTTCAAATGGAGATTATCATAAAATACATTGTGATAAGAGAGAKATATACAATGTCAAAAAAAAACTAGAAAAAAATATTAATAACTTTTTATCTACAGATATCGAATGGATACCAATTAATAATATAGAAATTTCGAAAGAAGAAAAAGATGATGTGGTTAAATTTTTAGAAATATTAGAAGATGATGATGATGTACAAAATATTTATACAAATCTTAAATTTTAATTTTATTAAATGTTAATAATAGGTATAGATCCAGGAATTACAGGAGCAATTTGCTTTTTCGAAGATGGTGAAGTCAAAGATATTATTGAAATGCCCAATATGGCTGACGGAAAAAAAAATAAAAGACAAATAAATGGCTCTCAAATTTTCAATGAAATTTCAGTTAGAATTAAAAATATTCCGAAAAAAGAAGTTTTGATTGTAATGGAGCAAGTTTCTGCAATGCCAGGTCAAGGGGTAACAAGCATGTTTAACTTTGGTCAATCCTTTGGTGTGATCAAGGGAATATGTTCTGCAATGCAATTATCCATGCACTTTGTAAGGCCTGTTAAGTGGAAGAAATATTATAGTTTAATTAAATGTGAAAAGGATGCCAGTAGAGCTAAGGCAATTCAAATTTTTCCTTATATTTCTTCAAAATTATCCAAAAAAAAAGACTCAAACAAAGCAGATGCAATTTTAATTGCTAGTTTTTTTCACAATACCTATCAAAAAGTAGAATAAACTTTATTTTTTAAGTCAAATTGATGACACATTTTAGTGTGAAACCTTTCAAAATGGAAGCCGATATCACATCACAAGCAGTAGGTTTTGCTAGTAGTGCAGATTTTTCTATTGTTAATTTATTTTTAAGAGCGGACATTATTGTTAAATCTGTAATTGTCATTCTAATAGTGGCATCAATCTATTCATGGGCAATTATAATTGACAAATACAGACTTTTTAAAAAAATAAATAAAAGTTCAGAAGAATTTGAAGATAAATTTTGGAAATCAAAATCTGCTGAGTCTTTTTATAWTAATCTGCCGRCCAATATAGATGATCCAATGGCCGATTTATTTAAAGGATCAATGCAAATTGTAATGAAATCAAGATCGAAATCTAATTTAGCAGAAAGATTAGGGAGCGTAATAGAAGTTAACATAGAAAAACAGATGAACGTGATTGATAAAAATTACACTTTTCTTGCAACAGTTGGATCGACAGCACCATTTATTGGACTATTTGGAACTGTTTGGGGAATCATGAATTCATTTCAGCAAATTGCAATCTCAAGAAATACAAGTTTAGCTATCGTTGCACCAGGTATTGCCGAGGCATTATTTGCCACAGCTCTTGGATTGCTTGCAGCTATTCCTGCAGTAGTTGCTTTCAATAAATTTASCAGTGACTCAAGAAAATATTCACAAAAATTAGAAAACTTTTCTAAAAGATTTATTTCAATAATTTAAAAATGACATTTAAATTGAAACGTTCACTTAGAGAACCAATGAGTGAGATAAATGTAACTCCATTTGTAGACGTAATGTTAGTTTTATTAATTGTTTTTATGGTTACAGCGCCTCTACTTACTGTTGGCGTACAAGTAGACTTGCCAGAAACTTCTGCAGACTCTCTACCAGAAGATATAGAACCTCTTACACTAACAATAAATGCTAAAGGGGAAATTTTTATACAAGAGTCAAAAGTTGAGTTTGATAAAATTATTGCAAAAATATTAGCTGTTTCAAAAAATAGAACTGATACCAGAATCTATGTCAGAGGAGACAAAACTATAAACTATGGAAGAGTACTAGAAATCATGGGCATGTTGTCTGGTTCTGGCTTTACAAAGGTAGCTTTAATATCAGAACCATACAAGGAAAGATAATTTGTGCACAGAAGCCTTGTTATTTCTTTTGGATTTCATATTGTAATAGTTATTTTAACTGTATTAAGTTTACCTTTTATAGCCAAAAAACCCATTGATTTACCTCCTTTGATTTCTATAGAATTGATTCAAATTACAGATAAGACCAATATACCYTTTGCACCTAAAGCAAAAAAAATTATAGAAAAAATAAAAAAGGAAAAAGATACATTGGTTTCAGAACAGGCACCTCCAAAAAAAGTGAAAAAAGAAAACCCTAAAGCAGTTCCCTCCCCGGATCAAAAGATGAAAAAAATAGATGAAGCAAAGTCTGAAGCAATTCCTTTACCTGAAAAAAAAGCAAAAAAAGTTAAAATGACTGAGGAAAAAAAACAAAACCCAACAAAAGAAGATACAAAAGTAAAACAAGTCTCAGAGTTTGAAAAAGAAGAAATAATTGATCCAAATAAAATTGCTGCATTAATTGATAAATCCAAAAAAGAAATAGCYGAAACTACAAAAACAACTAATAGAGTTACCCAATCTCAAGATAAAAATATGAATATATCGGGATTAACTTTAAGTGAAGAAGATGCTTTAAAAGCACAAATATTTGGTTGTTGGAGTATACCATTAGGATTACCATACAATGAAAATTTATTAGTGAAAATCAAATTAAAATTACAACCAGATGGATCAGTGATTAAAACAGAAATACTTGATCATGCAAGAATGAATAAACCTGGACAAGGTTTTTATAAAGTGTTAGCAGAAAGTGCACTGAGAGCAATTCAGCTGTGTCAACCGCTAAGAGTGCCAACTACTGGCTATGAAAGATGGAAAGATTTACAATTAAATTTTGATGCAAGAGAAATGTTAGAGGGATAATGAAAAAAATAAAATATTTAATTTTTATATTATTTATAACTATTCCAACTAAATCCTTTTCTTTAATTGAAGTGGATATTACTAGAGGAAATTTAAATCCATTGCCTATTGCAGTRTCACCTTTATCTTATAATCAAGAATCAAGATCAGCTTTAGAGAAAGAATTAAAAATTGAAGATCTTGGCTCTGAAATTTCAAAAGTAATTGAAAATAATTTAAAAAAATCAGGTTTATTTAATCCATTAAACAAKGATGCTTTTTTACAAAAGCCAGATATTGCTCACCTTAAACCTAGGTTTGAAGACTGGGCTTTAATTAAGGCACAAGCACTTTTAACTGGAAAAGTTGATTTGCAAGATGAAAAATTAAGAGTTGAATTTAGACTATGGGATGTGCTAGCTGGAAAAGAGATGCTAGCATTAGCATTTACAACTGTTCCAAAAAACTGGCGAAGAGTTGGCCACATTATTACTGACAAAGTTTACGAAAGATTAACCGGAGAAAAAGGATATTTTGATACAAGAATTATTTATGTTGCAGAAGAAGGACCTAAAACAAAAAGAATTAAAAAACTCGCCATTATGGATCAAGATGGATTTAATACTAAATATTTAACTTTAGGAAAAGAATTGGTTTTGACACCTAGATTTARTCCAACCAATCAAATAGTAACTTATTTATCTTACTTTARAAATTTACCAAGGGTATATATTCTAGATATTGAAACTGGAATTCAAGAAGTTGTTGGAGACTTTCCTGGCATGACATTTGCACCAAGATTTTCACCAGATGGCAAAAAAATTATAATGAGTTTTGCAAAAGACGGTAACTCAGATATTTATACTATGGATCTTGAAAATAGAATTGTTGAGAGAATTACCAATCATCCATCGATTGATACATCGCCATCCTATTCACCAGATGGAAAATATATAACATTTAATTCTGATAGAAGTGGATATCAACAGATATATGTTATGAGAAGTGATGGATCTAAAACAAAAAGAATTTCTTTTGGAAATGGTTTATATGGAACACCAGTTTGGTCTCCAAGAGGAGATTTAATTGCATTCACAARATTACACARAGGAAAATTTTATATAGGAGTAATGAGAACAGATGGCAAAGGTGAGAGATTGCTAACAGAAAATTACTACCAGGAAGCTCCATCATGGTCTCCAAATGGTCGAGTTCTAATTTTTTACAGAGAGACAAAGTCAGGCGATCAAGGAGAAGGATTTTCAGCAAWWTTWTKGTMWATARAWWNARYASRTKAKRNAYGWAWRKWWASTTGMKWYWKNAMACWNATKCNTCMGRCMNAWMTTGKTYA
>NVSV01000025.1:8965-12293 GCA_002732835.1 Candidatus Pelagibacter sp.
ANNNANNAATTAACAATTTTTTAAGAAATANNGNNNTNNNCTTGATTTATTAGCTTGAAAGATCTATTTAGGTGTGCAAARGTCAAATAACAAAGATTGAAGGARCAGTAATGATTTTAARCAAGTTTTATAGAAATACTTTTTTAGTTTTGTTGTTAAGCTTAGTTTTATCAGCTTGTGCAACACAAAAAGCAGTAAAAATAGATTCGAAAATCCAAGGAGATGTTTACACAGGAACTGATTCTGTTAAATATCTAGCTGATGGTGTTAAGGATAGAATATTCTTTGCAACAAATGAGTCRGTTTTAACAACTGCTTCTAGAGATACTTTAAGAAAACAAGCAGCTTGGTTGAGAAAAAATTCTGATATAACTGTTGTACTAGAAGGTCATTGTGATGAAAGAGGTACAAGAGAGTATAACTTAGCGTTAGGYGAAAGAAGAGCAAACGCRGCTAAAGACTATCTAATGACTTATGGARTWGCTTCAGACAGGATTTCAGTTATTAGTTATGGAAAAGAAAGACCTGTTGACTCAGGTTCAAGTCCTTTAGCTTGGTCAAAAAACAGAAGATCAGTAACAGTTARAGCTAACTAAAATTATTTTAAAGACCCTGNTTATACTTNAATAAGCAAGTATCAGGGTCTTTTTCTTGCCATCATTATAATTACTAATCAAATTGATGATTAAAATAAAAAGATCCTTTTTATTAATTTTKGGAATTTTATTTTTTATATTTTYACCGAAAYACTCTTATTCAGAAACTCAAAACATATATGAATTATTAGAGTTAATCCAAAAAGATTTAAGAACTTTAGAAAAAGCTGTTTATTCAGATAATTTTTCTGCTAGCGWACAACCATCTGTTTCATCCAGTACTCTCGATCAAAATTCAGAAGAAGTTTTAACTAGGCACTTATTAAAGTTATCTGAAATTGAAARGCAGTTTCAAGAACTTACAAATAAATCTGAAGAAATAAATTTTAAATTAGACAAGCTTTCAACGAGAATGACAAAATTTCAAGCTGATAATCAAGTAAGATTTCAGCAACTAGAAAATCAGGCATCTACAATTAATGTAAATAAAGATCAACAAGTCTCTTCTTTACCAAAAGAAGATAAAGAAGAATTCCTACCCGGCTCATCTCAACCTCAAGACTTAGGTTCTATTTCATATAAAGACACTGAAACTCAACTTGAGAYACAACARACACAATCAATTGATACAACRCAAACTATAGTGACAGAAACTTTTCAAGCAGAAGAAAAAATATTACCAGATACTACTCCAGAAAAACAGTATGAATTTGCAATCAGTTTTCTAAAAGTTGGTGATTATAACACTGCCGAAAGAGCATTTAGAGAATTTGTTTTATCAAATTCTGAACACGATCTGGCAGGAAACGCACAATATTGGTATGCAGAAACTTTTAGAATTAGACAATTATATACTGATGCAGCATCAGCCTATCTTGAAGGATATCAAAAATATCCAAAAAATAAAAAGGCTCCTATAAATTTATTAAAACTTGGAGTATCATTAGTCCAAATAGGAGAAAAAGATCAAGGTTGTTTGATGATCACAGGTGTTGAAAAAYATTACCCAAAAGCAAATCAATCTGTTCTTCAAAAAGCTAAATATGAAGAAAAAAAGTTTGAGTGCAAAAAAGACAATTCATAAAAATCTACTTAATCATTTAAAGAATCCGAAAATTGGTAAAATTTATAAGGATTTTGAAAATCTAYTACTTTTAGATAATAAAATTAAAAGTTTTGCGATTGCGGTTTCAGGTGGACCAGATAGTTTAGCATTAACTTATCTCGCAAAATGCTTCTCCATTTTAAACAACTCAAAAATAAATTATTATCATCTGGATCATAAATTAAGAAAAAATTCGACTCAAGAAACCCTTGAATTGAAGTATTTATTAAAGAAATTTGATATTGATTGCAAAAATTTAGTTTGGAAAGGAAAAAAACCCAAATCAAATATTCAATCAATAGCAAGAAAAAAAAGATATTCTTTAATAATTAATCAAATTTTAAAAGATAAATTTAACCATCTTTTAAYTGCACATCACTTAGATGATTTATATGAAAATTTTTTTATTAGATTATTGAGAGGATCTGGTTTGAAAGGTTTGACTTCTTTTAATCAAGTCAATACTAGATACAACAATAAAATTAAAATATTAAGACCATTAATTAAAGTAAACAAAAATGATTTATTATTTATAGCAATGAAGATATTTAATTATTATATTAAAGACCCTTCAAACGAGAATATAAATTTTAAAAGAGTTAGAATTAGAAATTTAATTAATAGTTTAAAAAATGAAGGTTTAGATGAAAAAAAACTAAAATTAACAATCAACAATTTAAGCGATTCTAATATTACTATTAATCATTATGTGCAGCAAAATATCAGTTTGAATTCAAATTATTTGAAAAAAAAATCTGCCTATATTCTTAACAAAGAATTTTTTGAGCAACCACACGAGATTGTATTTAGATCATTGCCTAATATTCTTAAAATAATTGGAAAAAAATATTATGATCCAAGAGGCAAAAATTTAAATCAATTATTGGAAAAAATTAAATCAAAAAACTTTAACAAAGTGACATTATCAGGATGTATAGTCGAAAAACTCAATAATTCTTTAATTATTTATCAGGAAATAAGGAAAAAAAGATAAAATTGCCACAAAATGGCACTTGTTTATTATATAATAATTCTTACTTTATTAATATGAATTTCAAAAATTTAGCAATGTGGGCTGTAATAGTTTTTTTAACTATTGGTCTATATAATATGTTTAAAAATACACAAGGTTCTACAAGTAAAAAACAAAATATTATATTTTCAGAATTTTTATCAGAAGTTGAAAATGGAAGGGTTATTCAAGTAGAAATACAAGGAAACAATATAAGAGGCATAATGGCCAATGGTGAAAAGTTTACAACTTATTCACCAAATTATCCAAATTTAATTGAAAAATTATCTGATAAGGGAGTGAGTATTTCGGCCGCTCCACTAGATGAAAAAATGCCATCACTTTTTGGTGTATTACTATCTTGGTTCCCAATGCTTTTATTAATTGGGCACTACCCTTGGGCAAGTTCTCACTCGTATCGCTGCTTGTGCTGCTGGCAACCGTGACGATATCGACCATCGGTTCGGCTCAGGTCTCGAGAAACAGCCAAAGACCTGTCGCCGACTTGCAGTTTCGCAGTATCCGTCTGGGTGGATACGTCGATCTGGAACTGTTCCATGACTCGAATCGCTCCGAATTCAAGAACCACCGCCTGGTGCCGATGATCGATGCCAC
>NVSV01000026.1:0-12280 GCA_002732835.1 Candidatus Pelagibacter sp.
ATGACAATTTTGAGCTCCAATATATATTTTAGTTTTACTTGTAATTTTTACAAATTGATCAAGAAGAGTATATGGTGGACAATATATAATTTTAGCTTTTCTATATTTTGGTTTTTTTGATAGTTTAATGACATTTTTTATCGAATTTATCGATTTAAAATCTCCATACATTTTCCAATTGGCTATAAAATACATATTATTATTTGTCATTAACTGTAAATTAATTTATAGGTTTGTTTTTTATAGATCAATAAATTAAACGATTTTTATGTTAAGTACATTAAGAAGTTTTTCTAAGGGTAAATTGGCAACTATTTTAGTTACAATTATTATCATTCCATTTGTATTTTGGGGTATGGGAAGTGTTTTTCGCGGAGGAAAAACAAACAGTGTAGCAAAAATAAATAGTTTTAACATTTCAACGAAAGATTTAGTCGATCATATAAATAACTCAAAATTAAGTGCCGATAAAATCAAAGAAAATATTAATAATAATATTCTTGAAGAATTTTTAACAGAATTAGTTTCAAATTCAGTAATTGATATCGAAATTGAAGATTTAAATATCATGATTTCAGATAAAAACTTGGCGGAAAGAATAAAGAAAAATAAAAGTTTTCATGATGAAAAAAATAAATTTTCAAGATTAAAATATGAAAAATTTTTATTAGAAAATAATATTCCTGCTGCAGTATTTGAAATTGGATTAAGAAAAAAYGAGCTTAAAAAAGAATTTTTCACATATATAAGTGGTGGAATYAAATCTCCATATTTTATTGCTAATAAAACATTTAAAGATAATGCTAAAAAAATTGACTTATCATATGTTAATTTAAATCATGKATACAAAAAAAAGGATGAATTTAGTAATATTGAGATAGAAACTTTTATAAAAGATAATGAAGAAAAACTAAAAATAGAAATAATTGATTTTTCATACACAAAAATTACCCCTCTAAATCTTGTTCAAGAAACAGAATTTAGTGAAAATTTCTTTTCCAATATTGACGAAATAGAAAATCAAGTATTGAATGACACAAAAATTAAAGAAATCGCAACTAATTTCGGTTTAAAAATTTCCGAGGTAAATAATTTCGATGATAGAAATAATAATGATCTTATTTTTAAACAAATATACGTAAAAAGAAATCAAGATAAAATTCAAATAATAGACAAAAATGATTTTTATTTATTATATGAAATAAATAGTATCAAAAAAGTTTTGCCAGAAAGAAATGATGTTAAGTTTATTGAATCTGTGAAAAATAGTTTATTTGAAAAAAATAAATACGAATATAATAAAAATCTATTATTAAAAATTCAAAACCAAAATTTTAACAATTTTGATTTTATCAGATTAGTAGATAATAAAGATTTAATAAAAAAAACGAAAATTAACTCAATAAAAGATAATAATTTATTCACTTCAGACTCAATTAAATTACTCTATTCGTTGTCCAAAAATAACTTTTTACTAATAGGTGATAAAGATAAGAACATTTACTTAGCTAAAATTGAAAAAATTTTGTCAAATGATCTTTCAGATAAAAATGACTTATCTAACTATACCATAAAAGCAAACATTCAAATTAAAAATGATCTATATAGTTCTTATGATTATTTAATTAAAGATAAATACAAAATAACAATAAATCAAAATACACTTGAAAGAATTAAAAACTATTTTAGATGATGTTAAATATAAATTTAAAAAGATTTAAATTTCTACATAAAAAAAAACAAAATCAAATAATTTTTTCATCAATCGAAACTACTGGAGAAAAAGAAATATTAAACCTTATTGATAATTTTCTAATTGATAAAAACAGTTTTGTTTTTGAATCAGTTGAAAAAGGTATAATTAAAGGAAGATATACTATTTTTGGAAAAAATCCTGATAAAATATGGGAATTTAATAACAATAGTTGTTACAAATATGATGATAAAAAAAATAAAATAAAAATTAATGGTAGACCAAAAAATATTATTGAAAAAATAATTGAAGAATTTAAATTTAAAATTCCAAAAACCTTACCACCAATAAGTTCATTATTGTCTGGATATTTTTCATATGATATAATTAGATATATAGAGAAAATTCCAAATTCCTGTACAGATGATCTAAAGATACCAGATTCTAGAATACTTAGGCCTAGAACTCTCATAATTCATGATAATTTGAAGAAAAAAATTTATTTTATAATAAATTGTTTCTCAGATGAAAAAATTAAAGATTATTCAAAAAAATATTTAAAAATTAAAAACGAGATAGAATATTYAATGTTTCTGGCTAATTATAAGTCAAATATACAAAAYATAAAAACATCTAAAAAAATTTCTGTAAAATCAAATATTTCAAAAAAAAAATTTTTATCAAACGTTAATAAAGCAAAAAAATACATAAAAAYAGGTGATATTTWTCAAGTAGTATTGAGTCAAAGATTTGAAACTAAACTAACAAAAAGTCCTTTGGAAATTTATAAAAAGCTTAGAATAAAAAATCCTTCTCCATTTATGTATTTTTTTAACTTTGATGACTTTCAAATTATTGGTGCTAGCCCTGAAATTTTAGTTAGATTAAGAGATGATACAATTACATTAAGACCAATAGCTGGAACCAGACCCAGAGGAAAAAATAAAAAAGAAGATTTGTTTTATGAAAAAGATCTCTTGAAAGATAAAAAGGAACTTGCTGAACATTTAATGTTATTAGATTTAGGTAGAAACGACACTGGAA
Organism: Candidatus Pelagibacter sp.; assembly: GCA_002732835.1. Taxonomy (GTDB): domain Bacteria; phylum Pseudomonadota; class Alphaproteobacteria; order Pelagibacterales; family Pelagibacteraceae; genus Pelagibacter. The sequence continues at coordinate 2,738 of NVSV01000026.1, forward strand.
AAGTTTCAAAAATAAATTCTGTAAAAGTTACTGAACAATTTAAAATAGAAAGATACTCACATGTAATGCATATAGTTTCTAATGTTATTGGTAAATTTAATAATAAATTTACTAATTTTGACACTTTATTATCTGGTTTTCCTGCAGGAACAGTTTCAGGAGCTCCAAAAATAAGAGCTATGGAAATCATTGATGAATTAGAAAATACAAAAAGAAAAGTATATGCAGGTGGAATTGGTTATTTTTCAGCAAATGGAGATTTTGATACATGTATAGCTTTAAGAACAGCTGTTTCCATAAACAATAAATTTTATGTTCAAGCGGGCGCAGGTATTGTGGCTGATAGCAAACCAATTAATGAATATTATGAAACAGTTAACAARGCAAAAGCTYTGTTAAAAGCTATTGAATAAAATGAAAATAATTTTGTTAGACAATTACGATAGTTTTACATTTAATCTTTACCATTATATATCTTCATTCAAAACTAAAGTTGATGTAATTAGAAATGATAAAATTAATTCAACAGAAATAATAAAAAAAAAATATGATAAAATCGTTATTTCTCCTGGTCCTGGTAACCCAAATCAATCTGGTAATTGCATAAGTATAGTTAATAAACTTTATAAAAAAATTCCTATTTTTGGTGTCTGTTTAGGTCATCAAATAATCGGTCAATGYTTTGGTTCAAAAATTGTTCAAGCCAAAAAATTAATGCATGGAAAAACAAGTATAATTAAACACAACAATCAAGGCATAATGAAAAATATTAAAAATAATTTTGAAGCCACTAGATATCATAGTTTAATAGTAGATAGAAAAACTCTATCAAAAGATTTGGTTGTTACTTCTGAAACATCCGACGGAGTAATTATGGGAATTATGCATAAAAAATACAATATTCATGGAGTACAATTTCATCCTGAAAGTATTAAAACTTCGGTTGGTATGAAAATAATTAAAAATTTTATAAATATATAAAAAAGTATGGATCAAATATTAAAGAAGCTTAAAAATAAAGAAAACTTATCTTATGAAGAGAGTAAAAAGGCTTTCTCTATTATTATGGAGGGTAAAGCTTCTGACAATCAGATATATGATTTTCTTACATTGCTTTCAGAAAAAGGTGAAGTTTCTGACGAAATAGCCGGTGGTGTTTATGTATTAAGAGATAAATCTAAAAGAGTAAATGTTCAAAACTGTGTTGATACATGTGGTACCGGTGGTGATGGTAAAAACACCCTAAATATATCAACTGCTTCAGCATTATTATTAGCAAGTATGGGAATAAAAGTTGCTAAACATGGAAACAAAGCAGTTTCATCCAAATGTGGTTCTGGAGATGTTTTAGAGGCATTAAATATTAAAATTAATTTGGAACCAAAAGATATAGAAGAACAAATTAATAAGAATAATTTTGGTTTTATGTTTGCACCAAATTATCACAGTGCAATGAAATATGTTGGTCCAACAAGAAAAAAAATTGGAAAAAAAACTATATTCAATATGATAGGACCTTTAAGTAGCCCTGCCCTTGTTGAAAGACAAGTTGTAGGAGTATTTGATAAAAAATTACTCAAAACTTTTGCAAATGGCCTAAAAAATTTAAATATTAGATTTGCATGGATTGTAAATAGTGAAGATGGTTTAGATGAAATATCTCCTTATGCAAAAACGAATGTAATGCAATTAAAAGATAATAAAATTTCAGAAATTACCATAGATCCTAAAGAGCTAAATGTTAATGCAGATAAATTTGAAAATCTACTTGGAGATGATGCTAAATTTAATGCTGACAAAATGATTGATATATTTAAAGGTGAAGACAATGATTTTTCTAAAGCAGTTTGTTTAAACTGTGCGGCTGGCCTTATTGTTTCTGAGAAGTTTTCAAATTTTGAAGATGCTTACAATAATGCAAGAGAACATATTCTATCTGGAAAAACATWWKARCRTWTRARWSRTATTCAAAATGGATAAAAAATATAGAAAATGGGATCCTATGTTTGACAGGTATTTTGAATCTGCAGTATTTAAGCATGGCCATAATGTCAACGTTTTACACGAAATTCTTAAATATAGATATGAAGACTTAGAACTCATAAGTAGATTAGGTATACCTATTGAGGAATTAAAAGAGCTAATATCAGAAATGGAAAGAAAAAAATTATTTTTTAATTTTAAAGAAAAAATAGAAAACAATATTAAGAATGATAAATTTTCAATTATTGCAGAGATGAAACGTATGAGTCCTTCAGCAGGTGCTTTAATACATCCTGATAAATACAATCCTGTAGAAATTGCTAAAATATATGATGAAAATAATGCTACATGTTTGTCAGTACTAACAGAACCAAAATTTTTTGGTGGAGATTTTAATCACATGAAAAATATAAAAGAAGCTGGAATAAAACTCCCAATTTTATGTAAAGATTTTATGGTAACCAAATGGCAATTATATTTAGCAAGATCTAGAGGAGCTGATGCCATATTGATCATTCTTTCTGCTTTTGAGTATTTTATAGAAGAAAAAAAAAATCTTCTTAATGAATTATATGAAGAAGCTCTAAAATTAAATATGTCAGTAATCATAGAAGCTCACACTATTGAAGAAGCTGAAAAAGCTTTAAAATTTAAAGAAGCATTAGTAGGAATTAATAATAGAAATCTTAATACTTTAAAAACCGATTTTAATGCAACTTATAGTATTAATAATGCATTAAGAGATTTTTCTGGACCGCTTATTTGTGAAAGTGGAATAAAAACAAAAGAGGAACTTTTAGAAATAAATAAAAAAACAAAAATTAAAACTTTTTTAATTGGTGAATCATTGTTAAAAAATTTAAAAGAAAATTCAATTTTCTCAATATTATAGGCWAATAATCTATATTTTAATGGGGTTTTRAGCTATTGATTAAACAACAGAACCTTTATAGAACAAATATGTACCTAGTTTGTTCTATGTTAACCAAAAAACAAAAAAATCTGCTTTTATTTATCAACAAGAAGTTGAGATCTTCAGGTGTATCTCCTTCTTATGAAGAAATGAAAGTATCTTTGAATCTTAAATCAAAATCAGGAATTCATAGATTAATTAGTGCTTTAGAAGAAAGAGGATTTATTAGAAGACTTCCTCATAAAGCAAGAGCTCTCGAAGTAATAAAATTACCTGAGACAGCATCAGCTAATGACATTTACAATAGTTTTTCACCAAGTGTAATTAAAGGTGGTTTAGATGAAAGTAATTCAAAAAACAAAAGCCCAGAAATTGCTGTGTTGGGAAATATAGCTGCCGGTACACCAATCGAAGCAATTCAAAATGAAGTTACTAGAATACCTTTGCCAAGTAATATTGAAAAGAATGGTGAATATTTTGGGCTGAAGATTCAAGGAGACTCTATGATTGAAGCTGGCATTCATGATGGTGATATTGTTATTATTAAAAAGACTGATACAGCAGATAATGGAAAAATTGTAGTTGCTCTAGTTGATGATCACGAGRCAATGTTAAAAARAATAAGAAGAAAAGGCAAAACAGTTGCGCTAGAAAGTGCAAATAAAAACTACGAAACTAAAATCTTTGGTCCTGATAGAGTTAAAGTTCAAGGTGTTCTAATATCTTTATATAGAAACTTTCACTAAAATAGTCTAAATATTTGTAATGTCTAAAGTAGCAACTAGATTTGCTCCCTCGCCTACTGGTCCTTTGCATATTGGAGGAATAAGAACTGCATTATTTAATTGGTTATTTTCAAAAAATCAAAATGGAATATTTCATTTAAGAATAGAAGATACAGATAAAGAAAGATCAAAAGAAGAATATAAACAACAAATTATTCAATCTTTACAATGGATAGGAATTAAACCAGATAAAGAAGAATATATTCAATCAACTAAAGTTGGTAAACATATTGAAATTGCAAAAAAACTTTTAGAAAAAGGTTTTGCATATAAATGTTATTGTACAGAAAAAGAKATRGAAGAARAAAAAACAAGGGCTAAACAAAAAAAACTACCWTATATTTATAATAGAAAATGTAGAGATCTTAAAGATACACCAAAAAATATMGATCCTGTTATAAGATTTAAGAGTAAAATTGAAGGAAATTCAATTTTAAATGACCTTGTTCAAGGTAAAGTTAATATCGAAAATTCTAATATTGAAGATTTTATAATATTAAGAAAAGATGGAACTCCAACATATAATTTATCTGCAGCAGTAGATGACAAGGATATGGAAATTACACATATAATCAGAGGTGATGATCATAAAATKAATACATTTAAACAAATGCAAATATTTGAAAGAATGAATTGGAAATTACCAACTTATGCTCATATTCCTCTAATCCACACTTCTGAAGGTAAAAAATTGTCGAAAAGGGAYAAAGCATCAACTCTKGATGWTTRNNCWAAWMMAYTRGNATWAWRSYTGWTKSTTTWWNGNNNAAAYTATTNTAYTRNGATTKKGYTGGTCCTTTCAAGATAAAGAAATATTTACATTAGAAGAAAGTATAAAACATTTTAATATTGAGGGGATAGGAAAATCTCCTTCTAAGCTGGACATGAGCCGTATTTTATCAATGAACGAGCACTATATTAAAAATATGAATGAAAATGATCTTTTTGATCATTTAATAAAGTATTTTGAAAGTTATAAAGATAAAATTGATAATAAAGGAAAAAAAATTAAAAAATGTCTAAGTTTCCTTAAAAATAAAGCAAAAACATTAGAGGATATTTATAATAACGCACAATATATAATTAAAGATAAAATTCAAATTTCTACTGAAGATATAAAACTTTTAGATAATTTATCAAAAACAATTTTAAAAGATTTTTTAAAAGAATTTGAAAAGTTATCAAATATAAATAAAGAAAATTTAGAAAAAATAATAAACGACTTAATTAAAAATAATAAAACAAACTTTAAAGGTGTGGGTCAACCTCTAAGAATTGCTTTAGTAGGTTCAAAATTTGGCCCAGGTATATACGATATCATTTTGTCTTTAGATGAAAATGAAGTAATTGAAAGATTAAAGGCTGTTAGTTAAAACAGAAGCTGCAATTTTCGAAGACTGGTTTGTTTTAAAATTTTTTAAAATTTCTTGTGATTTATCTATTTGATTTTGCATAGATTCATTATTTTCAAAAAGACTATCTACATAATTAAATATATTTTTAGAATTACAATTTGATTGCAATAGTTCAGGTATAATTTCCTCATTGGCAGCAATATTAATTATATTTGCATATTTAACTTTGACTAACATTTTAATAMTTNNWWAMTWTWTACTATTCATTTTATAAATAATAATAGATGGTACTTTTGCATTACAAATTTCTAATGAAATAGTTCCTGACTTGGCTACAGCAAATGTTGAAGATTTTAAAACCTCAGATTTAACTTTTTCATCAGATATAGATCCRCAATTTTTAAAACCTACTTTTATTAATTTATCTTGTATTAATTTATTAAACTCAGTGGTTGAGTGAAAAACGTAAAAAATATCATTATACTTTTCATTCATCATCTTTATAAAATTAATCAAAATCGGCAACAAAACATCTATTTCAGATCGCCTACTGCCTGGAAAGATGGAGATAATTTTTTTATGATCTTTTATAATTTGACTTATATCAATTTTRCTTTTCTCATTATTTTCTAACAATGGATGACCTGTAAATGTTGATTGAAYATTTTCTTTATCAAAATATTTTTTTTCAAAAGGAAACAACAGTAATACATGATCTAAAAAAGATTTGAGCTTCTTAACTCTATGCTCTCTCCAAATCCACACTTGAGGAGCAACAAAATGAATTGTTTTTATATTAGGATTRATTTTTTTTACCTTTTCGGCAACTCTTAAAGTAAAATCAGGACTATCTACACTAAATAAAATATCAGGTTTRAATTCTATTATTTTATCTACYGTTTCRTTAATTTTTTTTTTAATCTTAAAGATATTCAACAAAACTCTAGTAAAACCAAGATAAGTAACTTCTTTTAAGTCATATAGTGATTTAATCTCTAAGGATTTTAAATGCTCACCACCTACRGACAAGTATTCAATATCTGATTTTGAGCTTTTAACCTGAGCAATAACTTTTGAAGCGAGTTTATCTCCTGACGGTTCACCTGTTAAAACAAATATTTTCTTCATTTTACAATTATAAACATTTTGTTTTTATTAGCGAAGCTGATGCATTTCTTTCTTTCTAGAAAAACATTTTGCTTACTTTTTARAACTATTCCTTTAAGCCCCACAGTTTTACATTGTTTTAAAGTTTTTAATCCTACAGTAGGTAAATCAATTCTTAGATCTTGCTTTTTCTTAGGAAATTTAACTAGGACACCATTATTTCTAAATTTTTTACTTTTACATTTTTTAAGCATCGTTTCAGTGCCACCCTTTCCTTCAATGGCTACTAYRTTTTTATTTCTAACAACAGTTCCTTGACTAAAGTTATATTTTCCTAATCTATTTAATGCTGTRATAGCTCTATTAATATCTATTTTATCTTCTCTATTTGGTTTAATTCTTGAGTAGTTACCTTTTTTCAATGTTAATTCGTGATTGAAGGTAAGCGAGCTTATTGTTTTTATTTTTTCTTGTTTAAATATTTTGATAATTTGTTTTAAAATAGCTGCATCGCCRAGCTTTGAGCTTTTAATTATCCTAGGCATATAATAAATGCCTTTTAAATCTAATTTAATTTTAGAAAAATTTGGTTTAWCAACTTTTCCAGCGAATAATACYTTGCTACATTTATTTTKCTTTAAAATATTTATAATTGTTCCGAATTGTCCRATTGATACATTGTRAGAGTTTTTATCTTTTTTAAATTTATTTGACTTTGATAAATCAATTATCAAATATTTTAGTCTTTTTTTTTTTATTTTTTTAAGAATCTCTATTGGAAAATTTGTTTCTCCAAATATTAAACCAATCATCTTACTCCTTGGAAAAAGGTGTACAAATAGATCTTTTTTTATCCTTTGTTATAAATTCAATAATATCCTTAACTAGTGGATTTTTTTTAAATTCGCCATTYAATTTATCTAAATTATCTGTAAGATTTTTCGTAGCAAAAATTTCTTTGTATGCTTCTGTTAGACCAAGAATATCTTTATTTTCTAAATTAACTCTTCTTAGTCCAATTAAATTAAGACCGTGTAAATAATTTCTGTTACCTATTGATAAACCATATGGAATAACATCATGTAAAACACCTGTCATTCCACCAATCATTGCTAATTTWCCWATYCTTGTAAAYTGCTGWACTGCWGAATTACCTCCAATAACAACATTATCTTCTATTGTAACATGGCCACCCAAAGGAACATTATTTGCAATAATTACATTGTTTCCAACATGACAGTCGTGAGCTATATGAGATGAAATCATAAATAAGCAGTTATTTCCAATTTTAGTTAAACCTCCACCATCTACAGTTCCTGGRTTTATAGTTACATACTCTCTAATTTTATTATYKTKWMCWATTWCRWSWKKWRTTTYCTYWSCAWWWTWTYWTWANTCTTKTGRWTCATTACCAATAGATGCAAAAGGATAAATTTTATTTCCATTTCCAATTTTAGTATTACCTGAAATATTAACGTGTGAATGAATAATTACATTTTCACCTATTTCAACATTAGGACCAATTACAGAATAAGGACCTATATTTGCAGAGTTTGAAACTTTAGCTTTGTTATCTACTATTGCAGTTTTGTGTATCATTTATTTATTTTCCTTTACAAAACTTTTTAAATCTTTTGCGGGATATCCCATGACTTTTGAATTATCAGTTATATCTTTAATGACTCCACTTCCGCCACCTATTTTAACATTATTTCCAATTTTTAAATGGCCTGAAACACCYGCTTGACCACCAATCATTACATGATTACCTAATGTCGAACTTCCTGCAAAACCTACTTGACCAGCTATAATACAGTTATCYCCTATCTTTACATTGTGAGCTATATGAATTTGATTATCTAAATAAGTATTTTTTCCAATTATAGTATTTGACATTGATCCTCTATCAATAGTTGATCCGCATCCAATTTCTGAGTTATCATTAATTATCACAACTCCAATCTGAGGATACCTATAGTTATTTTCTTTGTTAGGGAAAAAACCAAATCCTTTTTTACCAATTACACATCCATCTAAAATGTGAACATTGTTATGAATAATTGTATTTCTTATGATTACATTAGAACCTATAGAACAGTTATTTCCAATAATAACATTTTTTTCTACTATTGAGTTATGACCTATAGAACAATTYKTGCCTATTTTTACATTTTTACCAATTAATACATTTTTTCCAAAATCAACTTTTTTCTTAAATGAGGTTTTAGATATATCTTTTACTGTTATATCAAAATCATCAGTTACTGAGCCTGGATAAAATATTTTTGTAATTTTAGCGGTAACAATTAGAACATTATCAACAATTATTTTATTACAATTTTTAGGTAAATAATCCTTGAGATTATCTGTAGTAATACAAAAAGAAGATTTTGTTTTCGAAGCAYGAGCTTCATATTTTTTTGAATGAAAGAATGTAATATCCTTTTTAGTTGATGTTGATAAATCTTTAACATCATAAACTTTTAAATTCTTATATTTTTGAATATTTTTTAACYCAGCAAACTTTAATAATTTATTRATCTCRAAAGGACCTTTATTTTTAAAAAAAGGATTAGTCATTAATAAAGTTTATTATCAAAACATTTAGTAAATACTTATCAAGWTTTATTGCTAATTATTTCTTATCAACAATTGTTGCTGACCATTGAGCATCTGCCATTTTTTTTCCATTAACAAAGGCTTCGCCCTTATATTTCCAGACTCTTCCATGGGATCTAATTGCTTCGATATTTAATTCTAATTTACAATCTGGTATTACTGGAATCCTAAATCTTGCTTTTTCCACACYCATTAAAAAAACCAATTTATTTTCATATGCAGATTTATCAATTCCACTAGCTGTTAAAGCAGCGGCTGCTTGACCAAAAGCTTCAACAATAAAAACACCTGGCATAAYAGGYTGTCCTGGAAAATGACCTTGAACAAAAAAACTATCTTTTTTAACGTTCACAATGGCTGTAGCAGAAAATAGCTTTTTAATATTATTTAACTCTTCTATTAAAAGCATAGGCTCTCTATGAGGTAAAAGTTTTTTTATTTGTTCTTTATTTAAAGATTCAGACATTAATTTAATTTAATTTCTTTTACTTTTTCATTAAGTAGATTAATAATTTTTTCAGTTATATCCAATTCAGTTTTTCCAAGTACAATAATCTTCTTATCAACAATTAACGAAATAGAATTTTTATCAGAATATTCTGCCATTATAGGATTTATATGACTTAATAATTTTTTTGTTAACTCAGATTTTAACAGGTTCAGCTCGTCGATTTTTTGTTTCTTTTCATTTTGATAATTTATTACTTTCTTTTTTAAATTATCTATTTTTTTTTAAACTCTTCTCCATTTAAAATATTTTTTTGTGCAATAATTTTAGACT
>NVSV01000027.1:0-12007 GCA_002732835.1 Candidatus Pelagibacter sp.
GTATTAAAGCTAAAAAGATTCTATAAAAAACAAACACATTTAAAGAAAAATTTTTTACAAAAATTAAAAAATATTTAATAGTTAAATAAGAAATTATAAAAGAACTAATGGTAGCAAATACTACTAAAAAACTAAACTCTATATTCTGATTAAAAGCATCTTTTAAACCTAGTACGCTTGCTCCGGCTAAAGCGGGTATTGATAAATAAAATGAAATTTTTAATGAGTCATATCTGTCAAAATTTAAAAAACGGCTTGCGGTAATTACAATTCCAGATCGACTGACACCAGGTATTAATGCTAAAATTTGAAATAAACCAATTATTAAAATATTTTTTAAATTAAGATCGTTATCAAAACTTTTTTTTATTTTAAATCTATCAGAAAAATATAAAAGAATACCAAAAATTAATGTAGTCCATGCTATTATTTCAATATTTCTTAAATAATAAATTAAATTACTMGCGTGCAATACAAATCCWAAAACTATTAATGGAATTGAGCCTAATATTATGAGTAATGCCAAATTTTTATTTTGAAAAAAGTTTATTAAATCTTTTCTGAAATAAAATATTATCGCAAGAAGAGATCCTAAATGTAAGCTTATATCAATTATTAAAGWGCTAGATTTATAATTAAAAAGTTTAGAAGTTAAYAAAAGGTGTGCAGAAGAACTAATAGGTAAAAATTCAGAAACTCCTTGAATGAATGACAGCGTGAAAGTTTCAAAATAATTAGTCAACATTAGAGATTACTATTTGGTAAACGAAATATTCTTAAAATAAAGCAATTACTTGACAGCATAAGAGGTATGCATAAGTGTAAAAAAGCAACAAATTGCTTACTTTTCTAATTTATAGGACATAAATATTGACCTAGTTGTTCTTTTAGTCGCTCATCTACTAATATATGTTTCATCAGTTATGACAGAGAAAATGCTTAAATTTGTAAAAACAGGTAAACAAAGTCCACCTAAAAGGGAGGTTTTAGATAGAAAAGAGGATTTTAGAGAAATATATAACGAATTTATAAATGAAAAGGCAAAAGAGCAATCAAGCAGATGTTCTCAATGTGGGGTGCCATTTTGTCAAATACATTGCCCATTAAGCAACAACATACCTGATTGGTTAAAGCTGACCGCAGAGGGAAGACTGGAAGAAGCTTACCAGTTATCTGAAAGCACTAATAATATGCCTGAAGTTTGTGGAAGAATTTGTCCTCAAGATAGGTTGTGTGAAGGCAATTGTGTAATTGAACAATCAGGACACGGAACCGTCACCATTGGTTCAATAGAAAAATTTTTAACTGAAAACGCTTGGAATAACGGTTGGATAAAACCCATAAATGTATTTMAAGAAAAAAAAGAAAGTGTAGGAATTATTGGAGCAGGTCCAGCAGGTCTTGCTTGTGCAGAACAACTTAGAAAAAAAGGRTATCAAATTACTATTTATGATCGCTATGATCGTCCAGGCGGATTACTGATTTACGGTATCCCAAATTTCAAATTAGAAAAATTTGTAGTTGAAAGAAGAACAAAGTTGCTTATGGAAGGTGGAATAAAGCTTATTCAAAATTATGAAATAGGAAAAAATTCATCTTTAAAAGAACTTAGAGAAAAACATGATGCAATTTTAATTGCCACAGGAGTTTACAAAGCAAGAGAAGCCAATATACCAGGAAATAATTTAAAAAATATATTTCCAGCAATGGAATTTTTAACAGCATCAAATAAAAAAGGTTTAGGAGATAAAGTTGAAATGTTTGACAATGGAACATTAAATACAGAAGGAAAAAATGTTGTTGTAATTGGTGGCGGAGATACAGCAATGGATTGCGTTCGAACATCGGTAAGACAAAATGCAAAATCTGTAAAGTGTTTATACAGGAGAGATAGAGAAAATATGCCGGGTTCTGCTCGAGAAGTTGCAAATGCTGAAGAAGAAGGGGTTGATTTTGTATGGTTATCTAATCCAAAAGAATTTAAGGGAACTAGTAAAATTGAAAGTCTAATAGTAGAAAAAATGAAATTAAGCGAACCTGACGAAAGTGGAAGAARTAAACCAATCGTTCAAGAGAATTCTGAATATGAGCTAAAGGTTGATATTATAATAAAAGCTTTAGGTTTTGATCCTGAAGAATTACCAAAATTATTTTGCGAAGATCAACTTCGATTAACAAAATGGGGAACAATAAAAACTAACTTTGATACTATGGAAACAAATATACCAGGYGTATATGCTGCTGGTGACATAATTAGAGGAGCATCATTAGTAGTATGGGCTATTAAAGATGGAAGAGATGTTGCAATTTCAATTGAAAAATATTTGAAAAAAAAATCATATCAAAAAATTAAAGCTGCTTAGCATAATATGAAGCTTTATAAAAAAAATTTAAAAAAATTAATTAATGGAAAAGTTTACAATCCAAATATGGAACACGATTCATGTGGCGTTGGTCTTGTAGTTTCTACGGAAGGAAAGAAATCGAGAAAAATTGTTGAGTATGGGATTGAAGCATTAAAAGCTGTTTGGCATCGTGGAGCAGTAGATGCTGATGGCAAAACCGGAGATGGTGCTGGAATACATATAGAAATTTCAACTAATTTTTTTAAAGAAAAAATTGAAAACTATGGTCGTCAATATGACGGCGGAGAGATTTGCGTTGGAATGATTTTTTTGCCTCGCAATGATTATAACTCTCAGGAAGAATGTAAAACATTGATTGAAACAGAACTTTTAAGCAATAATTATTATATTTATAGATGGAGACAGGTCCCAATTAATACTAGTGTGCTTGGAGTTAAAGCAGAACTGACAAGACCTGAAATCAGTCAAGTTATTTTCAAATCAAATAACAGTACTCTTAAAGACAAAGAACTTGAGAGACAACTTTATATAATTAGAAGAAAAATAGAAAAAAAAGTTTTAAATTCTCAATTAAAAGATTTTTACATATGTTCATTTAGTTCAAAATCGATAATTTATAAAGGCATGTTTCTTGCTGAAACATTGTCCGAATTTTATCCCGACTTACAAGACGAAAGATTTATTTCTAGATTTGCAATTTTTCATCAAAGATATTCTACGAATACTTTTCCTAGTTGGGATCTTGCACAGCCATTTAGGGCTTTAGCACATAATGGAGAAATAAATACATTAAAAGGCAATATTAATTGGATGAAAGTTCACGAACAAGAGATGAATAGTGAACTGTTTAAAGGAATGGAGGAAGATCTTAAACCAGTTATAAGTTCAGGTAATTCCGATTCTGCTGCACTAGATAACGTATTTGAATTGTTAAACCGGTCTGGACATTCTGCGCCTCTCGCAAAATTGATGTTAATTCCAGATGCTTGGTCAAAAAAAAGCAAAACATTGCCAAGAAATCACCAACAACTATTTAATTTTTTAAATAGTACCATCGAACCTTGGGATGGACCCGCTGCTATTGCTGCAACAGATAATGATTGGGCTATTGTTGCAAACGATAGAAATGGATTAAGACCCTTAAGATATATTGTTACTAAAGATAAACTTCTATTTGCTGGGTCCGAAACTGGAATGGTATCTTTAGAAGAAAATAAAATCGTAAGCAAAGGTAGATTGGGGCCAGGACAAATCATAGGTATTAAGTTAGATAAAGGAAACGTCTTTCACAATATTCAAATTAAAAATTACCTTGCAAAAGAGTACAAGCATTTCAATAATCAAATTATTGATCTTGATAAAAAGTTTTATGTTAAAAATGAAAAAAGAWTTTTCTATGGAGATGAGTTAAGAAAAAGACAGTATGTTTTTGGACTAAGTATTGAAGATTTAGAATTAATTTTACACCCAATGGTAGAGGAATCTAAAGAAGCGACCGGATCTATGGGTGATGATACTCCAGTTGCTGTTTTATCCGATAGATATAGACCACTTAACCATTATTTCAGGCAGAATTTTAGTCAAGTTACAAATCCACCAATTGATTCTTTAAGAGARAATAAAGTTATGAGTTTAAAAACTAGATTTGGAAATATGGGAAATATTTTAGATTTTAATAATTTAACTAAAGAAAATATTTATGTTTTAGATAGTCCAATATTATCAAATTCACAATTTTTAAAATTCAAAGAATATTTTAAGAAAAGTTTTACTATTATTAACTGTACATTTGAAAAAACTTCTACGTTAAAAAAAAGTTTAGATAACATTATTAATTTATCAGAGATAGCTGTTAGAGAAGGTATAAAACAAATAATTTTAACTGATAAAAATTTAAATGAAAATAAGATACCTATTCCTATGCTTTTAGCAGTAGGAGCTATCAATTCTTACTTAATTAAAATGAGATTAAGAGGATATGTTTCTCTTAATATTCAAACAGGTGAAGCATTAGACACTCATTCATATGCTACTTTATTAGGTGYTGGAGCYACAACGATAAATCCATATTTGGCTTTAGATACAATACATCAAAGATATGAAAAGAAATTATTTGGTAAATTAACCATAGATGAATGTGTTAAGCGTTAYATTCAAGCAGTAAATAATGGTCTWTTAAAAATYATGTCYAAGATGGGTATTTCRGTATTAAGCTCATATAGAGGAGGAGGYAATTTTGAAACKRTAGGATTAAGYAGAWCRWTAGTATCTGAATTTTTTCCAGGAATTACATCTAAAATCTCTGGAATTGGTGTAATTGGAATTGAAAAAAAAATCAGGVAAATTCACGATCAAGCATTTAAAGAAAACATAAGCGTTTTACCAATTGGGGGAATTTATAAATATAGAAGGAATGGCGAAACACACCAGTATCAAGGAAATTTAATTCATATGTTGCAGCATGCTGTTGCTAATAAGTCTTATGAAACTTATAAAAAATACACTAAAGCAATTTATAATTTACCACCAATTAATCTTAGAGATTTAATAGGATTCAAAAATAAAAATAAGCCAATAGATATTTCACAAGTCGAAGATAAAACAGAAATATTAAAAAGATTTGGGAGTGGAAGCATGTCACATGGAGCTTTATCACAAGAGGCACATGAAACTCTTGCAATTGGCATGAATAGAATTAAGGGAGCTTCTTGCAGTGGTGAGGGAGGAGAAGATCCAAAAAGGTTCAAAATTTTAGAAAATGGAGATAGTTCGAACTCTAGAGTAAAACAAATAGCCTCTGCTAGATTTGGTGTTACAATTGATTATTTAAACAATTGTAATGAAATAGAAATAAAAATAGCACAAGGTGCAAAACCTGGAGAGGGAGGACAATTACCAGGTTTTAAAGTTACAAAAGATATTGCAAAATTAAGACACTCAACTCCAGGAGTTACTCTTATTTCGCCTCCGCCTCATCATGATATTTATTCAATAGAAGATCTTGCACAATTAATTTATGATTTAAAACAGGTTAATCCAAATGCTCGAGTTGGAGTAAAATTAGTTGCATCAAGTGGTGTTGGGACAATTGCTGCAGGTGTTGCAAAAGCTAAAGCTGATATTATTTTAATTTCYGGTCATTCTGGAGGTACAGGAGCAAGTCCTCAAACAAGCATAAAATATGTTGGCATACCTTGGGAGATGGGACTTACAGAAGCTAATCAAATACTTACATTAAATAATCTAAGACATCGTGTAACTCTAAGAACAGATGGTGGAATAAAAACAGGAAGAGATATTGTAATCTCAGCAATGATGGGAGCAGAAGAATTTGGAATCGGAACTACGTCGCTTGTAGCAATGGGTTGTATATTAGTAAGACAATGTCATTCAAATACATGTCCAGTAGGAGTATGTACTCAAGATGAAAAACTTAGAGAAAAATTTACAGGCACACCAGAAAAAGTAGTTAATCTATTTACTTTTATTGCTGAAGAGGTAAGGGAGATTTTAGCAAGTTTAGGTTTTAAATCGTTAAATGAAATTATTGGCAGAACTGATTTATTAAGACAGGTAAGCAAAGGTTCAGAAAGTCTTGATGATCTAGATTTAAACCCATTGTTTGTTCAAGCTGATCCTGGTGAAAATAAGAGATATTGTGAAAAAAAAATTATTAATAAAGTACCTGATACTTTGGATGAGCAAATTTACAAAGATATAAAAGAAAAATTTAACAATAAAGAAAAAATATATAAATCATACGATATAAAAAATATCCATAGAGCGGTTGGTACTAGACTATCACATTATATTTATAAGGAATTTAATAATAAAAAGCTGCCTGATGATTTTATTTCTATTGATCTTTATGGTTCTGCGGGTCAATCATTTGGTGCATTTGGAATTAAAGGATTAAAATTAAGATTATTTGGAGATGCAAATGATTATGTTGGTAAAGGATTATCCGGCGCTAAATTAGTAATTCGTCTACCAAAGACAAGTAATTTAAAAAGTGATGAAAAYACAATTATAGGCAATACAGTCTTATATGGAGCTACTTCAGGAAAATTATTTGCATCGGGTAAAGCAGGCGAAAGATTTGCTGTTAGAAATTCAGGAGCTTTATCAGTAATAGAAGGATGTGATTCTAATGGATGTGAATACATGACAGAAGGTGTAGTTGTTATTTTAGGAAAAGTAGGAGATAATTTTGCAGCYGGTATGACAGGAGGTATRGCTTTTATWTATGATCCATTTTTAGATTTTGAAAAATATGTGAATCCCGATTCAGTTATTTGGCAAAAAATTCAAACTCAATATTGGATTAAATATCTTAAAGCCTTAATAGAAGAACACTATAGCGAAACAAATTCTGAACTATCAAAAAAAATAATAAATAATTTTGATANNAGAAATTTATAATTTTATTCAAGTCTGTCCTAAAGAAATGTTNNGATAAATTAGAAAATCCAATATCAACTAAAAAAATAGTTGGTATTGCAAGTTAATTAATGAATTTTATAAGYAAATCTAACTCTTTCAATAATATTTTTAAATTTTTTGCAGACGAYAAACTGTGATCTCCATTTTTAACAATTGTTAATCTTTTTTTAGATTTACTAAACAGCCTTAGAATTTTTCTTGAATAAATGATTGGAACTGCTTCGTCTTTACTTCCATGAATCATAGTTACGTGAATTTTTGATCTTATTTTCTTACTAAATACTTTATTTTTYCTACCATCTTTTATTAATTGTAATGAAATAGGATATTCATAGTTTCCATGCTTTAAATAATATATTCCATTTTTAATAGTTTCTTTCTTCATTTTTTTTGTAAATTTATTCCACATTAATCTTTCTAAAAATTCTGGTGCAGAACCAATCCCTAAGAATCCTTTAATCTGTTTTTTAAAATATTTGAATTGATTTAATGATAACCAAGATCCCATGCTTGAACCTATTAAAATAAAATTATTTTTTTTTACGATTTTTTTTATTGTGTATTTAATTTCTTTAGTCCATTTACTTACATTTCCTTTAGTAAATTTTCCTGAAGATTTCCCATGCCCAGAATATTCTAATGCAAGAAATCCTAGTTTTTTTTTTTTACAATATCTTTGAAAAGCTTTAGGTTTTTCACCTTCCAAATCAGACATAAATCCATGAAGAAAAACTACAAATAGCTTAGAATTAGTATTTAAAAATATGCACCTTAATTTTTTAGTTTTGGAAATTTTCAAATATCTAAATTTACTCATAAAAGATAATTAAATAATGTGATATTATAATWRATTATTAAATGCCATYTAAATTAAAAGTTTTACAAGTTATTCCAAAATTAGGATATGGGGGAGCGGAGATAGGCTGTTACGATCTTGCTCACTATCTTTATGAAAATGATTGCTCATCTTATATAGTTACTAGTGGCGGCACATTAACCAAATATATCAATAGAAAGAAAGTAAAATTAATTAGGCTACCAGTACAGAGTAAAAATCCAATTTTAATATTGTTAAATGCAATTATATTAACAATTATTATACTARTATTAAATATWAATATCGTACATGCAAGAAGCCGAGCACCTGCTTGGTCGTGCTTAATTGCAACTAAAATAACCGGTAGAAAGTTTGTTACAACATTTCATGGAACATTTAATTTTAAAAGCAACATAAAAAAATTTTATAACTCAGTAATGGTAAGATCAAACTTAATAATTGCTGGATCAAATTTTATTTTTTCACATATAAATGAAAATTATTCAAAATATCTTAAACCTGAAAAAAAATTTTTAGTTATCTTTAGAGGTATAAATACTGATTATTATGATCCAAAAAAAATTAAAGAACAAGACGAAGTACAATTAATAAATAAGTGGAAAATTGATAAAGAAAAAAAAGTTATAATTCTTCCTGCCAGAATTACAGCTTGGAAAGGTCATGAAATTTTTTTAGAAGCTTTAAATAARCTTAAAATTAATGAACCMCAAAAAAAATTTATTGCAGTTATTCTTGGYAGTGAYCAAGGTAGAAAAATTTATAAAAAAAGACTTATAAGACTTGTTGAGCAGTACAGATTAATTAATGATGTAATTTTTATTGATAACTTTGAACTAATGCCTATCGCTTATAAAATTTCCGATATTGTGATATCAAGTTCTATTGAACCGGAAGCATTTGGAAGAGTTGCAGTAGAAGCACAAGCCATGGAAAAACCTATTATTGCTAGCAACATTGGTGGTTCTAATGARACAATAATTGATGAAAAAACAGGTTTTTTATATYCTKCGGGCAACTCTGATTTATTAAGTCAAAAACTTTCTCATATTTTTGATTTAAATGACGAAACATTGAAATCAATGGGCATTGAAGGTAGAAAAAATGTGATGAAGAAATTTAATGTTGAAAAAATGTGTTTTTCTACTTATTCAGAGTACAAAAAATTATTTAATTAAATGCCAAAYATAACTCTACCAGACGGAAATAAATTAAACTTCCAAAATAAAATAAMCGGATTAGAGATTGCTGAAAAAATTAGCAAGTCATTATCAAAGCAGGCACTTATTATGAGTGTAGATGGTGAACTAAAAGATTTAAGTTACACAATTGAAAAAGATTGTTCAATTAAGATTTTTGCATCTAAGGATAATGAAGGACTTGAAACAATCAGGCATGATACAGCTCATATACTTGCAATGGCAGTTCAAGAACTTTTTCCAGGCACACAAGTTACAATTGGACCAGTAATAGAAAATGGGTTTTATTACGACTTTGCTAGAAAAGAGTCTTTTACCAAGGAAGATCTAGAAAAAATAGAAAAGAAAATGCATGAAATTATTGAAAGGGATGAACCTACGCGTAGGGAAGTTTGGAATCGCGAAAAAGCAATAAATCATTTTAATAAAAATGGCGAAACCTATAAGGCAGAAATAATTCAAAACATTCCAAAAGATGAAGAGGTTTCAATATACTTTCATGGAAAATGGCACGATCTATGCAAGGGGCCTCATTTACTATCTACAGGAAAAATAGGAAAATTTTTTAAACTTACAAAAGTGTCAGGAGCTTATTGGAAGGGYGATTCKAACAATGAAATGCTACAAAGAGTTTATGGAACAAGTTGGTCAACTCAAAAAGATTTAGATGAATACTTAAAAAGAATTGAAGAAGCYGAAAAAAGAGATCATAGGAAACTTGGTAAAGAAATGGATCTATTTCATTTCAGAGAAGAAAGTCCAGGTTCAGTTTTTTGGCACTACAAAGGTTGGAATCTTTTTCAAAAACTGATTGCTTATATGAGGGGTAAACAAGATGAAGCTGGTTATAAAGAAATAAATACTCCAGAAATTTTAGATAAATCATTGTGGGAAAAATCAGGACATTGGGAAAAATTTGGAGAACATATGTATACTTCTACAACACCTGATGAAAAAATATTTGCAATTAAACCAATGAATTGTCCGGGCTGCGTGGAGGTTTTTAATCAAGGTTTAAAAAGCTACAGAGATTTACCTTTAAAGATGTCTGAATTCGGAAAAGTACATCGTTATGAACCATCGGGCGCTTTACATGGCTTGTTAAGAGTTAGAGCATTCACTCAAGATGATGCTCATATTTTTTGCACTGAAGATCAAATTACYAATGAATGTTTAAGTGTAACAAATTTGATATTAGAAATTTATAAAGATCTTGGCTTTACAAATGTTCTATTACAGTTTTCTGATAGACCACAAAAAARAGTGGGAGATGATAAAATTTGGGATAAAGCGGAAACTGCATTATTAAAAGCAATAAAACAAWCAAAACTAAAATATGAAATTAATAAAGGYGRAGGWGCRTTTTATGGACCAAAAATTGATTTTGTACTTAGAGATAGTATTGGTCGTGATTGGCAATGTGGAACTTTACAAGTTGATTTAAACTTGCCAGGTAGACTAGGTGCCACATTTATAGACAAAGACGGTTCAAAAAAAATTCCTGTTATGTTACATAGAGCTTTGTTTGGTTCACTAGAGAGATTTATTGGAATTTTAATTGAACATTATTCAGGYAAACTGCCATTTTGGATTTCACCTTTACAAGCAATAGTTATTCCAGTTTCTAATGATTTCGATRCTTATGCAAAAAAAGTTTATGATAAAATAAAAAAAACAGRTATTAAATGTGAAGTTGACTTAAAAAATCATAATTTAAACTAYAAAATTAGAGAGCATTCTTTATCAAAGATACCACTTTTGTTAATTTGTGGGAAAAAAGAAGTTGACAGTAACACAGTAACTATTAGAAGATTGGACTCTAATAAACAAGAAAATATGGAAGTTGATACATTTCTAAAAAAATTTTCTGCTTTGAATAAAGCACCATCAAATTAAGTGGCAGATTTTAAACAAAATTATTTTCAAAGAAGAACCAAATTTAAAGGTCCTCGATCAAATTATAAAATCACTTCTCCTGAGGTACAAGTAATTACAAATGAAAGCGAAAATCTAGGAATATTAAATTTGAAAGAGGCTATTGCAAAAGCTAAAGACGAAGGTTTAGATTTAATCGAAATTGCTCCTAATGCAAATCCACCTGTTTGCAAAATAATGGATATGGGAAAATTCAAGTATGACCAACAAAAAAAAGCAAACAAAGCAAAAAAAAAACAAAAAAAAATAGAATTAAAAGAAATTAAACTTAGACCTGTAACAGAAATTCATGAYTATWCTTTTAAAATTAAAAATGCTCAAAAATTTWTATCAAAGGGAGATAAAGTAAAGTTTACTATTAAGTTTAAAGGAAGAGAACTTCGGCACCCACATCTTGGAGATGAATTAATGGAGAAAATTAAACAAGATATGCAAGAAATTGGAAGAGTAGAACTCCAACCAAAGTTTGATGGAAAGCAAATTGTCATGGTTATCCAGCCTTTATAGGCAATAATTCTAGTTGTAAATTAATATTAATATTTGTATAACTCCCGGCATCATGCCAAAATTAAAAACCAAAAGTTCAGCAAAAAAAAGATTTAAAATTACAGCTAAAGGCAAAGTGGTAATGGCTCAAGCTGGAAAAAGGCATGGYATGATCAAAAGAACGAATTCACAAATTAGAAAACAAAGAGGCACGACTATTATGTCCAAACAAGACAGCAAAATAGTTAAATCCTACATGCCTTATAATTTAAGAGGTTGAAATGGCTAGAGTAAAAAGAGGAGTTACAAGTCGAGCTAAACATAAAAAAGTTCTTAAAGCTGTTAAAGGACAGTGGGGCAGAAGRAAAAATACAATTAGAGCTGCTAAGCAAGCTGCCGAAAAAGCTATGCAATATGCTTACAGAGATAGAAGAAACAAAAAAAGAGATTTTAAAGSATTGTGGATACAAAGAATCAATGCTGGAGTTAGAGCAGAAGGTTTGACTTATTCAAAATTCATTAATGGATTRAATAAATCTGGAATTAAATTGGATAGAAAAATTCTAGCAGAAATAGCCTATGATAATCCTGAGGCATTTAAAAACATAGTAAAAAAAGCTCAAGCAGCACTTAATTAATCTTCACTATTGTTTTAAATGCCTCAGGATTATCATAGGCTATTTCTGCTAGAATTTTTCTATCCAATTTAATTCCAGATTTATTTAATCCGTTAATGAATTTTG